>CAVYXS010000076.1:0-6449 GCA_963772205.1 uncultured cyanobacterium
CCCTGCCTCGCAATCAGTCCTAAACCCACTGACCCAATTTTAGGAAATATCTTACTGATTGCAGATGAAGACGGGATAGTATCAGCAACAGGCACAAACCTTAACCTCACAATTCATACTACAACCACCGCTAATGTCGAAATTTCAGGTCAGGTAGCACTTCCTGCCAAACTACTAACTGATACTGTTAGTAATGTTAAAGGCGAAATTACTCTAGAAGTAGAAAACCAAGCCTGCATAATTACTCACAATAGCGGTAAGTGCCGACTAATTGGCGGAAAATCTGACGAGTTCCCAACACTTCCAAAGGCAGAAAATCCGACGGAGATAAACTTAAGTGCCAAGAAACTCCAAGCTGCACTTGAAGGGACACTCTATTGCGCCAGCAGCGACGAAACAAAGTTGGTTTTAACTGGTGTCAACTTCAAAATTGATACCAACAAGTGGCAAGCTGCTAGTACAAATAGTCACAAATTAGCGCTAGTAACAGGAACACTCGATAGCGAATATTCTGACTCAATCAACTTCACTGTTCCAGGTAAGTCACTTAGCGAGTTAAACAAAATTCTCTCTCAAAGCGCCGATACGAGCGTGTGCAATATTCTTCTATCAGATAGAACTATCGAGTTTAGCCTTCCTAATACAAAGCTCATTTCCCGACTTTTGGAAGGAGAATATCCCAAAATCAATAGCTTGATTCCCCGGTCGTTTGAGTATGAATTTACATTAGAGCGCAAGGGATTTGAGAGCGCACTCAAGCGGGTAGGTTATCTAGCCGAACGCAAGCAAAAGGTTGTCAAAATCCTCTGGGAATTGGAAGCTACACAGGCAACACTATACACCGAAGCTACTGATATCGGGGATGCAGTTGACTCGGTACTGATGAAATCAGTAACTAGTAATTCAGAAAACATCAGTATTGGATTAAACATCGACTACCTTATTGAAGGATTAAAGCATATCAGTACTGATGAAATAGTGGTGCGGTGCAACAAACCCACGCAACCAGTCATTGTCTGCCCAATGGGAGGACTGCTCAATCAGTTGTATCTGGTAATGCCTGTAGAAATCAAGCAGGGGTTTGGAAAGGTAAATAGCCAAAGTACAAAGGCAAAAGTCAGTACTCAAAGTGAGCCTGGTACTGAAGAAGTAACAGAGGTTAGCACTCAAACTGAGTCTGGCACTGAAGAAGTAACAAATGTGGCACAGGCAACAGACGATAGTGAAACTCCTCAAATAGAAACGCCAACGGTAGTAGCTAAAGATACTAACAAAGGGAAGTCAACCTCACGATCGCCACGAACGAAAAAAGAAGCGGCGACTGCCTAAAAAATCAAACTTCCTACCAACCACACTGGTAGGAAGTAAATAAAACACTCGTTTATCATCGAAATTATGTACCAACCACTACATCTCAAATACCGTCCCCAGACCCTTAATGAAGTAATCGGGCAGGAACATATCGTCCGCACTCTCATAAATGCGATACTCCCAGGAGGGAGTCACTCCGCGATGGCGCAACGCCTGCCTTCTCCTAAAGGAGACGCGCAAGGGACGGCGATCGCACTCCAGAAGATTGCACCCGCCTACCTATTTAACGGCCCCAAAGGCACGGGCAAGACTAGCACCGCCCGCATCATCGCTAAATCCCTTAACTGTCAGTCAACCGATGAGCCGACAACCAAGCCCTGCGGAGAATGCAATTCATGCAAGGGAATTACAGCCTCTTCTTCCCTGGATGTAACTGAGTTAGATGCTGCCAGCAATAGCGGGGTAGAAACAATCCGCGAGTTAATTTCCACTACCCAGTTTGCAGCAGTTGAGGGAAGATACAAAATTTTCATTATTGATGAATGTCATGCCCTAAGCAGTCAATCGTGGCAAGCACTCCTCAAGACTATTGAAAATCCACCCCGTCATGTAGTTTTCATCTTCTGCACAACTGAAATACACAAGGTTCCTGAAACTATCATCTCGCGCTGTCAAAAGTTTGATTTTAGGAGAGTAGGACTAGAAACACTTGTTCAGTATTTATCAAAAGTTGCCCAGAACGAAAACATCAACATTAACGCACCTGGTATTTGGGCGATCGTCAAATCTTGTGGAGGTTTTATTCGCAACTGTCTTGTATTGCTCGATCAATTGAGCAACCTGGGAGTAGATGAAATCACACCAAATTGGGTTTGGGAATTATCAGGTGTCGTTCCCGAACACGACCTACTTACCCTAACCGAAAACCTTGCTAAAGGGGAGGTAACAGCTAACTTACAAATCCTCCAAGACTTAATCGAATATGGCAAAAACCCATTCGTCATATACTCAAGTTTAACTGGGTTTCTCAAAGACCTGCTAGTGGCTAAAACTGCTCCTGATAATAGACAAATTACTCAACTGGAGGAAGACACTTGGCAGGAACTCATTACTATTTCTCAGATGTGGGAACTAACCCAGATTCAGGCAAGTATTGCCCTGTTAATGTCAAGACAACAGTTAATGCGTGACTCTGAGGCAGCTAAACTTTGGTTGGAAGCGACACTCATTGAGTTAAGCAATATCAAAGAAGAAAAACAACCTTGGACTAATTGGAAAACAATCCAAGATGCTATCAATTGGGGTAAGGAACAACTCCCACATTTATCCCAATCTGAACTCGAAAGGCATTGGAACAATGTTACTCCCATTAAAGGTAAAAAAGCACCTGCGTGGGTACAACTGGTACAAGAGCTTCAGATGAAGTCTCAATTACAAACTGCCTAATTCAAATGTTCGTCACTTTGTAAAAACACTTACTTTCCCCAATCAAAACTTTGGGGAAAGATTTTTTCAGGCTTATTCAAAAATTACATTAAATATAATACACTTGCATCTACAGCAATATCTACCTTGTGCAGTAACCCTTAATATTAATAAAGACTGCCCTGACTGGGAAGCAAAAAATTAAGATATCAAGTAATACCACAACAAAATTTAACAACTGGCATTCTGGAAGTATCTGATTCAAATTATGCCAGTTGCAGCAATTAGCCTTCGTACAGGACTTGAATTACCAGCAGCGATCGCAGATTTCGATACGTATATTGACGAATTACCGCGATGCTCTAAATGTTTTGGCGAATTATGCCTTGCCAAAGGTGAAAAAATGCCACCTTACTGGAGGCATTTTCCAGGCGTAGGAAATGAATGTCCCGATAAATCAGAAATTAGCGGGGTTATCTATTCCCATCCTAAAACCTTAGATCGTAAACAAACCCTCGCATTATTTAAAAAACGTTTTCTCGAAATTTTAGATATAGCCATTAATGGCACACTTACTATCGATGGACTATTCGCCACCAGACAGCTATCAGAACAGATCAAGGGAAGTTCAGTTCAATGCAGTAATGGAATAGCGCATTTTAACGACTGCCTCCTAGAGATTGACAGACTTAGAAAAAACCTTGACTGTATTTTAGCGGTTGCCTCTAGCTGTGCCAAAAATTTATACAGCAATGACTCAATTAACGAATGGAAAGTACCAGAAGCAGAAAAAATCCAAATGCTAGAAATAACAATTGCTTACAAACAAACTCATGAGCGATGTGTAGATGAAGCGTGCAAATATATATACAGCAATGGTAGGCAAGACCTTCTCAAAGAATTAGTAGCATTTGCATGGCTGGAATACAATTCAAAGCTTAAAAACACTTACAACCAATTAAAAGTACGCGAATTTCCAGTATGGCTGCTTACAGCAACAACATCAATATTAGCAGCAGTACCCTGGTACAGGATTATGACCGCACTATTAGAAGAAAAAGAACCACATACGCAGCCGCTTTCAATATTTGCACTTCCTAATAATCTAGACATCATTTTTGAGGTATTTTTATCGTCAAATAAACGACCAAATAAACCACAAGGATTCATGCCAAAAAAGAGTAATTAATTTTGGATATTATGAATTATAACCACCGAGGTTTTATTACGAAATCTGGTAATAAGATTATCGTTGATGAGGAAAGACTCGACATATTCTGGTCAGATACTACCCCAATACCTGAGTGGCATCCCACAGTAAATATTCCGACCTACGGAACACTCAAAACTCTGGTAGTCGATATTGAGACGGCAGGGATAAACCCAAGAGAAAATCGTATCTATGCAATTGGCTGTATGAGGGAGATAGGGGAGATTGCCATCTTTATGGATCAAGCCGAAAGTAAAATCCTCCTGGAGTTTTTCAAACACCTAGAAGCAAGCAAACCAGAAGTAATTTACACCTACAATGGAACAGAATTTGACCTACCATTTCTCATCACCCGCTGCGAGTTACACGGCATTTCTCATCCATTTGGAATTGCATCTAAGAAGCGCACTATCCGAACTGCCCAAGTACGCGGCGAACCACTGGAAATTCGGGAGGTATTCATCCGCAACTGCCTGCACGTAGATATCTTTATCTGCGTTCTCAGGTGGGATTTTGTCGCCAAGGAACTTACTAACGGGCGATCGCTTAAACAGGTGGTACTGGAAATGGGATTGCGTAAGCAAGCGCGACTGGTTCTCCCCTATGAAGAAATTCTCGCCTGCTGGAAAGCCGGTTCTGGTAGTAGGGGATGGCAGAAAATCAAGGATTACCTTATTTACGACTTGGAAGATACGCAACTCATAGCTAACAGACTTGTACCCTCATACCACTATGAAGCACTGGTTGTACCGGGGATGAACCTCCAGCAGTTAGCCCTCGCTGGTAACGGCACCAAGTGGAAGCAAATATTCTCGCATCACTACCCAGGATACAAACCCAAACCCGACCGTAAGTATAAATTTCAAGGGGGGATAGCCTACTCTATTCCAGGACTATATAAAAAGGTTGGATACATCGATATCAGTTCTATGTATCCCAAAACCATATTGTCGAAAGGGATTGTCTCTCGTAAGGATACAAAGCGAATCGGCTTGAGCATCTTGCAATATTTGGTAAATGAGAAATCAAGGTTGGAACAAGTTGCCAGCACCGGAGACATTGTTGCCAAGGAAAAAAGAGAATCCACCAAAGTTTTAGCTAATTCTCAGTTTGGGTTCTTCGGAACATCGGAACTCGCCTTCAACGATATGGAAGCAGCCGCCTTGGTAACAGCTTACGGTCGGCGCATCCTACAATTCATGATTGAGGTAATCAATGAAGCTGGTGCAATCCCTGTAGAAGTTGATACTGACGGGGTGTTCTTTACTCATCCAAACCCAGAAAAAGTATATGCCACACTTCAGTCTGAATTACCCAAAGGAATAACCGTCAAATTAGAGTTTATTGCCAATGCAATGTTTATTCCGCAAAGGGGAACTAAGAACTATCTGTTATGGCTGAAAGATAACTTGATTATCCGCAAAGGTAGTTGGAGAAACCGTTCTCGCTCAAGACTAGAGAAAGAATTTCCTGTTGAATATCTAACCTACTTAATCCAAAAGCAATCCACGGCAGAGGAATATTTCAGAGAAGTCAAATCGCAGATTTTATCAGGGAAATACCCGATAGAAAAACTCTCCATTACTCGCAAAATTCGTATTGGGGAAAAAGAACTTCTTAAATTAGGAAAGCCTGGTGATGTAGTAATTTACTATTACGGAATCAGAGGTATTACTAATATTAGCACTAATGAGAGCTATTCACGTCAATACTATCTTGACATTATAGAAAAAAGACGAGAAGAAATCCTCAAAATAGCCGCTCCTGAAATACTAGAAGGGAATGAACGTCAGTTATCTCTTTTCTAGATGAATAAACTTGATATTTAACCTAAGCACTGAAAATAATAAATATCAAGTCTTTTTTCAATTCATGAATTTTAAATAATTTGTAAATAATGACAAATACTTACAAGCAAGCTGGCTTTGATTAAAGCATTTTCAGGCATTAGTACAAATAAAAAGTATGCCGTCAAAAATCAGATTAACAAACACAGTATCAGTCATTAATTAACTGATTAAGTTCGTTAATTTATTGATGTATTAATGGAGATATTATTCTCAAATTGGAAAAGTAACTAATGAAAAATAAATCCTCATATCGCAAGCCCAGGCTTAATAAAAAACAAAGGGCTTGGGTGAACTCATTCCTTGCATCTCATCCTAATGCCAGAGTTAGAAATATCTATGAATTAGATGGCGTAGGCGAAGCCCGTCGCAGACATCGCGTTGTTGAAATTGAGTGGTGGGAAAATACAAACCGAATAATATTAGACCCAAAAACCTACATTCAAGGAATTATCAGCTACAAAATGCGGGTCAAACTAAGGAAATTTGGCGATGCGAGAAAAACAGCAGAGTTGTTTTACCGCATCACCCCACCAGAAAAACGAAGTGCTTTATGGCACTTAACAGGTCAACTCTCTCTAGAACTTCCCCAGTGCTACGAAGTTGCAGAACCAAACAACCCAGTTATCGTTAAACCAAAAAGGAGGAATACTAAA
>CAVYXS010000077.1:0-8986 GCA_963772205.1 uncultured cyanobacterium
CCCTGCCTTCTTTATTCCCGACTTGCTCTAGTAAACTTGCAGGCAAAATCTTACGTAATGTCTTTCTCCAATAATGAAATGTATCATTAGATAAAGTTTTTGATATACCAAACAACATTCCTAAAACTTCAAATGTAGGTATTTGTCTCAGATAAAACAAACACAAACATACTTGTTCGGGGATGGATAATATTTCTTTGCGTCCACCTCCACGACGATGTATTCTAACTTTGCTTTGTTCAAGTTTAAACTGTTCTTCTTCATGACATTGTTTGGCACAATTTACAAGGTCAATAAATTGCTCATAACTAATTCCCAAAAGTTGTTTTGCACGCGAGGGATACTTTTGTATATAATCGAAGGTACTAATCATTTAATAAAGTAGTGGTAGAGGGTCAATTTTACTTTCTACCATTTTTTTGTACCCAAATCATATTCCGGACGAGTCTAGTAGGAAAGATATTTACCATTAAGTCTCTAGGTGTAATTTGTCTTACCCTAGCTTCTAATGCAAAAGAATGATTTACGTCAAGCGCGTTCATCACTTTTTGTACTGTTGCATCAGGATAAAGTGTTAAATATTTACTAATACGAGAATCATCATTCCACATTTGATCTAAAGATAGATAATGTTGTTGATACACTCTTGTATATAGATTTTTAGCTATACCAATATAAATAGGTCTCGTAAATAGTTGAACTGCTTCTGATTTAAAAAAGTGAGTAATGAAATTTTCTCCATATTCAATAGCTTCAGAAAATATTTCAGCTAAAGATTGATTTTGTGAACCATAAAACATATTCAGCGATGATTCTGAAATTAGTCGTACTCCATAACGCATATTAATTTGAGTCTGAATTTCTCCTTGATTATCTAAAAAAGAAATCAAAGTTTTAGTTAGAGCATTAGTATCTACCAATAAAGGCTTGTAATACCAAGCATACAACCCGGAAATCTGTGGTATTCTAGCAATTTGCATTCCTCCTTGAAATTGTCGTTGTTCATTTTTCATGTTGATTTATGGAAATTAATATTCACAAATTACAAACTAAACAAGGTAACTCATCATCTTGTTGATCTAAAATTATTTCTAATGATTCAGCTAAAGGACGATTAGGAGCAGCCTTTTTCTCTTTAGTCATTAACTTCTCATGTTGAGCAATAATTTCATCCTTGCGTTTGAGAAGTTCTAGCAGCGTCTCCCCATCTGTCCAAGTATTAAGGTATTTTTTTTGTGGTGTTTTATTACAACTAAAGTTGTCAACTACTTACCATAGAAAATTTATCTTTGGTTACACACCACTTACACATCATTTACACTTTGGTTACACAGTATGTGTTAGTGGAAGTAAAGTGTACAGTTCTGGTAACACCGGAAATATAGCTGGAGACTGGGATAGAGTCATTATTACCAATACCGGAAACAGTTTCCAGAGGTGAGAAAAATGCCCTATTGGAGCTTACAGGAACTACTCCCAAATATTTCCCCTATTGGTACTTTTGTACTGGTGATAAGGGAAAGTGTAGGTGATGTTCAATAGGTGGGGAGAAAGCCAAAAATAACCGTACCAACTACGGCTTTTTTTTTCGTGGTGCGATAGCGGCTTTTTGCCCAATGCCAGCATTGGTGATTTTCCATCAGGGATGGATATCCCACAGCCACGGTAAAACCTTACAACGAGTAACAGTGCCCGAAACCAGCCACTATCAAGGTGTTTAGCGATTACACGCCACTTTTTTAGTGGTTTCTTCTTTGGGATGAGTACCCCCTCCTAATAAACATGTCATTAAACATGACAATAAACATGACACAGATAAATTGAATCAATGTCATGGATAAGCTGTTGCGTATTTAATTTGTATATTGGACGCGGGCAAGATGCCCGCACTACAATAATTTTGCGTTTTCGTGTTATACAATTTAGCTGCACATCAGCTTAATGACATATTTACTGACAGGGATATCCACAGGGGGTAGTTACCCCATAAGTACTAATGTCCACTATGAAAACTACACTCATTTTTCACATAAATGATAGAATCTCTGAGTGAGTTATGAGTGATAGTGGTTTCTACCGTTCCCTAGGGGAATATATAACACTTGCTTTGTAAGGTTTACAGCCTAAACGAGCGCGGAGGGATTTGAACCCCCGACCCACAGAACCGGAATCTGTTGCTCTATCCACTGAGCTACGCGCCCTCGTACCAACTAATTGTACCACTATATCTGAATAATTATAGCAGAATTAAACTACAAATAATCGGCAGGGTTGACAGGTGTACCATCGCGACGCACTTCAAAGTGCAGATGGGGGCCTGTGGAGAAACCTGTGGAACCTACAGATGCGATCGCTTGTCCTCGTTGTACTGTTTGTCCTTCGGAAACATACAATTCGCTGGTATGTCCATAAAGTGTAGTTATCCCTTTGCCGTGGTTAATAATTACAGCTTTGCCATAACCACCATACCAGCCAGCCATAATCACTGTTCCCGAATCGGCTGCCCGTATTGTCGTACCATAGCTAGCGGCAAAATCCAATCCTGCATGAAAGCGACGATAGCCGAGAATCGGGTGTATCCGCCAACCAAAGGGACTGCTGGTGGGTGCGTCGCTAGGATATGTCAGCATCCCAGTTCCCCTCATCAAGATGTTTTTACCGTTGCTGTTTGTCTTCGTCTGGGCTGCTACCTTTTGTTGAATCAAGGTTTCCAGATTTTGGGAATCTCTTTCTAACTGGTTTTCTGCGGCTGACAAAGCCAGGCGATCGCTATTTAAGCGTTGAATTAATTCTGACTGTGACTGCGCCTGGGTTTGATAATCGGCTTTTTGCCCCAGTAATTGCTGACGAATCAAGGCAATTTGGTTTTTTTGGTCTTCTACATCTGTTTTTTGTTGATTTATTAGCTGTGCTTGGGCGTGAAGTTTGACTAAAATTTGCTGATCAGCCTGATAAACCAACTTTAGCTGATGACGACGGCTGATAAAATCACTGATATTTTGACTTTGCAGCAAAATTGCCCAACCAAGTGATTCTGGGGAACGCTGGAGAAACCGCAATCGCGCCACCGTAGCTACTTGACGTTCTTCATATGAACGTTCAGCCACAGCTAAATCAGCTTCTAACTGCTGGAGGCGCTCAGTAGCAACTTTTAATCGCGCTTCGCTGTCTTGAAGGTGACTGTCAGTGGTTTGGAGATTTTGGTTTAAACCAGTCAGGCGTTTTTGCGCTTCTGTTTGCAGATTAGTTAAGCGATCGCGTTCTTTAATTACATGCTGATGCTGCTGCTTAACTTGTTGCTGTTGCTGTTTGAGAGTATCAATTGTAGAAGCTGCATAGGCTGGCATCAATATCAAATAAATGCATAAAATGCAGCAACAGGCAATATTCATGGTGTAAAAGTTTCGCGCAAAGGCGCAAAGGCGCGAAGTTACAAGAAACACAACATTCGATGTACCCACTCAAACGTACTAGCTGTAAATTTTGTTTGCCAAGTTGTAACACAAACATTCTCGCCATGTCAGTATTGAGCAAGTTTATTGGCTGATATGCATGAAAGCACGCCAAGCAGTTATCTTAATTACCTTACTGCTTCCCGTAGTGAGGACTTCAGTCCTCAAGTCAAGGACTAAAGTCCTGACTACGAAATTATTCACCAAGCATTGGTAACGCTAAGAGCGCTAAAGCGCTACTACAAACTGGTTTTCCAATTTGCTAAGTCAGCCAAAGAGCGATCGCGATAACGTCCATAACGCTCTGGTTTACTTTTGATTTTCATCCCTAAATCTGGAAAAATCCCAAAGTTGGGCGGCATCGGTTGGAAATGTTTCGGTGACGCGGAACTGATAAACTCAAATAATGCCCCCATCATGGTTGTCGCCGGTAGACTCAAAGCTTCTTTACCTAAAGCTAGCCTAGCTGCATTAATTCCCGCCAAACAGCCACCAGCAGCAGCTGCAGTGTAACCTTCAGTGCCAATCAATTGTCCAGCGGCGAATAATGTGGGACGCTGTTTAAATTGCAGGGTAGGGTGCATTAACTGGGGTGCATTGATAAAGGTGTTGCGGTGCATAACTCCCAACCGCACAAATTCCGCATTTTCTAAACCGGGAATTAGCTGGAAAACTCGCTTCTGTTCGCCCCAACGCAGATTTGTTTGAAATCCTACCATGTTCCACAGTTGACCGGCTTTGTCTTCTTGTCGCAATTGCACGACAGCGTAAGAACGTTCCCCCGTGCGACTATCAGACAAACCGACTGGCTTCAGGGGGCCATAACGCATGGTATCTTCCCCCCGCAGTGCTTGTTCTTCAATGGGTAGACAAGCTTCAAAAAATTTCGCCGTTTCCCGTTCAAAATCTTTGAGTTCCGTTTGTTCAGCTTTGCGGAGTTCTTCCCAAAAGTGTAGATACTGCGCTTTATTCATGGGACAATTGAGATAAGCAGCTTCACCTTTGTCATAGCGCGACGCCATAAAGGCAATATCGCGATTAATCGATTCTCCCACAATAATTGGGCTAGCGGCATCGAAAAAGCTGAGGTATTCCATCCCCGTGAAACGGTGCAAATCTGCTGCTAAATCGGGACTGGTTAATGGCCCAGTGGCTAAAACCACGATTCCTTCAGGGATGCTAGGGACTTCACCCCGACGGAATTCAATTAAAGGATGGCGAGATAAAGTTTCCGTCAAATCTTCACCAAATTTACCCCTGTCTACCGCCAAGGCGCCACCAGCAGGGACAGCGTGTTCATCAGCTTTAGCAATGACAATCGAACCTAATTGACGTAGTTCTTCATGCAATAATCCAGTAGCGCGATCGCTCGCCATTGCACCAAAGGAATTACTACACACCAATTCTGCTAAATCTTCTGTATGATGGGCAGGACTGAAGCGCTTTGGTCGCATTTCATACAAAATTACAGGTACTCCAGCTTGGGCAATTTGCCATGCTGCTTCTGTTCCAGCTAGTCCACCTCCAATTACTTGTATCGGTTGTTGCTCCATAATCAGATATTTAATTCCTGGTTTGCTTAAAGATAATGTAAGTAGAACGGCGTGAATAATTCAAGGTTTGTAGTGTGGACTTTAGTCCTCTCTTAAGGGCTAGAGCCGCTGACTACAAGCCAATTCAATAGCATAAGTTTAATGTAGCACTGTTAACGTACAATATGAGCTAAGTAGGCGTAGTTTTTCCTATGCCCTATGCCCTATGCCCTATGCCCTATGCCCTATGCCCTATGCCCTATGCCCTATGCCCTATTTCCGACTTTGATTTAACTCACGTCTACGCAACTTCACTAAAACTCTAACTCGCCGCTTAAATTGCTCAAAATCTTCTGGACTCAGCGCCGTTTTTTGCCATACTGGACGCTCCATTAAACGCTGACACCATGCATCTAATTTAGGATAATTATTCAGAGTGACACCCAAATTAGGTAATGAAATTACACCAATTCCCGCAACAATATCTCCTAAAGTTAACTGTTCACTACCAAAGTAAGGAGAGTCACCCAATAACTCTGTGAAAAATTGCAGAACTTTATCTATATGCTGCTTTGCTTTAGCAATTTGTGGCGAATCTTCGGTTTCATAAATTAGGGAAATTATTTGGGGAAATAATTCATTACTAGCCAGAGTTTGCACCATCCTCACTGTTGCTAAGGCTTGTGGTTCAGTTGGTAGCATTGCAGGTTGAGGATATTTACTTTCTAAATAATCCATAATTGCTAAAGATTCTACCAAGCGCAAACCATCATCTACCACAACTGGAATATGATGAAAGGGATTAATTGTGAAAAACTCTGGCTCTAATTGATCGCCATCCAATTTCATCAACATTGGTTCAAAGGTAATCCCTTTTTCTAGTAAAGTTAACCATACACGGCGAGCATTAGGCGAGATGGGGTTGTAGTAAAATTTGAGCATAGAAAATACCTCATTAATTTGCAAAAATAGACCGGACGGTTTGTAATTTATCAAAAAAATATGGTTAAACCATAAACTTTGATTTGTACCATAAATTTAAAGTAGATTTTCTAGATATTGATTTAGGTGATTAATTATCCTCTGCATGTGAATTGAATCTCCATATAACTTGCTCATCATGATGGCGCCTTCTAAGGTTGCAATCAAAATTGTAGCCACCTCATCAGCATTCACATGAGAGCGAATTTCCCCCCTTTCAATTCCCTTCTCAATAATTAAACAAATTAACTGACGCCAAGAATTCATTCCCTGTTGAGCGCGTTCCCTTAACGCCGGATGAGCATCATCACTTTCAACAGCAGTATTCAACAGTGGACACCCTCCTTTAATTGGTGGATGATCTACATAGCTGCTAAATACCTGAATAATTGCTTGTAGACGTTCAACAGCATGGCGTTTGGTTCGCAATACAGATCTAGTACGCTGACTGACACAAGCGATCGCATAATCAAAAGCCTGTAAAGCTAGGTCATCTTTGCTTTTAAAATGATTGTATATCCCTCCTTTCTGCAATCCCGTCACCCGCATGATATCGGAAATCGACGAACCAGCATACCCCTGTTGATTAAACAGTTCCGCTGCTTGTTGGAGAATTTTGACTTTTGTTTCTTCACCTTTAGACATCAAAGCTGTCTCCGACCGATTGGTCTGATAGAGTTAAAAATAACAACTATTTCCCCCAGAGTCAAGAGTTGTATAGCGGTTCTTAGTTGGATGCCTTACAAATTATATGGTCACGTGTAGGGGCACGGCACTGCCGTGCCCTTAGGAGTGTATTTGACTCAACTGATAACCGCTATATAACTCAAGTTGATAGCGAATAAAACTCAGCGCCCCTCTGGGTTTATAGCAGTTTTCACGTAGTTGAACCACACTCTCAGGGCACAGCAGTGCTGTGCCCCTACGGCAAATGTGGTTCATTTACCTGAAAATCGCTGTAAAAAAGCTACACTACGAATTTTAGCGATCGCCTTGACAGCGAACAACCGCTATATACATATATAGATACCCCAGAATGAGAACTCTGTGATGAGAACGACATTAGCATCTCGCATACAACCAAAAGCCGAAGATAGCTTTGCTATTACCTTTGCGCCGTTGTCTATGGAAGAAATCTACACCAAAGCTGACGATGCTGCTAACGGTGCGGTGGTACTGATGAGTGGGATGGTTCGCAATCTAACCAATTGTCAATCCGTGGTAGCGCTAGAATATCAAGCTTATGAACCGATGGCGTTGCAGGTTTTTTATCAAATTGCGGCTGATATTCGCTCCTTGTGGCCGGATGTAAATCGGGTAGCAATTTATCATCGCATTGGGCGGTTGCAAATTGGCGAAATTAGCGTTTTAGTAGCTGTGGGTTCGCCTCATCGTCATGAAGCATTTGCAGCTTGTCGCTATGGGATTGATACCCTCAAACACAATGCTCCGATTTGGAAAAAAGAGTTTGTGACTACGCCAGATGGTACAGTTGCCTCAACTTGGGTAAGTATCGGCGCTTGTGAACACACGTAATTTGGGGTTTGTTACCAACTTTTATCTTGTTTAGTTGGTAAATTGTGAAAAGGAATTGTGTCTGGGCGATTTCCAGACCCTGACAAATTTTTGTATTCACCAATTCTTCCCTAGCAAATTATGCCACAGGATTTATCCCCCCTCTGGATATCACTCAAAACCTCTTTGTTAGCTACATTTATCACATTTTTTTTAGGTATTGCTGCTGCCTACTGGATGCTGAGATATCGAGGTCAAGCTAAATCACTGATTGAGGGGATATTTGTAGCGCCTCTAATTTTACCTCCCACTGTTGTCGGTTTTTTATTGCTGCTGTTTTTTGGCAAAAATGGCCCTGTGGGGAAACTCATGGCACCGTTTGACATGACTATCGTTTTTACTTGGTATGGTGCGGCGATCGCAGCTACAGTGGTTTCTTTTCCGTTAATGTATAAAACTGCACTGGGAGCTTTTGAACAGATTGACCAGAATTTGCTGTTAGTAGCCAGAACCCTGGGGGCGAAAGAATCCACAATCTTTTGGCGGATTAGTTTTCCTTTAGCACTCCCTGGCATTTTAGCAGCCACGACGTTGGCTTTTGCCCGTGCTTTGGGTGAATTTGGTGCAACATTGATGCTTGCGGGTAATATTCCCGGACAAACTCAGACAATTCCTATGGCGATTTATTTTGCTGTGGAAGCTGGCGCAATGGATGAAGCTTGGTTTTGGGCGATCGCAATTATGGTAATTTCTCTATCGGGAATTATTGTAGTTAATTTTTGGCAGGAACGGCGGGAGAAAAGATGGGAGAGGGGGATAAGGGGACAAAGAAGTGAATCATCTATGTTGAATATACCATCCTCGAAAGCAGGACTATTTGTAGATATTGAAAAACGCCTGTCTAGTTTTCATCTGGAAGTATCTTTCACAGCGGATGAACAACCTTTAGGATTGTTGGGGGGTTCGGGCGCCGGTAAAAGTATGATTTTGCGTTGTTTGGCGGGGATAGAAACGCCAAGCAGAGGGCGGATTATTCTTAATGGTAGAATCTTGTTTGATTCAGAAGAAAAAATTAACGTACCTAGTCGCGATCGCCGGATTGGTTTTTTAGTTCAGAATTACGCGCTGTTTCCCCATATGACTGTAGCCCAAAATATAGCTTTTGGCTTACCCAAAGGTCTATCTGCTGGGAGTATCCGCGTACAGATAGAAGAGCAATTATTAGCTATGCAATTGCCAGGATTAGGCGATCGCTATCCACATCAACTTTCTGGGGGACAACAACAACGGGTAGCTTTAGCCAGGGCTTTAGCCAGTCAGCCAGAAGCATTACTTTTAGATGAGCCTTTTTCTGCACTCGATACGCACCTCCGTAGTCAATTAGAGCAGCAAATGACTACAACTTTGACTAATTATCCAGGTGCGACTTTATTTGTCACCCATAATATGGAAGAGGCTTATCGAGTTTGCCCAAATCTATTAGTATTGGAGCATGGTAGAGCAGTT
>CAVYXS010000078.1:0-31269 GCA_963772205.1 uncultured cyanobacterium
GGGCAAACGCACCTTATTTATTAATAAAAACTAAGAGAGATTTCAAAATGACATAGATAATTGTAAAAATTGATGGAATGATAAATAAAATAAATGAAGTATTTCTTCTAAACATGAATTACCTTATCTGAAACTGAATGATTATTTATTGATACTAAAATAACTCAATATTCGAGTTTATAAAACTATGTTGATATATAGGAAAAGTGAAATTCTTCCTATATATTAAAATTTAATTTTTTATATATTATATATTAGTTTATGCTAATCCTAGAACTCTTGCTAAATAATTATTATCCAGCCCAGCGAGAAACTGTTTATTTTTTATTCCACGTTTGACACGCTTCTCTTGACCTAAAAGATTGACTGCAATATGTCTGAGAATTGCAAAATTCTGTGGAGCATTATTTTTTCTAATCCGACAGTCATCTTCTCTTAAAGCAACATCTAATATCCAATGTAGTGAGTTCTCAATTCCCCAATGGCTGCGAATAGAATTACCAAATTGTTTAGCATTTGACTCAAGGCTACTGATAAAATAATGGGTTTCGACCGTTGTTTCACCATTTAACGAACGAACGGATTCTACCATTCCAACACTATTAAAGTTTGACCAAACTGAATTTGGGTTAAGCCGAGACTGGATTTGAGATAACATCACATAGTGGCGGATTTCACGACGACCATGCCCTATTTCATCTGTTTTATATGTGCTATGTTCAATCCCCTCAAAACCTGTACTTATCCCTAAATGGAATAGTTTTTCGACCTCATCATAAAGATTTCCTTGATTCTTTTTTAACGTAATCACATAATCTGCATTCTGCTGTGTTATTAGCTTCACAATCTCTTTCTGGCAACCAATCGCATCAATTGTCACAATACATCCAGATAGCTCTAAAACCTTTAATAATTCTGGAATAGCTGTAATTTCATTCGATTTCTCATTTACTTTTACCTGCCCCAACACCAATTTATTCGTAGTTGCCCAAGCACTTACCATTTGGATTGCACTTTGCTCACTACTACTATCATAAGAACTACGTAAGGTTTTCCCATCAATTGCAACTACTTCACCTTCAGTTATCTTCTGTATCGATTTCATCCAACAAAGAAAACATTCTTGAAACTGTTGAGAGTTTATTTGTGCAAATACTCGTGCAAATGTATCGTGTGATGGAATTCCATTTGGGAGTTCTAAAAATGTTTTTAACCACTCATACTTTGCACAGCCATACGTCTCGATTGCCGTCCAACCATCCGCTCCACAAATCACAGCACATACAGCAATGGTCATGATATCAATTAAATTGTGTCGTTTAGTGCGGTCAATTCGTGGGTCTTCTATTCCCCAAAAATGGTCAGCAATCGTGATTTTTGGTTTTAGCTTCATCTTATGAGCTGGGAGAATGTAATTCTTCTTTCTGATAAATGTGAGAATACCACGTTCTCTGACAGGCAGCCGTCCTGACTCTTCACGCCATCTGTAATAAGCACTTTGCAGAGTTTTCGATGGCGTAACCGCCCTTCCTGGTAGCGATCGCATAAATTGAGTTTTTCTTTGCGCTGATCTTCTCGTGATTCCTAGTCATTAATCTAAAACTATTGAGAATCAGACTGTGAGAAAACCTACGCTAGAAGAGTGGAGAACTGACTGTGAAAATTCAGGCAGCCGTCGGCTGCCTCTAACTCTCCCTCATAATGATTATCATTTTTACACTCAGTGAGATTTAATTTCCTCAAAGCCTTATGTAGTTTGAGTTTTGGTGTATTTCATCCTGATTCAGGCTCGTCAATATTTAGATGCGTTTGCCCTGCGCCCCTACCTCAGATACCCAACTTCTCGCAGAAGTTGGGTATCTTGTTTTGCGCGATATAATAATAACTATGAATCTTCACAATAGTATGACTAATTTGCCTTTGAATAACTTCTTATTTATCCTGGGAATTGTTTTCTTGATGATTGCTGTTTTAGGGCAAACAAAATTAGGTTTTGCAGAAATTAATCCAGGTTGTTTTGGCAGAATTTTGGCTTTATTCCTAGGAGTATTAAGTTTAGTCGGCGCTGTTTTATTCGTAAATCCTCCCTGGGAAACTCTTGATTTGCTAAGAACTTATTTAACCCAGAAAATTCAACAAAATATAGGGTTATTTACGGAATTACTTAATTCATAATTAGTCCGGTGATAATAAATAAAATTCATTGGAAGTCGGCGGGAAACTCCATCCCCAGGTGTCTGTAGAGGGACAGTTGCCCGCCGACTTTGGGCATAGGGCATTGGTGAATCTTTGCCATGACGCCACTTGCTATATGCCGGGGAACCCGTCCACCGCAGTGGCTCCCCCATGCCCTAAAACTCCATATAGTAAATATTAATAATAAGCTCCTAGCAGACTATAAGTTAAACTAGCTAATACTAACGAAGTCACAATAACGTAGATAAATTCTCGTCGCCAGAGAAACGCCAATAGAGAAATTATTACGCGCACAACTGGAGTTGCAATTAAGAGCAGCAGTCCCAGTTGAATAAGTCCACGGCGACTACCTGAAAAAACTGCATCTACCACACCTGCTGGGGAACGAAACTCAGATGGTTCGCCACGAAAAAAGTGATAGTTTGCAGGTTCGCCACCGTGGCGAATTAAGTACAGTATTCCCCCTATTAACACCACAGTGCTAGCAATCAAAACGCCATATTTTAAGAGGTTACTGAGCAGATTTTCTAGTTGATGCTCACTTACTGTTTTCGTGACATTTTTATTGCTATCAATCTCACAGCCATTAGGTAACTGCGCCACTGTGTGGAGGCGTTTCTCTTCTAACTGTTTGATATCAGAGTCTAAAGCTTCTTGTGGTAAAACTATTGCCATAACTTCACTCTCTGGCTTTACTGATGAGAGTGAGGCAAAACCAGAATTACCAAAACCAGAATTAAATTTATACATCTTACAGCCCCCCTGTTAGACTGTTGTAGAGCATCTTCAAAGCCATGACCACGAGTAAAAGACTGAAGATAATTCTCAAAACTTCCGTCTTAGCTCCTGTCAGCACTCTTGCACCCAAAAAAGCACCAGGTAATACCCCCAACATGACCGGCATTGATAGTCCCGGATCGATGTAACCTCTTGCTAGGTAAACCCCTGCTGATGCTGCGGCTGTGACGCCAATCATAAAATTACTAGTGGTGGTAGAAACTTTAAATGGTAGACCCATTACTTGATCCATTGCTAATACCTTGAAACCCCCCGAACCAATACCAAGCAATCCAGAAAATACACCAGCTATTAACATCACACTAAACCCTGCCGGGATAGAATTAACTTGGTAAGCCATTAATCCATCAGTCGTTGGGTAAGTGCCATTAAGTTGTAGATAGTTTGCTAGGGGATCTACCGGCTCATTTTCAGTGTGTTCGATTTTGGGTCGTTGGGAAAGGTATGCTGAATAAATGAGGACGATCGCTAGTACAATACTCAGGGCTTTTACAGAAACTAAAGTAGCAATTAAAGCTCCCACTATAGCGCCAATTGTGGTGGCAACTTCCAGAAACATGCCCAGGCGCAAATTGGTGTAGCCTTTTTTAATATAAGTAGATGCTGCACCTAAAGAAGTAGCAATTACAGATACTAATGAAGCGCCAATGGCATATCTAATATCAACACTAAACACTGAAGTTAATAAAGGAACAATCACTACTCCGCCGCCTAAGCCAGTTAAAGCCCCTACTAAACCAGCAGTGAATGAGCCAATCCAAACTAATAAAGAAAATTCTAGTATATTCAACTTCATTTCCTCTTTTTTTTAATGTATACCAGGATGCCAAAAGAGTTTTTGTCAGCTTTATAACTGAAGCAGTGAATTTAATACTCGTGACATATAAATAATTGTTACGTGGCTGGCGTGTACAAGGGGAATCAGCTTTACGAATATAACTTGATTTTCTTGCTACTTCCAGCGCCAGCCGGTGATTGTTGTATGTTAGGGTCAAAAAGAAGGCAATAATTCGCCAGACAATAGATTGAGGAGAGTGAAAGTACGACTTTCTAAGACGATCATAGCCCCTAGTCCCATCAATATAAAAGGCATAAAATGATGACCGTAGCGAGTTAAAATATCCGCGATCGCTCTATGGTGGGTTAATTTGTTGGTGCAATGACGGCAAAAGATTGGGCTAAGACTTCCGTAAATGAAAGGCAATCTGGTTTTAAGCCATATACACTCTGATGGGGTGCGATTTTCTGTTTCATGTTGCGACTTTTGCTATTTTGAATGGCGCATATATTGATAGGGATACTGGAGATTTTAAAATAGCTTTTGAGTTGAATCTCCCTTTGAAGCAATCCCTAAGTTTTACTGCTGGTTATTGATATATCTATCACTGGTTGGCGCCTATCGTTAGTTTTATTTCTCAAGACAGATTTAATAGTATCCTATGTATTTTCGCTAATCAAGTACTAGTAAAAATATAATCTTAATCTTCTATTAATATGCAGATTCTACACTAATTACATCGAAAAATTTTAAATATTTTTTTAGAAAAAATAAATTATTTATCTCGACAAAAAGTCAAAAATAATACTTTAAAAGTTTATCGGAATTATGGAAATTTAATTCTCGTAAATCCTATAAATATTCCCTACAATGACTTCTATGGTTTTAGAGTATGAGTTGAATCGAATAAATAATGTATAAAATTAAACGAATTAGGTAATGTTGCCAAGCAAGAGTTGAAATGGTAATGTAATATATGAGTTAGTATTAGATAAAACAAAATAATTACATAGATTTTATTGAGAATAAGAGAATTTTTGTACTCTGAAAATATTGACAATCCTTTAAGATAGTCATAACCTAACCATTTGTAAAAATTAGGACAGGGAAAATGAAAAACTGCAAATACATTTTGATAGTGGCGCTTTTGCTAGTAAATCTAGTTTTTGCTCAACCTTCATTTGCTGATCGCCCGAAATTTACCAAAAATCCTGATTACATAGCGCTGACTCAAGATTTAAATAAGTTGCAAACTACCAAAGAATCACAAGCTCAATTAGAGGGTTATACCCCAGAGCAAATCGAAGCCAGAATCAATGAATTACAGTTGCAAAAATATGCCTTTGAGTCAGGTATTGACTGGGGACAGTGTAGTAATCAAACAGGTAAGACTTTAGCTGTCTATGAACCAGAACCCAATCTTGATGAGGATAAGTACTCCAATGGGGCTACACTCTATTTTTTGGCTAATGGTCAGACAACTAAAGATAGATGGAATTGTAAGGGAATTTATCTACCTAGTGACATCACAGGCGTTGCTTTAACCACAGATGGACAAAATCTAGAATTGACAGGTGGTGTTGTCATTAAGGTTCCCAACGGAACTAACTTAGTTTTGAAGACAAATCCAGATAGCGGCACAATTGAATTTAATCAAACTGGTACTAAAATTTTGAAACCAAGTGAAGTGAAATGGTTTATCCCGAATGTTTCGCAAGCAATTATAGATACACGAGTAACTAATGCACCAACAAAGAAGGCTTGAATTTTCTCAGTGAGTAGGGTGGGGAGATTCCTTGGAAGTCGGCGGGAAACTCTATCCCGCAAGTGGCGTGGAGAGGGATCACTGCCCGCCGACTTTGGGCATAGGGCATAAGTAAATTTTCTCAATAACGCCACTTGCTATATGCCCTATGCCTAATGGATCATGCCCTAAAACTCCATCCAGTAAGTGGCGTGGAGTTTTTTATTTAACCGCAGAGACGCTGAGAACACAGAGTAAAGAGATGAGTGGGGAATTTAATGAATAGTAATTCGTGTTAATTCCGCATCAATGGGTTTAACGAGATAAAGCCGCAACATATGCCAGATAATAGAAACAATGGCGGGTAACTTCCAGAAGAACTTGGCAAACTTTGAGCGATCGCTGTTATTAATCTGCGTCAGTTTTTGCGTATTTTCAGAACACTGCTCTAACCGCCAGAAGAATTCTGGGTGATTGGTATCTAAAATTATGGGAAATGCCCGTGCTGCGGTGTTGTTTGTCTCTGCAATCACTGTGTTATTATATTTGCGCGGATGTATTCCAATAGATTCATAAAAAGTTGCTCGTTCAAATACTGTAATCGTGTGGGTGACAAACACCGTCAGCAAAAAGAACCGCACCCACAACCTAGCTTTCCAGGTTTTCCATAATTGCGGTTGGGAGCGTAACAGCGCTTTGAAAAAATCCCCGTGTCGATTCTCGTCCTGACACCAACTTTCAAACATTCTAAAGATGGGATAAATTTGATACTGGGGATTCTCTTGCATGTGGCGATGCATCAAGATATAACGCCAGTAACCAATTTTTTCCGATAAGTAGACTGTATAGATAATCCACTCTGGGGGGAAAAAGGTATAGGTACGAGTTTTGGTTAAATAGCTTAAATCTAGGGAAAGATGGAAATCCGCCATTGATTTATTTAAAAATCCCGCATGACGAGCTTCATCCCGTGCCATAAAATTAAAGGCATCTGCCAGGATGGGATTTTTGTTTTTGAGTCTGCGGGATAATTCTTTAAATAGGAGAAATCCAGAAAACTCAGATGTGCATGAACGTTCCAAAAAGTCAATAAAGGAACGTCGGGTTTCTCCATCAATGTGATCCCAAGACTGCTTAAACTCCTCATCGCGCACAAAATGATGGCGATTATAGTCAGAGCGTAACTCTTCGACAATTGCCAACAACTCAGCTTCATTCGCCGAAATGTCTAACTTCTCCATCGCCTCGAAGTCAGTGGTATAAAACCGGGGTGTTAACAATGTTTCCTGAACAGGCGCTTTAATCCCTGGCTTCAGTAATTCAGGTTCTGGGGTGTCAACAGATTTAACCATGAGAATCCTTGAATATTTTTTCTTTCAATAGCCATATAACCATAAATGGGTACAAGGATACAATAGTTGAATTCTGGAATTGAAAAAGTCCTGCACAGTTTGGGTTGCTAGCGCTTGTAATCCCCATAACACAACAAATTTTGTTGGTGGAGCGAGAACCAGAAAAATATAAAGAAATTTTAATATCCTTATAGTTATAAAAAGATTAATAGTTAAATGAGTGGGGAGTTATGAATTGGGAATTGGGAATTGCGAGTTGCGACTGATTATTCTTCACATCCCCCCATCCCCCCATATCTCCATCCCCCCATATCTCCATCCCCCCATCCCCTCGGAGGATTTAATGGTTTTTCTATTACCTGGTGTGAAGTTTGATCTAGATATGATCAAAAAGTATGATAAATCCGCACCGAGATACACTAGTTACCCACCAGCGACTGAATTAAGCGAAGCATTCACTACAAGCGACTTTCACGCTGCGATCGCTACCTCAAATCAAAGAAAAACCCCCCTTTCTTTGTATTTCCATATACCTTTTTGTCAGAGTGCTTGCTACTTCTGCGGCTGTAATACGGTAATTTCTAATAACAAGAATATTGCCAAACCTTACTTAGATCATTTGGTTCGAGAAATTCAGCACACTTCAACTTTAATCGATCCAAATCGCCAAGTGCTGCAGATTCACTGGGGTGGTGGTACTCCTAATTACTTGGAACTTGAGCAAGTAGAATTTTTGTGGAAAAATATTACACAAAACTTCACTATCGATCCACAAGCAGAAATCTCAATTGAGATTAATCCCCGCTATGTCGATAGAAACTACATTTTATTTCTCAGAGAGATTGGGTTTAACCGCATTAGTTTTGGTATTCAGGATTTTAATCCTGAAGTACAAGTAGCGGTGAATCGTGTTCAACCTGAAGAAATGCTGTTTGATGTCATGAGTTGGATTAAAGAAGCCCAGTTTGAAAGTGTAAATGTAGACTTAATTTATGGTCTACCTCATCAAACACTCCAGACATTTCAAGAAACAGTGAAAAAGACTGTTGCTTTAGATCCTAACAGAATTGTGGTCTTTAACTTTGCTTATATTCCGTGGATTAAACCCGCACAAAAAAATATTCCAGAAGATGCACTACCAAGCCCACAAGCAAAGTTAGAAATTCTCAAAATGACGATTGAAGAACTGACGAATAATCAGTATCTTTTTATTGGGATGGATCATTTTGCTAAAGCAGATGATGAATTAGCTATCGCCCAACGCAATGGCACTCTCAAGCGTAATTTTCAAGGCTACACTACTCACGCTGAAACGGAATTGTTTGGTTTTGGTGCTACATCTATCAGTATGCTAGAAGATGCCTATGCTCAAAACCATAAGCAATTAAAAGATTATTATCAGGCAATTGATCAGGGTGTATTACCAACTAGTAAAGGTATCAAACTTACTCAGGATGATATTATCAGACGTGATGTAATTATGTCTATCATGTCGCATTTTCAACTGCATAAGCCAGACATTGAAGACAAATATCACATCAGGTTTGATGAATATTTTTCCCACGAAATACAGGTACTAAAGCTTCTCGAAGCAGATGGATTAGTTAGTTTATCAACAAACCACATCCAAATCACAGATATTGGTAGGTTGTTAGTGCGAAACATAGCTGTCATGTTTGACACCCATACAAAAACGCGAGAGAAACATTTCTCCCGTGCAATTTGAGTAAATAGACAAACCGGTTGGGCGCACGATGTGCGCCCTGGAGAATCGCTGTAAAATAGTCGTGGCACTTTTTTTAACGCTACTGTTTTGTAGTATTCACCAAATCTAGCTGTACTTGTACTCCGTCATTACCATTACTAGATTGAGCCGGTTGTAATAAAATGGAATTGTTGGGCAATGATAGTGATTTTTGGAAGTTTAATTCCTCTGCAGTTCTCTTTTTTCCATCACTATTGTTTGAGTTACTGTCTGAATTTGTTTGCTCAAAAAATCTGCGAAAGTCGTTTTGAGCAGTTCTATTATTAATTCGTAGGAGGGAATCACCCTTTAATAAGTAATTTTTTGAATTTGAGATTGATGCTGCTGATGATGATTGAGCTTTAACAGCACTTTGTAAGCAGGTAAAAGCTGCGATAATTGCCAAAACAACAACGATTTTAGCGTTCATTAGTTTTATCCCAATTCTTTTTGTATTGCTTGTTTTTATTTTTCAAGCAAATGAATTTTATTAACTCGATGATAAACTAGGTTCCTAACCCTATTGTATTGCGCTATATATGGTTAGTCAATAATTTTGGACTTGCTTAAGTAACATAATTAGACAAAATTACATTAAGATAATCTTAAATTATGTCAAACTTATCCAGGTATTTTTAAGTATTCATCAAAAATTTATATAGGATTCATACTTGAATATTAAAATCCACGTAGGGTGGGCATTGCCCACCCTACAAATACTTGGATTTTTTTAACAAAATTAGGTATTGTAGGGTGCGGTGCGTTACGCATTTCATCCTCACGCAGCAAATCCTTGATGATAGTGCCTTACTCAGCCATAACGCACCCTAAGCCACCCAGTTCCAGATGCTAAAGTTGATGGCACATAAATACAGCGATATCGCAAACCAGATTAAAATCACATATCCCCAACGAGGCTGTTGAGAAAACAACAAGCCTAATGCCAGTGATAGCGACACAATACCATAAACGTAGCGATGGACAGACAACAGAGCGCCGGAGAATATTAATAATAATAACGAGCAAAAGCCGTAGGCTACAGCCACAGTGCTAAGTTTGCTACGGAAATCCCACAACAGATATCCACCACCAAAAACCATCACAACTTTAATTAAACCATCTTTGCCTACAGATATGGCATCTTGAAATATATCCCACCAAGTCGGTTGCGCCCATGCTTTCTGTGCATGAGCAAATGCTAAGGGATCTTGGAAACGAATAGCACAAAACATGGAGAATGAAATTAACCCTAATGGTACAGCAAGACTAGCAGCATAGGCTATTGGCGATCTTCGTTCTCTCCATGCTGTGAATAGAAAGGCTGGTAGTAGTGTAATCCCTGTTGCCCTAGTGGCGCTAGCTAAGGAACCGCAAACAGCAGCCCATACATATTGACGCTGATCAAATGCTCGCAAAGCTGCTGTAGTCAGAAACAGAAACAATGCCTCAGTATAAATAATACTACCATATAAAGACAACGGACACCAAGCCAGAACAGCAGTTGTCCACCTGGCAACATTGGTATTGTGGCGCTCTTTTGTCCAAGAATATAACAGCAGCAGGGCACCAAGAAAGGCTAGATTATTGACAATTGTCCCCGCGACTTCAAAGGGTAAGCCTAACATCATCACCCCACGAATAATTAAGGGTAATAGGGGAAAAAAGGCTATAGAATGCTGATTACCATCATTTGCATAGTCATAACCATTCATGACAATTCTTTCATACCATTTACCATCCCAATGGGAGAAGAGTTCCCAACTGGGTTGAGGTATAAAGCCAGGCGTGAAGCCTAGGGGATGCCAAGATGATTGCAGAGGTGATGTGTATATTAAAGGTGTAACAATCTGCATGGCAATTATAATTACCAATCGGCTGATTAGCCACATGACGATGACAAATAAAAGTCCGTTGGCTGGAAGTTTGATATTTTTAAGTAGTAATTTTATTGAGTTAATTTTTAGCATTTGTATCAGAAAAATATAGTTAGTAGGGTGCGTTATGGACGAGACTACGGCATCGCCAGGATGGTGCGTTAGGCGCTCGTATTATGTTTTTCGTGACAAATTTAGATCAAAATATGCGCCTAACACAACGCCAGTTGCTACAAGTCGGGAAACCCGCCCAAAGCACTGGCTCCCCTACAGCACTAAAGTGCTGACTACGATTAATTCAAAATTAATGAAACAGAGTAATAGGTATTTTGATCATTCTAAAACTGCGAGGACTGATTTGGGTAATAGTTTATCTTTAAACCAAATAATTTTGGCGGGGACATCATCTAATTTGACGCCGGCTTTTTCCAAGTTTAAACGCTCGGAAATTGCTAAAATTAAGTTATCACACCCTGCACGTCGCACCTGATAAAATTTCTTTTGTAAATATTCTGGACGCCAATAACCGACAATTTCTAATAAATAACTACGTCCATCACGATGCACTAAGCGAAAATCGGGAATCATGACGCTTCCAGGAATGGGGATTAAATCAACTTCTCGCTCTAATATCCAGTCGGATTTGAGAGCATCCCATTTATCGGCAAAAGATGCTTCTAACATACTATCGTAAGGTTTACCTGGGGGATAGTGGGAGACTAAACCACATTCAGAATTGAGGGTAAAACGTCCAGTTCGCCAAGCATTGGTGTAGGCGTCACGAGTTTGCAATGTTGCGGCTAGACTCCATCGAGTAACGTGTAGTAAAGCCGGGATAAGTTTAGCGATCGCCAACCCATAGCGCGTACTAGAATTAAATAAACTCGTCGGTCCATCAATACTAATTGTAAACCCGTGGTCTGCATCCCCTTCAATATAAGCCATCAATTGAAACAATTTGAGATAGCGAAACAACAGCTTATATTCTCCCGGAACATTCCGATGAGCATTTAATATTAATTTACTGGCTTTATAAAAGACACCCTGAACCTGCGATAAATTATAGCGATTTAACAAATCTTTGGCTGGTGGTGCATCAAAAACCGTCAAAATTTTATTTTCAGCTAAATCAGCATATAATCCCTTAAGCACCTGTTCTGGTAAAACTTCCCGTTCCAATTCATGAGTTAACTCATCAGCAACTTTACTCAAAGTAACTTGTGTAGATTCCCGACTAGAAACAGATTTTGCCGACAATGCAAACACCTTTTCTCTTAACATTGGTGGTTCCATTGGACTCACAACCTCAAAAGTACAAAAACTGCTTTTGAGAATATAAGCCAAACCCCGCTTCACGCGATAATCAGTTGTATCCCCCTCAAACTCAGCCAATTGACGTTCCAAAACACCTTGAGACTTCCCCACAGCCCCTTGAAAATAATTAATTAACTCCGTCGCCAACTCCAAATGTTTATCATCAATCTTCAGTCTCTTCGGGATTATTTCCTCCCCATTGTGGCGATGCATCAGTAAATCTGTCGGTAACATCTGAATTTCCGGTTTTCGATTTTTTATCTTCGACTGAATACTTAATTTCTAACTGTTCAGCAGCCTTATAACTCCTTTCCTTCTCAACTCCATAAATCGGCTGCACAAGATGCAATTTCCCCTGCTTCTGCTTTTCTCCCCCTCTCTTTTGTTCCCCCCGACGCCGCGCCGAAGTTCCCTCCTCACTCGTATCCTCAGCCACCACCTCATATAAAATCGCCTGCTTATTTTCAATATTTCCCTTACGTAAAACCCTCCCCAAACGTTGAATATATTCTCGCGTCGAACCAGTACCAGATAAAATAATAGCAATAGAAGCTGCTGGCACATCAACACCCTCATTCAATACATGAGAAGCAATCAAAGTATTATATTCACCCTCCCGGAACTTACTTAAAATTTCATGACGTTCCTTCACTGGCGTTTGATGAGTAATGGAAGGAATTAGCAAATCTTGAGAAATGCGATAAACCGTAGCATTATCAGCCGTAAAAATTAAAATTCGTGCGGGATAATGTTCCGCCAATAAATTTGCCAAAATTCTTAACTTACCATCAGTACCCAAAGCGATTTCCTTAGCTTCGCGATGAGCTAACATAGCTCTACGGCCTGTTTGCGATCGCGCACTCATTTGTACAAAACTTTGCCAGCCTTGAATACTCCCCAAAGAAATTCGAGATTCCCGTAAAAAATCATTGCGGAGTTGAATTAATTGGTTGTATCTTTCCCGCTCATGGGGCGATAATTTCACCTTAATTTGGACAATTTCATGCTCTGCTAACGCCTTACCCGCTAAATCTTCAGCGCTTTTGCGATATACTTCTCTACCAATGAGGATATTTAAGTCAGCGTGTTTACCATCAGTCCGTTCTGGTGTAGCCGAAAGTCCTAAACGATAAGGTGCGATCGCATATTCGGCAATCACCCGATTAAAATCTGTCGGTAAATGGTGACATTCGTCAAAAATCACCAAAGCATATTGATTTCCCAAACTTTCGGCGTGAATAGCCGCACTATCGTAAGTTGCAACCAAAATTGCCGTTTTATCCCGTGAACCACCCCCCAGCAACCCCACATCAGCATCAGGGAACGCCGCGACTAGATGTGCATACCACTGGTGCATCAAATCCAAAGTTGGCACCACAATTAAAGTAGTGCGCGGTGTCGCCTGCATCGCCATTTGTGCTAAATACGTCTTACCCGCTGCAGTGGGCAGCACCACAACCCCCTGTCTACCCGCAAGTTTCCAAGCTGCTAACGCCTCATTCTGGTGGGGATACGGTTCCATTTCCAGACTGGGAACCAATTCTATAGGATAAAATTTCTTCGCCTCATCGCTAAAGTTAATTTCTTCAGCTTGCAATGCTTCCACCACAGCGCGATATCTCATCCCCGGAATGCGGAATTTTTCTACTCTATCATCCCATGTAGCGTAGTCCATCCAAGCTTTGCCCCGTGGCGGTGGGTGTAAGATTAATGTGCCACGATCAAAATTTAATGTGGGGATACGAGCCATGTAGTAGCTGCTAATTGTTTCACATTTATTTACTCATAGCGCAAAATGTGCTAAAAATATCAGCCTACAAAGGTAGTTATTTTGTATTTGGTCATTTTTTGACAGTTTCAGCCAATGATTAAATCCTGAAATCACCAAATCAAGTTCAGTAATTAAGAATTTTCTCAACTATAGCGGTTCTCAGTTGGATGCAATACAAAATTATATTGTCGGGTGTAGGGGCACGGCATTGCCGTGCCCTTACGAATATATTGGACTCAAGCGATAACCGCTATATTTTCGAGTGAAAGCCCACTCCCCCATGCCGATAATGCCACTTATATCCAGGTATTCTAGTCATAGGTTGTGTTTGACGATGCCTGTAGGCAATGATGAAAAGATTTGTAAAATGGTGTGTTGAGTTGATGCTGTGGAAATTGCGCCTAAGCAGAAAGCAGGTGTTATTTGTCGTGATGCTGGGACTGAGTATGGTAGCTACACTGATGCTATCCTTTCCCTTGTATGCTCAAAATTCTGCGCCGGTATCGCCTGTATCAGAGTTAAGGGGGGTATGGTTAACTAATATTGATAGCGATGTCTTGTTTGAACGCGATCGCCTGAAAAATTCTTTGCAAAGTCTCAAATCTCTCAACTTCAACACCGTCTATCCTGCAGTGTGGAATTGGGGCTATACATTATATCCTAGCAAAGTTGCCGCCAATATTATCGGGCGATCGCTCGACCCCACACCCGGACTCCAAGGGCGAGATATCCTCAAAGAAATAGTCGTAGAGGGACATAAAAAAGGATTAACAGTCATTCCCTGGTTTGAATTTGGCTTTATGGCTCCTGCTGATTCCCAATTAGCCAAACGTCGTCCCCAATGGCTTACGAGTCTGAGTAACGGTAAACAAATTGTCAAAGATGGTAGTGATGACCGAGTTTGGCTGAATCCCTTTCGCCCAGATGTGCAACAATTTATTCAAGATTTAATCCTTGAAATTGTCAACAATTACGATATTGACGGCATTCAACTAGACGACCATTTCGGTTTACCAGCAGAATTGGGCTACGATGCCTATACAGTTGCATTATATAAAAAAGAACACCGTGGTCAAGCCCCCTCCAAAAATCCCCAAAACCCGGAATGGGTGCGGTGGAGGGCTGACAAAATCACCAAATTTTTTCAGCGAGTATTTACAGCCATCAAAGCCAGTAAAAAAGATTGCATAGTTTCCTTAGCTCCTAATCCCCAGCGATTCTCCTACAATTATTTTTTAGCAGACTGGCAGAAATGGGAACGCCTAGGACTGGTAGAAGAACTAGTTTTACAGGTGTATCGGGATGACTTAAATGTGTTTATCAGCGAATTAGAGTACCCAGAAGTAAAAACAGCACGGAGTCATATTCCCGTCAGTATTGGCATTTTATCGGGGCTGAAAGGTAAACATGTACCAATGCAACAGATACAGACACAAGTGCAAAAAGTGCGCGATCGCAAATTTGCCGGGATATCATTCTTTTTCTATGAAACCCTCTGGAACATCAGCAAAGAAAAACCCCAAGAACGTCAAACAGGGTTCGGGAAAATTTTTCCCACACCAGTAGCCTACCCGAATTTGCTTACAGGCTGGAAGCCCTAGGGGCGTGAGGCTAAAAGCAAGGGGAATTATGGTTATAGTGGAATAACATTTCGGAATCAGTAAGTGGGCATAAATAATTAAAGGTTTGTAGTCAGGACTTTAGTCCTTGAGAGAGGACTAAAGTCCTGACTACGAGTAAGTTAACAATTTCATTTGCCTATGCGGTGCGGTCAAATTCTACTGTTCGTTTAATTTCTTGCCTTAAGACTTCACATCTCTTTATTGCTTCTCTCGCTTGCTTTCTGTACAGTTTGGCTTGTTCCCGGTCAGTTAAACATAATTCCGTCGCTTTTTTACTAAAAATGACAGCTTGTTTACTGAGTTCTCTAATGCGAATCCTTAAATCTTCAATTGTTTTCATTCTTCCTCCAGTTCTGAGATGACAATTTTCTAGGGGCGCACGCCGTGCGCCCAGATGTGTTGTCCCAACTCCCAACTGCTAACTCAACCCCCAATACCCAACCGCCCAGCCAAGCCGGGAGTTAAGGGTAAAAGGGTAGTAATCATCAAAAATAGAGCTAAAAGACCCAAAGCGGCTCTAGCATCATCAGGTTCAGTGATTTCATTCAAGCTGGGGCGTTCTAAATCTCGTTGTAAGAACAGAATCACAATCGCCCAGTACATCGCTAGGGGATTGGCAAGTGACACAATCCCTAACAGAATTAAAGTGGCAAATGTCGCCCGTCCGGCGGTTTTGCGTCCATAAATCGCTTGAACAATTCGACCACCATCTAATTGTCCAGCTGGCATTAAATTTAAGGCTGTGATCACTAACCCTAACCAACCAATTACCACAAGGGGATTGACATTTACCAGTGGTGACTGTAGAGCCGAACCCAGGACGACTCGCGCCAAACTACCCACCAAAATCGAACCTTGAAAAAACTGATTTGGTACTTGAAATAAACTCCCTGGATGGGAAAGCACTAAACCTACAATCAGTATTAGCAAAGAAGCGATTCCACCAGCCGCAGGCCCTGCTAAGGCAATATCAAATAGTACCTTACGGTTGGGTAACAAAGACTCAAAGCGCGTAATTGCACCAAAAGAGCCAATTTGCACAGCGGGTAGAAAGAAAGGCCAGCTCAGGCGCACTTGGTGACGACGGGCTAGTAACAAATGACCGATTTCGTGGGCTACTAAAGTCGCCAGTATTCCCAGTCCTATGGGTAAAGTTTCTTGAAAACGTTCTGGCTGAGAAAATAAATCAAAATTCAACAGGATACCTGCAGCTTCTAAACTTGTGGCAATAGTTGCTACCAACAGGATACCCGCAAACGCTTTTTGCGATGATGACGCCTGGCGCGGGTCAGTACGACTTGGCAGGACAATCACTATCGGTTTACCGTCTGTGTTTTCCACTAAAAATAGGCGATATTTATCACCCAACCGTTCCTGCAAACTAGCAGTCAAACGGTTGTGAATCTCCTGTGGTTCTCCCCGCAGATTACCTTTGAAAATCGCACCTTCTTGGTAGGCGATGGTTTCTGTGCTAAAAAATGTGTCAATCCCAAAAATGCCTTTAATTGCACTTAAATCGTCCTCCGGAATTGACAAAATCTCAACTTTGGGATCTGCAACTCCTGTCGGTTGTGTGGTATCTCCATCTACAGAAACATTAGCGGCTAGTCTTTCCGTAGCCCTCTGCTTGAGTAATTCATCTTGTCCAGCTAGGCGCAACTGTTTCCCTAAAAAGATGTACAAGCCAGCGGAACCCACGACCAAGAACAATATCGCCACGATGTTAATGTAAATGCCAGCTGCAAATAAACCAAAGAACAACAGCCAAGGACCCATCAACACCACCGACTGCAACCAGGCTAAGATTCCCAGTTTACCAAAAGGTCTGGCGCGATAAAAGCCCCAGCCTAAAATTCCGAAAGCTACCAGCAAGATTGCTGCAATGATAGAAGTTTCTGATAAAGTAGACATCTCCAAACCTTTGTTGATGAGACCGAGCTAGTACAAGTCCGATATTGCAGACACATCTTTAATTTATAACGTTGGCTGCAGTCTGCCCAAATTTGAGATGATGATGTTGGGGCTAGTAAACTGTGAGGAGCTTTAGAGGATGTTTTCCAAGTATTTTTGGTAACATTTAAGTCTCTTAATTCTTGTTACATCAGATAGTGATTTTAAAAGAATGCGTCAACGACACCGACGCAACGCCGCCAGGTTGCTTGACATTTGGGCTGAGGCTTTAACTTGACACCAATGGCGTCTCGCCGGTTCTGGGCTGACAGGATGTCCACCCCACAAGAATATTATTATTTCTTTACACTACCAGTTTCCACACCGCTAATTTGCAAAACATCAGTCATAGTTGCACAATAATTTGGCAACCCAAAACTGGTGGGATTGATGATATTATCATAAGTAAAATGCCGATAATTCATGCAAAATCTATCCCAAGCTGCCATTTGAATGCGGAATACAGCAATAATCAAATTAGCTAAAGATATCGATAGGGGGATGCGGAAGTAAATCTTTTTGTGCAGATAGGCGCAAACTTCTGCTATAGCTTGGTCTACAGTTAACTCAGTTTGACCTAAAACCAACTTACGTGGTTCATTTTCTTGGGGAGGATGCTCAATTAAATATCGCACGACAGTGGCAATATCTCGCCCATGAATAAAGTGAAAACTACCATCTGCTTGCAAAAAGCGAATTAAATTAATATATTTCGTAACTTCTGGAATACCAGATGTCAGATGAGAATAGGGTTTATTCCCATCACCGCCTAAAACTAAAGTGGGAAACACAGTAGTAATTTTCGGTGCTATTTCTAATTTTGATAACTGACTTAAACAAGTATGTTTAGAACGCACGTAATCTGTACCGATTTCCCCTGCTTCCTTGAGGGGTTGATTGTGGCGATCTAAAACACTAGCTGTAGAAAAATAAATTATCTGTTCGCATCTGTCTGGATCTAGCAATTTCATCAATTCTAGAGTCTTGAAGACATTAATGTCATAAGTACTATTACCACCCCAAGCAGTAGCTGTTAGCACCGCTGTATCAATCGTTGGCAGCAAATCAGCAAACAGGTTAACTTTGAGCATATCACCCTGCAAGACGGTGATACCTGGACGTGCATGAATATCAACTTGCAGTTTATTGGGGTTCCTTACCAGTAGAAACAGCTCGTGATCTGTTTTTTGAATTAATGCTTCACTGATATAGTGACCTATACAGCCACTTGCACCAGTCACTAAAATACGTTTTGGACTCATAATTAATTAGGAGTTAGGATTTAAGAATTAGGAGCTAGGAATACTTATAACTCATAACTCCTAACTAATAACTCCTAACTTGTAATTCACGACACAACTGCATTGAGTTGTTTTGCAGTTTCAAAGAAGAAAGCGACATTTTCTTCTGGAGTTTCTGGTAGCACACCATGACCGAGATTGAGAATGTGACCCCAATTTCCAGCTTTGCGGACTGTATCGAGGATGCGATCGCGGATAAACTGTTTCGAGCCAAATAGCACCCCAGGATCAAGATTACCCTGAACTTTGACATGTTTACCTAATCTGGCTCTTGCTTCTGCCATATCCACTGACCAGTCTACAGTAACGACATCAGCGCCAGACTTTGCCATTCTCTCTAAAACACCGGCACTACCGCTAACTAGCAAAATCAAAGGTGTGTCAGGATGGGTTTGCTTAACTTGTTGGAAAACCCGTTGCTGATAGGGGAGGGCAAAGGTATCATAATCTTGAGGACTCAGTTGACCTGCCCAAGAATCGAACATTTGCACAACTTGAGCGCCGCTGTCAATTTGGTAGCGCACATAAACTGCGATCGCATCTGCTAATTTGGTTAACAGTTGATGCAACACCGCAGGTTCAGAAAATGCCATATTTTTGATGACGGAGTAGGTTTTGGAACCTTTTCCTTCCACCGCATAGGCGGCTAAAGTCCACGGCGCACCCACAAAGCCTAACACCGTTGATTTGTTCCCTACTGCTTGCCGCAGCGCCTGCAAAATTGTTTTAATGAATGGCAGGGCTGTTTCTGGGTCTAAGGGACGCAGGAGATCAACTTGTTCTTGAGTGCGAATGGGCGTGTAAATAATCGGTCCTTTTCCTTCTGCAATGTCCATGTCAATGCCTAAACCAGGCAATGGCGTCACAATGTCAGAAAATAGAATTACTCCGTCTGGTTGGAAAGCTTTCCACGGTTGTAGGGAAACTTCAATCGCTACTTCGGGAATTTCTGAGCGATCGCGGAAAGAAGGATACTTCTCCCTTAAGTCTCGGTAAGCTTTCATATATCGTCCTGCTTGGCGCATCATCCATACAGGAGGACGATCTACTACTTCACCACGAGCCGCCCGGAGCAGATTAGGATCTGTTGAGGAAACACCCATTTAACACTTCATCCTAAGTCACTTTTTTATGCCACTGTTTAGCTTATCATTCTGAGATTACGCTTTTTCAGGAGATTCGCCTCAAAAGCTCTAGTCGTTGCTTAATTTAACTTTATATGCAATCTGAATCTCACACTCACTCTGATATTGCATCAACTCATAAAGCCCCCAACCCAGGTAGGTTTTTGATTCCCCGTTCCCAGCGCCGGTACTTCTTACTCCAATTTACCTTGATGACCTGCTTGGGATGGGTTGTGGGTGGCATTGCTAGTTTAGCTTTAGAAAATATTCTTGTCCGCCTACCGTCTACAGTTTATCAAGATTCCCAGACAGGTCATATAACCAGCTATCTCAGTAGTATTGTGTTTGCGCTGATTTTTGCTGCAGATCAAGCCCTGGTTGTGCGTCGATATTTATCCGGTAGGTTGTGGATGCTGGCTACTACTGTCGGTTGGCTGGTTGCTAACAGCGTTTCTACTGCCTGGATTAGCTATATTTCCTCCCTAGCTTCATCTTTAAATGAAAATTTATCACTTGATGGAATGGTGATTTTGGGTTTTTTGTCAACCCTTTCATATATTATTTCCGGAGTTTGGCTAGGACTTTGCCAATGGCTGGTGCTGCGAAGATGTGCTACAGATGCTTGGTGGTGGAATTTTTTGCCCACAATTTCTTTCTTCTTCATCAGTATTTTAATTTGGCTGCTTTCTCTTTTACAGAATTTTATTCCCGACACCATTCGGACTTCGATATTGTATTGGAGTGAGCAAGGATTTACTGCTTTGATTCTCGGAGTTGTCCCAGCAATTGGCTTGTGTATATTGAAAAGTAACTCACACTACAAAACTGGAATTTCTAGTTCAATTTAGGTTACTAAGCAGCTATTTGCTGCACATTTACTTAATTGGTAAAAAATATGAGTCAAGATCTTCTTTTACAGAGTCCTGCTAAGTCACCCATTGCTGACAAACAGCCCCAGATTTTACAATTGCATGGCGATCGGCGAATTGACAACTACTTTTGGCTGCGGGATCTGGAAAATCCTCAAGTTATCGCCTATCTAAATGCCGAAAATGCATATACCACAGAGATGATGAAGCATACAGAAGGGCTGCAAACAAAGCTCTATAATGAAATGCTGCACAGAATTAAAGAAACTGATTTATCAGTACCATACCGTAAAGATGACTATTATTATTATTCACGCACTGAAGAAGGCAAAGCTTATCCAATTCATTGCCGCAAAAAAGGCAGTTTAGCAGCTGCTGAAGAAGTCCTATTGGATGAAAATGAACTTGCCAAGGGACACGATTTTTTTAGTTTAGGTATATTTGATATTAGTCCAAATCATCAAATCTTAGCTTATTCAATTGATATCAGTGGTTCTGAACAATACACTCTATTTTTTCTGGACTTAGCTACATCTCAATTATATCCAGAAAGCATCGATGATACTTATTTTTCTTTGGCATGGGCTAACGATAACCAAACAGTCTTTTACACAAAAATAGATGATGCTAATCGTCCTTATCAACTATTTAGACATACTTTAGGCAATGACTCTCTTGGAGATATTTTAATTTATGAAGAGCCAGATGACACCTATCATTTATATGTAGAAAAAACTCGTAGTGAAGCATACATATTACTGATTTTACAAAGCAGCATCACCACAGAAATTCATTATTTAGATGCGGAACATCCCCATAAAAATTTTCAACTCATCCATCCACGAACTACGGGGATGGAATACGATATTGACCATCACAGTGATTACTTTTATATTGTTACTAATGACGCAGCTACCAACTTTAAACTAATGAAAACGTCGGTAGCAACACCAGCAAAAGAGAATTGGCAGACTGTAATTCCTCATCAAGAAGATGTACTATTATCAGGAATTAGTTTGTTTACCAATCACTTGGTAATTTATGAAAGAAAGGCTGGATTACAAACCGCACGGGTGCAAAACTTATCAACAGGTAAGGAAAATAATCTGACTTTTCCAGAGCCTACTTATGATTTTGAAGAAGGCAACAACCCAGAATTTAATACTACCATACTGCGCTTTCACTACACTTCTTTAATCACTCCCGAATCAGTTTTCGATTACAACATGGAAACCCATCAGCGGGAATTGCTCAAAGAAACAGAAGTTCTCGGCGGTTATGATAAAAATCAGTATCAGAGTGAGTGGTTGATAGCTACTGCCAAAGACGGTACACAGATTCCCATCTCTATTGTTTACAAACAAGGAATCAAAAAAGATGGTCAAAATCCCTTGTTACTCAAAGGCTACGGTGCTTACGCTTATTCTTCCTCCGCGTCATTTTCATCAAATCGACTAGCGCTGTTAGATCGAGGAGTAATATTTGCTATTGCTCATGTTCGTGGTGGTGAAGAAATGGGGCGTAAATGGTATGAAAATGGCAAGTTTTTGCATAAAAAGAATACCTTTACAGATTTTATCACCTGCGCTGAATATTTGATTGCCGAAAATTGGACAACAAGCGAGGCTCTAGCAATTACTGGTGGTAGTGCAGGTGGCTTATTAATGGGAGCAGTCATAAATATGCGTCCCGAACTATTTAAAATAGTAGTTGCTCATGTCCCCTTTGTCGATGTAGTGACTACTATCTTAGATACCTCCTTACCCCTCTCAGCCCAGGAATGGGAAGAATGGGGAAATCCCAACGACAAAGTTTATTATGACTACATCAAATCTTACTCGCCTTACGATAACGTTGAGCCGAAAAATTACCCCAATTTGTTAATTACTGCGGGCTTAAATGATTCCCGTGTTAAATATTGGGAACCAGCAAAATGGACAGCAAAATTGCGAGAAATGAAAACAGATAACAATATTTTGCTGTTAAAAACTAATATGGATGCAGGACATAGTGGCGCATCGGGACGTTATGAAGGCTTGCGAGAAATCGCCTTTGAATATGCGTTTATTTTAGATAGGCTGGGTTTAGCAGATAGTTGACAAAACTTAGTTTAAAGTTCGTAGTTGCGCGAATAGCGCTATTCGCGCAACTACGAACCTCAATGATATTAATTTTTATTCCGATCATAAATAAGTTCTAAACGCTTTTGAGCTGCTTGGAGAGCAAGATTATATTAACCCTCTTAATTCTTGAAAACCTGATCTCAAATTTATGCTCTAATATCCAAAATACCCTCCTCCCCATTTAAAGTTACCACCACCCCCACAGGTAACACGGCATTAGGGCTATCATGACCAAAAGGCAAACCGGAGACAACCGGAATCCCTAAATCACCCAAACGCTCACGCAAAACTTCCTCTACCCTAAAACTAGGTATATTTGGTGGCGCGTCACAATTAGTAAAATCTCCCAATGCAATTCCCCGCACTTTGGATAATACACCACTTAAGCGCCATTGAGTCAACATTCTGTCTATGCGGTAGGGTGCTTCGGAAACATCCTCAAAAGCCAAAATTACATCCTCAAAATCTGGCTGTAAGCGCGTACCCAAAAGATGAGTTGCTACCGTAAGATTACCAGGTAGTAAAATTCCCTTAGCTACACCACCACCCCAACCGCAACCTTGAAGAGGTTCTAGAGAACGACCTTCCACCAAATCAAACAAGCGCTCAATTGACCAATCTGGCTCATTGGCAAGGGTGGTCAACACTGGTCCATGAACACCGGAAATTCCTATATTATACAGGCTCCACAACAGTCCAGTGATGTCAGAAAAGCCAATGAGCCACTTGGGAGATGCTGCATTTTGTTGCCAATTCCAGTTTTCCAAAATGCGGGTACTGCCAAAACCACCCCTAGCGCAGAGAATACCACGACAATCTGGATCTTGCCATGCTGCAGCTAGGCGATGGCGTCGATCTTCGTCTTTCCCTCCTAAATATCCCCATCTGTCATCTATCTGCGGAATGATATCTATTTTGTAGCCACGCGATCGCCAAATTTCTACACTGCGCTCAAACGCCTCAAATTCTCGCAAAGCACCACTAGGGACAATTACTCGTAATAAATCACCAGGTTTCAGGGGTGGTGGTATAATAATTTGCTTTAGATTTTGGCTTTTGGATGACATGAATAATCTACTAGTTGGCTTTCGTGTTCATAGTCAGGCTGTCTGAATATTAGCGCCGAAAATTTTTCCGCCCATTTCCTGACGGAAGTCACTGAGATAATTTTACAACATGCCTTTTGCTTGGCCGAACAAAAACAGCAGTCTTCCTTAAAGAACTATAGAAAGCTACTTTTTAAGCAGATTTGGCAAGGTGAGGAAAAAAGGTATCTTCCCCTAGTCCCTAGCTATAATTCTTACACATACTTTAAAGGCGCAAACTTTGCGCCCTTACAGTATGGTTCAAAATGAAAATTGCTGTAAATCAATTCCCAGATTTTTGCTAATAATTGACAGCAATTTAATTTCTTAAACAGCACTGCTGCGAGTTAGTAAATTCCACAGAAAAACTGCAACAATTGCGCCAAGGACTGCTACTATAATTCCGGTCATACTCAGGGTAGGAGCGGCTAATGCAAAGCTTCCTGTAGTAAAAAATATACCTAGACTACCACCCACAAAAGCACCGATAATTCCTAGCAAAATTGTTCCTAAAATTCCGCCACCTTGATGACCGGGGTAAATAGCCTTAGCAATTGCACCAGCAATTAAACCTAAAACAATCCAAGCAAAAATGTTCATTATGATTAATTTAGTGAATATTTTTTACGAACAAGTTAATATTAGCAATTTTGGCTTGGGCATGTAATCGACCATCAGAGATAATTATCTCTAGCCTCAAGGAATAGTTAAATTACTACTACTTCTTTTGACATACATCTTCAACTACTTATCTCCTCTATTTACAGAAAATTTAATTAGTATCTGGAAATGTCATACCACTTTGATTTTAAACTTTATCGCCGTAAATTTCAGCAGCCACTTAAAACCAGTCACGGGATATGGGAAGTTAGAGAAGGAATTCTCATTCGGCTGACGGATAAAAAAGGGATTGTGGGTTTTGGTGAAATTTCGCCACTAAGCTGGTTTGGTTCTGAAAGTTTTGCAGAAGCACTAGAATTCTGCACTCAATTACCATCAAAAATTACTAGCGATGATGTCTTTGCAATATCATCAAAACTCCCAGCTTGTCAATTCGGCTTTGAGTCTGCTTGGGAAGAAGTTACATCCTATCTAACAGTAAGTAAATTTCCGGTTACTAAATCAGTTAATTTTAGTGGATTGCTACCATCAGGAAAACAAGCGTTAGATGCTTGGAAAATACTTTGGCATCAAGGTTATCGAACCTTTAAATGGAAAATCGGCATAGAGAATCTTGCAGAAGAACTGAATATTTTTGATGAATTAGCTAAAGCATTACCTGCGGAAGCCAAACTCAGGTTAGATGCTAATGGTGGACTGAGCTTTTTTGAAGCTGTGGAGTGGCTAAAGGCTAGCGATCGCATCGGTATAGAATTTCTCGAACAACCATTAGCCGCGACTGAATTTGACGCTATGCTCCAACTGAGCCAAGAATATTCTACCACAATAGCTTTAGATGAATCAATTGCCAGTATTCATCAACTCCAAATATGTTATAAAAATGGTTGGCGAGGTATTTTTGTGATTAAACCTGCCATTGCTGGTTCGCCAAAAATATTACGCCAATTCTGTCATAATCATGAAATAGATACTGTTTTTTCCACTGTCTTTGAAACATCAATTGGCAACCGTTGTGCACTAAAGCTGGCTGCTGAACTTAGCACAAACAATCGCGCAGCAGGTTTTGGTGTATCTCACTGGTTTCCTAATAACGATTTTCTTTCAGAACCAGAAACTACTAAATTTATACCAGATGCATCATGTCAACTAACATTTCCAGATATATGGCTCTACCTCTCGAACATTTAAAAAAAATGTATCTAGATAATTGGCTGTTAGGTTATGACTCTGAAAAATTTCTTTCTTTAACTGAAAGCTTATGCCAACAAATTGCGGACTATCCTCCCCAAAATATCTTATTATCCGAGCCAGATCCAATTCGCTTTCTTGCTAGCTTTATTGCTGCTTGTTCCAGCAATCATCATATTTTTTTGGCAAATCCAGCCTGGGGTTCATCTGAATGGCAACAAGTTTTTGAGTTAGTTAAACCTGATATAGTTTGGGGTAATTGCGAATATGCTCAACAATATAATATTAGTTCGCACAATCAAAGATTACCAGAAAATCAAACCAATAGCTTAATTATGATTCCTACAGGTGGCTCCTCTGGTAAGATTCGTTTTGCTATGCATACTTGGCAAACTCTCATATCATCAGTACAAGGGTTTCGGGAATATTTCCAAGTCAGTGAAGTAAATTCTATATGTGTGTTACCGCTTTATCATGTCAGCGGTTTGATGCAATTTATGCGTTCTTTCACATCTGGGGGAAAATTATTAGTTTTACCTTTTAAAGAACTGAAAACAGGTAAATTTTGTCATTTCGATCCAACTGATTTTTTTATATCTTTAGTTCCTACACAGTTGCAATATCTACTAAATGAATCGAATTTAACTACTTGGCTATCTCGGTGTCAAACAGTTTTGCTAGGTGGCGCACCTGCTTGGTCTGATTTATTTGCAAAAGCTAGATTTCATCATATCAAACTAGCTCCTTCCTATGGAATGACGGAAACTGCTTCCCAGATTGCTACCCTGAAACCTGAAAGTTTTTTGAGTGGTAAAAACAGTAGCTATCAAATTCTTACCCATGCAAAAATTAAAATTTGTAATGCAGCCGGAGAATTTTTATCTTCTCAACAAATAGGTCAAATTGCTATCGAAAGTTCATCGTTAGCCCTGGGTTATTACCCGGAATCATTTCCTAAAACAGGAATTTTCTATCCCGATGATCTGGGATTTTTGGATGCAGAAGGGAATCTCAACATAGTTGGTCGTAGCAGCAATAAAATCATTACTGGCGGGGAGAATGTTTTTCCTAGTGAAATAGAAGCAGCGATTATATCTACTAATTTAGTCACAGATGTAGCGGTAATTGGCGCAGATGACAGTTACTGGGGACAGATTATTGCTGCTATTTATGTGCCAGCAAATGCAAACATTTCATGCAAACAGATTCAAGAGATAATTGCTAGAAAATTAACTCGTTTTAAATTACCAAAGTTATGGATACAAATCAATATTATGCCGAGAAATGAACAAGGAAAAATCAATCGTCAACAACTTCAAGAATTAGTAAATAAGCATAAAGCACTAGATTTGGCTTAGGGTAAGTAGAACGGCGTGAATAATTCAAGGTTTGTAGTGGCTCTTTTAAGGGCTAGAGCCGCTTACTACAAGCCAATTCAATTAAATTTTACATTACTTAATGTAGGTTGGTTTTTTCTCACCGACTTACTTAACACCAAAAAATACATTGTCCCAAATTGATGCTTATAGCGTTTCCCTGTCTAGTGAGGTATATCAGAGCAAGCTCCTCGCTTGCGCTTAGGGGGTTGGGGGTGGGGTTCTTGTATTTCATTCAACTGACAAGTAATAAAATTTCCGATTAAATTTATATTTCGTTGACAAAATATTTCGGAAACCTAAAAAATGTTTTGCAATAGCACAAAACATATTACAGAAATCTCTGGAAATACGACTTGCATATGTGAAAAAAAAGGAAATAATAAAAGGAAACATCCTTGGACTAAATCCTCAACCACTGGTGTTGAAGCTCATGTAAAAGTGCATTATATGGAGACAAAAAAATGCAAATCACTAAACGCAATGTCGAGTTGAGAGTAGATGATAGTTTAATGCGTGTTTATGTAGCAGCGCCCAAAGCACCTGGAATTTATCCAGGTATTGTGTTTTATAGTGATATTTATCAGTTAGGTGGTGCAATTATTCGTCTCGCTAACTATTTAGCAGGATATGGCTATGTAGTAGCAGCACCGGAAATTTTTCACCGCATTGAGCCAGTTGGACTAGTGATTGAGCCAGATGATCTTGGTAGAATGCGAGGTAATGATGATGCTCGTCGAACCGCGATCGCTGATTATGATGCCGATTGCCATGCTCTAATTGAATTTCTCAAAGGAGATAATTCGGTTTCTTCTGCTAAAATAGGCTGTCTAGGTTTTTGTATTGGTGGACATTTAGCTTTTAGAGCAGCTTTTGAAAGTGAAATTAAGGCAACAGTTTGCTGCTACCCTACCGGGATTCCCAGTGGCAAACTCGGTAAAGGGATAGCCGATACAATTGGGCGGGTAAGTGAAATCAAAGGCGAAATGCTCATCGTGTTTGGTAATCTTGACCCTCACATACCCGAAAATGACCGTCAAACTATAATTAAAACTCTTGAAAATGCTAGTGTATCTCACAAAATTCTTATATATGAAGCAGAACATACCTTTATGCGCGATGACGGTTATCGCTACGATTCAGTAGCTGCTACCTCAGCTTGGTCTGAAATAGTCGCTTTTTTTGAACGTATTTTTCTAGACTGAAGAAAGGATCTGTTGGAGATTTAGCAGATTTAAACAGGTAATCTAAGACTGTACCACTAAAAGGGTTGACTTTTCTTCAGTCTAATTAAAAACTGTGATGAGTGTATGCTGTACAGCCAGTGCATCAAAATTAGATTGAATCTAGAGGAGTAACCATGACTAAACCAATTCCTGAGAAGTTTGATAATCAGCAAAACGAATCTGAGGAACCAGAAAAGTTCTATCCCGCGCAACATCTGAAAATTTTCCAAACCAGTGACACAGAGCAGCTTTTGATTTGCGAATGTCGCAATTGCTCGACTCCACTATCCATCGAAGTTGTCTTCACCACACCACAAAACTCCAAACCTAAACTAAAAAGTAAAGGAGACAGCAAACCAGAGGATCAACTGCAATGTCCTAACTGTGGACGAGTTCCCATTTATCTCGATAGCTGTGTAGTGCGATCGATTTCCCAATTACCTAGTTCACCCTGGCAATAGGCACAGGTATTTCTAGATTCTATACGAAAAATCTTAGTAATCCTCCCCGACAACTAAAGTCGGGGTACAGCACTGCTCATAGGTGTCAATTGAACGGGAAACATGAGACAGTGCTATTTGCGTTGATCAATAGCCATCATGAACTGCGTACACCAGAATACATGAAAAAACCTCTTACAGCTATTTTCAGGTAAATAGACCGCATTTGTTGTAGTGGTCTGTCAATTTTGTTTTGAGGGATTTTTGGTAGTGCGGGCATCTTGCCCGCGTGAGCGAGACGCTCACACTACAGTCCATCATTTTTATCTTGACAGACTAGTAGGGGCACAGCACTGCTGTGCCCTGAGAGTGTGGTTCAACTACGTGAAAACTGCTGTAATTCCCCTCCTCGCTTGCTGATAATTTTTATTTAGGATAAAGTTTTACATATTTTACCCATTATTCTACTTTATAACACCGTGAAATTCACTAGATATTCTCAGCTGTTCTGCCGTTGAGATTGCCAGTTAATGGAATTTACTGATAAATATTTACTCACAATAAGAAGATAATATTAAGAGATATTTTTTATCAATAGATATACGGAGATGAACCGGGTATTTAGCATTTGTATTGTTTTATTTTCAAGAACTTTATACCATACTTACGTTATCTAGCTTAAGTATGTTTTTTGTTTGAATTGATTGAATTCCTCTAGATAAATCCCTCACTTATATGTCAGATTATGTTTAGCAAACAACAAAACACATACCAGAAAAACAATGCTAAACCTCAAACAAATATCTCTAGTTTTCGCAGGAACAGTTGCTATGAGTGTGGCAAATAGCTTCGCTAGTGTTGCGGTTTTTGCAACACCTGTGCCTGCTCCTGTTAATAATGTAACAATAGCTGTTGAAGGCAATCCAATTGTCAATACTTCAACAGGGTTATTTAGTTCTATACCTGGAGTGCAAACTATTACTTTTGACAATCTAGTTAACAGTCAAATACAAATACCAACAAATGTGAGCTTCAATGCTCAACAGGGTAATAATATTTTTAACATCAACTCAGGAAGCAGTAGTGTTTCTTCAGTATTTAATAAGAGCGTCCCTAATATAGCAGCAGAGCCAGGAGTTACTAACGTATCACAAGAGACAAGCAACTATCTTGCTGTTGAAACTGGTGATGATGTAACCATGAGTTTTACACAACCAGTTAATTATCTCGGTTTCCATTGGGGTTCAGTTGATAGTTATAATACAGTAACATTTTATAATGGTAGTCAACAGATAGGTCAGTTTACTGGTAGTCAAGTTCCTAATGCTCCTGCTAATGGTAATCAAACCATTTCACCAAACAACCCATTTGTGGACTTTTTTGCTACATCAGGTCAAAATATTACCAGCGTAGTTTTTCATAATACTACCGTTCCTGCTTTTGAAATAGATAATATTGCTTATGGCAATGTTTCTGTTCCTGAACCTTCATCTATGTTAGGGTTAGTAGCATTGGGCGTTGTGGGTGGTGGTTCAGTTCTGAAAAAAAGAACCAAAGCTCTTTAGAAAGTCGATAGTCTCAAGCCAGAGGAATGCAATTTTGTTAGCTCGAATTTTAATTCTCAATTATCTAGTAACCCAAGTTACGGGTTATCAAATATAGGAATCATATTTGATTTTTGAAATATAAGTAGGGTGTGTTACGGCTTCCGTAACGCACCAAAACCTTAGGGTAGTGTTATATTCTCAGGAATAACATACCCTACATATACTTAGATTTTTGCGACAATCAAATCGGACTGCTGGCTATACCCACCATAAGTATCGCAGACTCCACAGTAGTGATTACACTTACTATAGAATTTCACAAATTCATAGCGAACTTTGGACATCCCTTATTTACCCCCAAGCACCGACTTACCTAAAGACAAACAGATAACATCATTCTGTGGTGTATGGATACGGCTACACAGCACATCCCGATAGTGCCGTTCTAAAGGATTCCTTTTGAACAAACCAGGATTACCAGTGAGTTCTAAAGCAATCTCTACAGCCCGAATTGCATTATTTGTCGTTATATATTTAACAGTTTTCGCCTGTAATCCTACTGAAGATTCATACTCACCGTTGTCAATCTCAACAGCCAAACCATAAATCAATCGGCGGTTAGCAAACAGCAGTGCTTCTATCTCACCCACAGCCGTTTGGAAGCGTGGGAGACTTGCCAATGACGCCCCTAAGTTAGAAGGTGTGCGCTCATTGAGATAGTCAGCTAGCCAGTTCCGCGCACTGGTAGCCACTCCCTGGTATAAAGCACTGATTGTCAAACTACCCCATGTAGAAATTAGTGGATCAAGGGATGGTGTCGCCGATATAGGGCGAATATCCAGGGCGTATTCCTCAGGAATTAAGACATTTTCCAAAATCAGGTCATGGCTACCTGTAGCACGCATCCCCAAGTGATCCCAGGTTTCCACAATTCTCACTCCAGGAAGATCGCGGGGGACAAGAAAACTACCCACTTGGGGTTCATCTTCAGTTGTGCGTGCCCAAACGACAAAGTAACGCAGAATTGGACTACCTGTGGTATACTGCTTGTGGCCTGTAATTCGCCAGCCATCATCTGTGCGATCCCCAATTGTGGCAGGTAATCCGCCTCTAGCTGGTGTGCCTAACTCAGGCTCAACACGGGCAGCATTCAGTAGAGCAATCCCTTCAATTGACTCACGACACAGCCGCTTGTAAACATCTGGATGCCAACGACCGTTGCGAGC
>CAVYXS010000079.1:0-32711 GCA_963772205.1 uncultured cyanobacterium
TGTAGCGACCTGCAATTATAAATGCCCAAACCTGCAATCAAGGTATTTTCAAACCAGGATTATTTGCAACTATAATTTCGCTTCAGCCAGGATTAATTGCAACTGAGCCAGGATTAATTGCAACCAACCTGCAATCATCCGTTTCAACCAGGATTATTTGCAACTAACGGAAAGCCTCGTCAAAGGGTAGTTTGGCAGTTTGCTCAAAAAATGCCCTAACCTATAAACAAAACTATTTGAATTTTGAACCCGACTGTTGCAACGAGTGTGGTAAAATAAACGACCGTTTTTTTTACGCTCAAAGCACCCAGATTACAGAACCAGAAACGGAATCAAGTTTAGTAACGAAACTCGGTAATTATATCAAAGGCAACATATGCTGTTAGGTAACGAGTTTCTTTACTTGTTGAGGTTCAAAGTATGTTGATCGGCTATGCCCGAATTTCAACAGATGACCAAAATCTGAACCTGCAAATGGATGCTTTGCAGCTTGCTGGTTGTGAGAAAATTTACTCCGACCGTATAAGTGGTGCAAAAGCCCTTCGACCTGGACTAACTCTTGCATTGGAGGTAGCACGGACTGGTGATGTTTTAGTGGTATGGCGGCTAGACCGCTTGGGAAGGTCGCTTAAAGACCTGATTGAAACGATGGAAACCTTAGATAAGCGAGGAATTGGGCTTTCTAGTTTGCTTGAATCCATCACCACCACGAACAACAGCGGTAGGCTGATTTTCCATTTATTTGGTGCATTGGCGGAATTTGAGCGCAATCTAATCCGCGAACGCACTACTGCTGGACTTGTAGCAGCGCGATCGCGTGGTCATAGAGGAGGCAGACCAAAAGCTCTTGACCCAACTAAACGTCAATTAGCAGTAAGACTTTATACCGAAGGACAATACACAATTATTGAAATATGTAAGTTGATGGGAATTTCTAAACCAACGCTCTACAACTATATTGCAGAGATAAAAACTTAACATGGTACACAAGCAAATCCCGGTAGAGGCACTCATCAATTTACGCCACCGCCTCGACGGTTTGCCTAGTCGTTGCCAAGAGCGTCGAATTCTCATTGAAGAAACAGCAGCACTTTATGGCGTGTCGATTGATACACTATATCGGGCGTTGCGTAATTCATCACGTCCCAAATCTATAAACCGCTCAGATAGCGGGACACCCAGAAAACTTTCGCTCTCTGATCTGGAACGTTACTGCGAGGTAATCGCGGCGATGAAAGTCCGTACCAGTAACAAAAAAGGACGACATGTCTCCACAGCACGGGCGATTGAATTATTAGAGGAGTTTGGGATGGAGACACCTGATGGTTTTGTCCAACCGCCCAAAGGTATGTTGACCAGGAGTACTGTCAATTACTACTTGAAAGCGTGGGGGTATGACAATGAACGGATGACCCGGCAACCTCCTGCGGTACGTTTTCAAGCAGAGTACAGCAATGAATGTTGGCATTTTGACCTCAGCCCATCCGATCTCAAACACGTAAAACAGCCATCATGGGTGGAACCGGGTAGGGGTAATCCACTACTGATGCTTTATAGCATTGTCGATGACCGTAGTGGTGTATGTTACCAGGAATACCACTGCGTTTATGGGGAGGATGTTGAAGCGGCATTGCGTTTCTTATTTAATGCAATGACGGCGAAAACAACCGACGGATTTCCCTTTCATGGGATTCCAGAGATGATTTATACAGACAACGGACCAATTTCCAAAAGCCATGTATTTCAAAATGTGATGGATTGCTTGAGAATCAATCTTGTCACGCACATGCCTGCTGGTAAGGATGGTCGTCGAGTTACTGCTCGCTCTAAGGGCAAAGTGGAAAGACCTTTTCGGACGGTCAAAGAAGCTCACGAGACGCTGTATCACTTTCATGAACCCGAAAGCGACGTTGAAGCTAACTTGTGGTTGCGCCAGTATTTGTTGCATTACAACGACAAACCACACCGCATAGAACCGCACTCGCGGATAGAAGATTGGTTGCGAAATATACCTAAGTCTGGTTTACGTTCAATGTGCAGTTGGGAGCGATTCTGTACCTATGCCCGCGAGCCACAACGGAGGAAAGTGGGAACGGATGCTAGGGTATCAGTAGAAGGTGTGGCTTATGAGGTAGAACCTGACTTGGCAGGGGAAACTGTCGTGCTGTGGTGGGGTTTGTTTGACAACGAACTGTACGTAGAGAATTCGGATCAACGCTACGGACCATTTTACCCAGTTGATGGTCCCATCCCCCTACACCGCTATCGTAAATTCAAGAAAACCAAAACTGAAGAACGGGCAGATAAAATTGCCGATTTGGCTAAAAAGTTGGGCTTGCCACGGACAGCTTTAGACAAAAACGCGGATCTACAATTTCTGGTGGATAAGTACAAGGAACTTACTCCCACCGTCACACCGTTTAATGACCCCGACCCATACCAAGAATTTACTTATCCCACTATATTGTTTGCTAAAAGGGCAATTTCAGAACAACTGGCCAAACCTTTGGCTAAATTATCTACTGAACAGTTGGTATTTATTGATGCATTGCTAGCTGAGACTTTGAATAAAAAAGTGATTATTGAACGAGTGCGGCAGTATTTCCACTCAAATAAAGGAGGGGAACACAATGCTCACTGAAGTCATGGAACACTTTCGTTTGGTTAAGGAGTTTCCCAAGGCTGGTTACTACGAGACAGACCATCAAAAACAAATGTTTAAGGATATTAAATCCGCTATCCATTCCGGGAAGTTGGTTGCCCTCACAGGAATTATCGGGTGTGGAAAGACGACCACTTTACGACGCTTGTTTGATGTTTTGGAGAAAGAAGGTAAGATTCTAGTCTCAAAATCCCTTTCTGTGGATAAAGACCGAGCGACGCTACCAACACTAATTGCTGCCTTATTCTACGATTTATCCACAGATAAGGAAATTAAAATCCCAAAAGATGGCGAAAAACGGGAACGGGAACTGCGCGACCTGATTAGAAAAGGTAAAAAGCCCGTGGCGCTGTTTGTGGATGAGGCTCACGACTTACATTACAGTACTTTGACGGGACTCAAACGTTTAATTGAGGTAGTTGAAGATGGTGGTGGCACACTTTCAGTGGTATTAGCTGGTCATCCCAAATTGAAAAATGATTTACGCCGTCCAACTATGGAAGAAATTGGATATCGAGCAACGGTCTTCTCCTTGGAGGGTATTGTTGGTAGCCAAAGGGAATATATTGAATGGTTGGTATCTAAATGTACGATTGAAGATACTCAAATAAGTGACTTACTGGAGCCAGAAGCCATTGACCTACTCGCCACGCGGTTGAGGACACCACTGCAAATCGAGCAACATTTGACACTCGCTTTCGAGGCTGCATACCTCTTTGGGGAAAAACCTGTTACCACAACGATTATTGAGTCCGTTTTATCTAAGCAAATTGACGATTTGGAACCCACCCTAACCCGCCACGGTTATGACGTGAGGGGCTTGGCAGAACAGTTTAATGCCAAACCGGCTGAAATTAAATTGCTGTTTCGCGGGCAACTTGATCCGGTGCGTTCGCGTGAATTACACGAGCAAATGCTAGCGGCGGGACTGCCTCTTTGAGCGGGTTGAAAACGCAATAAAAATGCCAGCAATTATAGTTGCAAATAATCCTGGTTGAAACGGATGATTGCAGGTTGGTTGCAATTAATCCTGGCTCAGTTGCAATTAATCCTGGCTGAAGCGAAATTATAGTTGCAAATAATCCTGGTTTGAAAATACCTTGATTGCAGGTTTGGGCATTTATAATTGCAGGTCGCTACAAGTATCTAGATATGAACCAATATCTAGATATAATCCACGAGACTATCCCAAAATCTCTCTTAATCTGCAAGGACGCATAATACCTCAAGAATTGACTATTACTAGTTTAGATGATTTCGACTATTTCCTATCTCAGCATCCTTCTCTACACTACTTTTTAGAAATCAACTCAATCGTTTTCAGAATGCGGAAATTAGGAAACACTAACTACTTCACTTAATAAACAATGGATGCTGCTTACAATCATCGTAACTTTCTTACCCAAAGTGGCAACAAAATTGTAGTTCAAGAAAACAAACTAGATATCTTTTATACAGACGATGCAGAACCTCCCAAATGGCAACCAATAAGAACAATTAAGCCATATAATGCCCTGAAACAGATGATACTCGACATTGAAACATCAGGGCTAATATCTGAAACTGAGCGCATCCTAGCCATAGGATGCATGAATGAATTGGGGCAGTACTTTGTATTCATGGAAGAAAATGAATCAAAATTGCTTCTCCAATTTATCTCCCATTTTCAGCGCACATCACCAGATGTAGTTCTGACATACAACGGTACAGAATTTGATTTACCATTTATCATTCATAGGTGCAAAATCAATGGCATACCACATCCATTTACAATCTCATCTAAATCTAGAACTATCAGAACGGCACAGGTATTTGGCAAGCCGATTGAGATTCGACAAATATTTATTAGAAACAGGCAACACGTTGATGTATATATCTGTGTATTAAGGTGGGATTTTGTCTCAAAATCTCTCTTTAATAGCCATTCCCTCAAAAAAGTCGTATTGCAGATGGGATTAAGGGAGCATGAAAGATTGGTGCTAAGTCACACAGAAATTCAACAGTGTTGGAGTGGTGGTTCAGGTTCTAGGGGATGGCAAAAAATTAGGGAATACCTCATTTATGATTTGGAAGACACGAAACTGATTGCTAATAAGTTAGTTCCTTCCTACCACTATGAGTCTCTGATAGTACCAAGGATGAATCTGCAACAGCTTTCTATTACTGGCAATGGTACTAAATGGCAGCGGGTACTAGAAAACCAATACCCAGGTTATGAACCAACAGCTGATCGCAAGATGAAGTTTGAGGGGGGTTTGGTGATATCGGTATCTGGATTGCACCGCAGCATTGCCAAAATCGATGTTTCCAGCCTCTATCCCAGCATCATGCTTAAATATGGCATTTGCTCTCGCAAGGATACGCGCCGAGTAGGATTGAGCATTCTGGAGTATCTCACCAAAGAACGTCTCAAACTCAAACAACTGGGGAAAACTGGGGATATGGGTGTCAAACAAGCGGAAGCTTCTCTCAAAGAGCTGATTAACTCTTTGTTTGGCTTTTATGGTACTTCTGGCGTTGGCTTTAATGATATGGAAGCTGCTGCACTGGTAACAGCTTATGGTAGACGCATACTGCGATTCATGATTGATGTCATTGAGAAAGCAGGGGGTGTGCAGGTGGAATCGGATACTGATGGTATCTTCTTCTCCCACCCCAAACCGTTAATGGTGTTTGAAAACCTACAGAACTCTTTACCAAACAGTATCAACATAGAATTGGAAGTTTTAGCCAAAGCTATGTTTGTTCCTACCAGAGGAGCTAAGAACTATATCCTTTGGCATGAAGATGGAAAAATCACCACCAAAGGTTCGTGGCGTAAACGCGATCGCTCTCGCCTTGAGAAGCAGTTTCCTTTGAACTATCTCACTCAATATCTAGAGTCGAAAGTCAGCGCCGAGAAATACTACCAAGAACTGACAAAAATCATTGCCTCTGGGGAATTTCCACTTGAGGAATTACAAATCACACGCAAAATCAAAAAAGGCGAAAAGACTCTTCTTGCTCTTGGTAATACTGGTGATATCGTCACTTTCTATCAGGGGTTGCAAGGAATTACCAACTCTGCCTCATATTCGAGTAGCTACTATTTAGGGATGATTGCCAATAAACGAGATGAAATTCTCTCAATCATCGAACCACAATTATCTAGCAAACTGGGAGTACAGCTAAGTCTTTTCTAGTCTAGAATTACCACTACACAACTTTAATTAACAGGGCAACACATGACAATTTGTGTTGCCTTTACTATAGCAATCCTAAGTGATTCATGAGAAAACACTCTTTTTATAAAAAAGAACTCAGGAGTCATAACTCAGTATAAATTCTGTGCGAGTGGCAAATGAGTATTGCTTAAAAACCTTGTCCCTTCATGGGCGAAACCAGTATTAAAGACTCTCCTTCCTAAAACTCTATCCCTTTATGGGTCAATACAGTTCAGTTAAGCATTTCTTCCTTCTCTCTGTGTTCTCTGCGCCTCTGCGGTAGCCTGCGGCTTCGCCCTTGGCGTTCTCGTAGAGTAGCCGCTCCGCATCTACGTTAAAAAAATTGACTTTCACAAAGTGCTATTTGTTATCTGCAACAATTTTTATGAAAATATCACACTCCAAAAGAAAAGCCAAACCTCGCCTTAACAACAAGCAGAAGACATGGGTAAACAAGTTTCAAGAAAAACATATAGGGGCTAAAGTTAGAGAAATACATGAGGGTTTATCCGGGGATAGAATTGTCACTATAGAATGGACAGAAAATCTGCCAGCTATTACGTTGCCAGAATGTCTAGATAGAGGCAGTGGGTGGATTTTCCATACACTTCGAGTCAAGCTAAGAGTATTTGGCGACCCCAGAGGTGAGGCAGAGTATGAACATCGCATCATCTATCCTCATTGCAATCTTGATAGTAAGATATATCTGTCTCCTAAAGGACAACTATCTCTGACAATATCTCAAATTCTCAACATCAATTCACCCCAAAATCCAGTTAAATTAAAATCCAAAAATCGTCAATCAACTTCTAATAAAAAAAGTAAAATACTACAGTTGAAACTGCCCTTATTTGGAGTAGCTGCTCAACTCCATCATATCAATTTATCTAAGGGGGAAACTGTCCAGTCTGAGCAAGAACTGTTACTGGCTACCATATCTCATCGAGACTTAGATACTGGGAAGTTAGTCAGATTGCCAGCAGCAATTGTGGAAATTCTCAAGTCAAAAAAAGCCAGCCTCAAGGAATGGGAAGATGCCATTTCTTTATATCAGGTAGGAGGACCGACCTGTATTCTACAATTCCTTGAAGGACTTGACACTATCCGTCAACATTTTGGTACTGTACAACGCCTTCAACTCCAAGACTACACACAAAAATCTGTAAGTAAAGAATTACGAGACGAAGTAAAAATTGTTGAATCTGAACCAGAGCGAAATACTTAAAAAGTGGGATGTATTTCCTTCTCCTCCTTGGGTAGTGGAATTATTGATAAAAGCATCCAACATTGAGTCAAATAGTTTAAGTTTAGAGCCATCTGCTGGATTTGGTAATTTAGCTATTGCTATGCGAGAGTCTGGGACGATTTTAGAAGTAATCGAACCGATTATAGAACTTCAGACTATCCTCACTCTCCAGGGATTTACTGTTATCGGCTCAGATTTACTCAGTACACATAATCTCTATAATCGCTATCACAACATTATACAAAATCCCCCGTTTTCTCAACAAATCTCCCATATAAAAAAGGCTTACCATTGTCTTTCTTCAGGTGGCAGACTTGTGTCATTAGCTAGTAATACTCCTTGGCAATATAACAGCAGTTTTTACAAGCAATTTCGCCATTGGCTGACCACAGTTAATGCTCAAGTAGAGGAATTGCCCTGGGGATTGTTTGTGAATAGCGATCGCTACACAGAAGTAGAATGCTGTCTCATCACAATCGACAAATTAGAAGTGCATTCATCACCCTAAAAACAAATTACAAAAATTTACCCAGATAAATATGCAGGCTAAGACGAAATCAGCAGTAATTGCAGAAGCTGCGAGAATTATTGCGACTCATCATCCTAACCAAAGAAGCTATTTAAGCAGATGGGAAACTTGGAGAACTGCATTTGATTGGTTATGCAGAGATATTCCAGAGAATCAGGCATTAGAAGCAGCAAAAACAATAGTTGGATATGTGCAGCATATTTTAGCGCAAAAGCGCAAACCGATGCGAAAAAGACGGACTACTCGTAAACCTGTAGCGCGTTCGTCAGCTACTAAACAATAAGTACTATGCCAGAAATTCAACAACTGAACAAACTCGAAAAACTTCTCAATAGCTTTGGTGTACATTGCAATCCCCGACAAACATCTCAAGGCGAAATTAGTCTGCCAATTTTATATCAGGGAGATAGATTTCATGCCATTCTTTCCTGTATGGGAGGAACCCCAACAGAAGAATGGTGGGGTCAATGCAGTGCTACAGTACAAAGCAGGATTAGAGAGCATTTTCGAGCATTTTTAACTGTTGATTCGTTATAGAAATCTACAGCACTCTTTCGTGGGGTGCTGCATATTTTTTTTTAAATCCAAATTTCCTTTTCTAGCAATATCTCTCCTAAAATCACTCTGTTTGACTGAAGGATTTTCTAAAATTGCAAATAGTTTGCTCACTCCACCTCCAACTCACCTACCACTAAAACTTTCAACTCTGTCACCCGCTTAAAAGCTGCATCATTGGTCAAAAAAGCCTCACAACCAGCAATTATTGCCGCCGCCACCTGCAACGCATCAGGTAACTGAAGATTATAACGCACTCGAATTCTGGCAGATGATCGCGCAATAGCAGCATTAATCTCCACAAAAACTACTTCATCCTGCTGCAACACATCGACAAAAGCCTGCTCTAAATCTGCTGATCCCAGACAGACGGATAGCACCCACCAAACACTCAGATAATGTTATCCCAGATACTACTGCTGTAATGTCAGCTTCTAACCGATCAAAAATTGGATCGACTAAATCCACAAACTGCGGATTGCGTTCCACAAAATAAATTACGGGTGCTGTATCGAGAAATAAGCGAGAAACTCCAGTTAACGCATCACTAATCCTCATTCCTCTCCTCGCAGCAACCGTTCTCGATGCTCATCTCCTTTCCGTCGAGTCCGCGAAACCCATTCCTGAGCATCCTCACCCAATAGCGGATAGGGTGCCATACCCTTCAAATCGCTCCACTTGCGTTTTGGTTGCGCTTGGGTGATATGTTTCTTCACACGTTCCACCAAATGCCCCATCACTGTCAATTGCTCTTCTGGAGTCAGTTGCTCAATCTCGCTTAAAATTTTTTCAAGTGACGGACTCATTAACTTAACCGTTGTCAACTGCTGTAAATTTTAGCGTCTTTACTCCTGTAATGGGCTGTGGAAGGAACCCCAACAGAAGAATGCTGGTGTCAATACAATCCCACAGTGCGAAGAATTAGAGAGCATTTTCGAGCATTTCTAACTGTTGATTCATTATAGAAATATACAGCACTCTTTATTGGGGTGTTGTGGGTGCTAACTCTTTTAAAGTAAGTACAATAGTAGTATATTGAATCGTAATAACCCTATGAATCCAGTAGTAATTAGACCCTCATCTTGGCTAACGACTGGTATTCGAGTCGAAAAAGTCAACAATCTCAATCTTTTCAAATTTACTGAAGAGCTAGGTTCGCGTTTGCAAGAACTTCTGGATAAGAAAAAAGCTGATTTACTGACACCAGAAGAAGCCGTTGAACTAGAGGCTATTGGAGAATTAGACACAATTTTTAGCTATATAAATGCCACTATTGCATTTGGGTCGTGACAATTCCTAACAGTATCCAAGAATTTGTATTGTCTAACAATATCTAGGTTTTAGGCGTTTCTCCCATAGCAGAAGAGCTAACGCTCAGGCACAAAGAAAGTGAATTCAACGACAAGCTTCATGCCAATACATTTGTACTGGGGCGAAAACGAGTTCTTAATGCATCGCGCTATTGGGAAACTGCGATCGCATATCCTTGATCGGGATTGGAACTGCGTCAACTATTCTGAATACTCACCTTCTGCTCAGGAGACAATTCCCCAAGCGTTTGTAGACATCATGACTCCTCCGGTGGGAGGTGGAGGACGCTTAGTTCATCTACCAAACAGCTCTTTACTGGGGGTTTGCCCAAAAACAGCCCTAGTAAAATTGGAACATATTCTGCCTGCTATCCCAGAAACAAACGTCCTGCTGATTACAAGCCTTAACAAACCAGATGCCAGAAACAAATCAGTCCAACTATTGCTTACGTATGCACTCGCTATAGAGTTTCCCCTAATTCCCCAGTGGCAGACGGACGCACTAATACAACAGACACGTACCCTTGCTCTTGAGGTGGACGTAAACCTGACTGCGGATGCTTACTCTTTATTGGTTGAATCGACAGGCAACAATACGCGACTGACGTTTACTGAGCTAGAAAAGCTGAAAACCTATGCTCAAAGTGGAACTATAAATGCAGATATGGTGAGAGAGTTGGTGTCAGCAAACGCAGCCAATAGCCTGCAACTAGCCAATGCTATTCGTTTGAGTAATGTTTCTCAGGCGTTGAAATTAATCGAAAACTTAATCAGTTGCAATGAGCCTGCTTTAAGAATTGTTGCCACCCTGACTACTGCCTTTCGCACCTGGTTAATAGTCAAACTAATGGCGACGGCTTGGATGTAAAGACGATAGTGTGATCGCTCAAGTTGCAGAACTGAAAAATCCCAAACGCCTCTACTACATACGCCAAGAGGTGAAGAGTGTTAGTACAAACAGACTGCAAAATGCTTTGAAAGTGCTGTTGGAACTGGAACTAATGCTCAAGTCTGGTGGAGACGAAAAGCTCGCCCTTCAAACTCAAATCATCAAACTTTGTTCGTAGGTGCTAACTAGAGCAATTCTAAATGATTCGTAAATATCGTGTTTTGGTTGTTGACTGTCAACAGTTAACAGCCAAGGAGCGTATTTCTCACAACTCAAATGAGATTTCCATATCTCACCAAAATCAACAATTCAAACAATGAATCAACTAAATCTACTTAAAGTCACAGAAGAATCCTCTCTTTCTACCCCACCTCAAAGCACAGAGTCGGAATTTGTGCAACCAGTTAAAAAAATCTTCGAGTTGTCTACCTTGGTGGGACAAAATCTGGCGGTGTCTTTACTCAAAGGAGCGATCGCTAACGCTCTTCCCTCAGAGAGGCTCGCACACAATCGACTTGCTCCTGCATACTTGTTCGCCGTCCAGAAGGTGTAGGCAAATCCCTAGCTGCTAGATGCTTCCTCGCCGAAGCTTTTAACATCCATAACCTCACCAATCAACCTGATTTGCTGTGGGTAGAGCCAACTTATCTGCATCAGGGACAGTTGTTGAACGAGAGTGAGTTGGCTGCTGCTGGAGTACAGAGGAAGTCTCCACCGCTTCTCAGGATTGAGCAGGTTCGAGAAATTACCCAATTTCTCTCCCGCTCTCCTCTCAATGCACCATTCAAAGCGGTGGTCATCCAAAATGCTGATAAGATGCAACCAAATGCTGCCAATGCTTTGCTCAAAACGCTGGAAGAGACTACCACTGGAACTATTATCCTCCTTTCCTCCCAAAAAGAGCGCTTACTTCCCACTATTACTAGCCGTTGCCAAATCATCCCCTTCCACAGATTGACTGATGTCGAAATGAAAGCAGTTTTTGAAAGAATTGGACAAGTTGAAATCCTCAATAACCCGGTGGTGATGGCGCTGGCGGCTGGTTCTCCAGGACAGGCTCACTCCCACCACGAACAACTTCAATCAATAGAGCGATGGCTACGCCCGCCGAAGGCATCGCTCCTGAAGCAACTAGCCACACCTATTGCCAATCCTTTAACGGCACTGAGTGTTGCCAAAGAAATAGAAGCGACACTGGAGTTTCACCAACAGATGTGGCTTCTCGACTATCTGCAACACTGTTGGAGGAAATCCCCAAATAATAGTGATTGGTTATCGAAATTGTCAGCAGCCAAAAACTCCTTGCTCAAAGCTTCTCCTAGATTAATATGGGAAGTTTTACTGCTGAGTAAATAATTCCAAGTAATTGACACTGCTGCAAACCTTTAGAACTTCCAGTGACTTGAATCCTGTAGAAAAAACGCAGGGTATCCTGAACCTCCTGTCAGTAGAGCTAGATGTGCCATGCGAAAGTGCTATGCCTTGCCTGATTACCAAATAAAATGAAACCAGCACATAAAAAGCCTGTCTATCGGGAGACTGTTCATGACGGCGACAAACAGTGACAAACAACTGTCGAGAATAGTTTTAAAAGGATTCAAGTCTATCGCGAAGTGTGACCTTGAACTCTCCAAACTTAACGTTTTGATTGGCGCTAACGGGGCGGGTAAATCTAATTTTATCGGCTTCTTCCGCATGGTTGGGCAGTTGCTTGAGCAGAACCTGCAAGTTTTTGTCAGCCGCCAGGGCAGTCCCGATGCCTTATTGCATTTTGGACGTAAAACAACGGAACAACTGGAGTTTCAGTTATACTTCGGCAATAATGGATACTTCGCTACCCTTGAACCAACCCAGGACAATCGCCTGATGTTCGCTTCTGAATCCTTCTGGTGGAACATGAGTGGTGAGCGTGAAATAGGTAAGGGTCATTTCGAGACTAGGGCTTTTGTCGGTACAGGGACTGCAATTGATGAGTACGTTTTGTCTGCTATGCAGCAGTGGCGGGTTTATCATTTTCATGACACCAGCGACAGTGCCTATATAAAACAGCCGCACGGTATCAATGACAACGCTTACCTGCGAACTGATGCACGCAATCTTGCATCCTTCCTGTATCTATTGCGTGACAGCTACCCAGCATCATATCAAAGAATCGTCAAAACCATTCGACTTGTTGCCCCATTCTTTGGGGACTTTTACCTGCGTCCTTCTCCACAAAACAAGGAGGTTATTGAGCTGGAATGGTTCGAGCGGGGGCAGGATATCCCGTTTAAGGCACATCTGCTTTCAGATGGCACACTGCGTTTCATGTGTCTGGCAACCGTTTTTCTGCAACCAGAAGACTTTCAAGCTGAAACAATTCTGGTTGATGAGCCAGAACTGGGTCTGCACCCATATGCTATCACCGTTCTGGCATCATTGATACATAGTGCCAAAAAACAGGTAATTGTTTCAACTCAGTCAGTGGAACTACTCAACGAATTTGATGCCACGGATGTGATTGTTGTAGACCGAGATGAGGGGAAATCATCACTTCGCAGACTGAATCAGCATGAGTTGTCGGCGTGGCTTGAGGACTATAGCCTGGGTGAGCTTTGGCAGAAGAACGTCCTGGGCGGGAGACCTTCACGATGATCCGAGTAAATGTTTTTGTGGAAGGGCAAACTGAGGAAACGTTCGTTAGGGAACTGCTCTACGAGTATTTTCAGGATAAAAATATATACCTCAACCCGATTCTGGTGAAAACCAGTTCCACTGGTAAGGGGGGTGTGGTGAGTTATGCCAAAATCAAACCGCAATTAAATCGTAAGTGCCTTGAAGACAAATTGGCGTTTGTCACTACAATGTTTGATATGTACGCCTTGCCCAATGATTTTCCGGGAATTAGTTCCCTGCCAAAAACCAGCGACCCGTTCTTGAAAGCTGAACATCTAGAACAGGAAATGGGCAAGGATATCGGCCACAAGAATTTTATCCCGAATTTGCTAGTTCACGAGTTTGAAGGACTTCTGTACAGTCAGCCAGAAGCGTTTGCTGGGTGGTTTGATGCGAGTGTGGTCAGTATTTTACAAGCCGAACGTAACGGCTTTCCTTCCCCTGAACATATTAACGATCATCCCCTAACAGCACCATCAAAACGAATTCGTAATTGTTGCAATGGATACGACAAACCCCTGCATGGTTCGCTGCTGGCGATCGATATTGGGCTAGATACGATACGTCAGGAATGTCAGCATTTTAACCAATGGTTGCTGCGTCTTGAAAGCATAAGGAGATAAAAGGAAAAATATCTAATAAGCTAATGCGCGCTAAAAAAGCATAACTAGTCGCGGTGGTTGTTGACGGTTAACCGTTAACCGTCAACAGCCTACCGCGAAAAGATGTGCAACTTAAATGCGGAACAGCTTATCAATTCCAGAAAAGAATGCGACTAAAAGATTGCGCTAAAGCGCTGACTGTAAGATTTAATTTACAGATAAAAAAATGAGCGCAATCATCACTACCAATCAACAGATTCATCTAGATGTAGATTTTTCTATTCTTAACGATTTGGCAGCAAGACTCAGGGCAGCTGGAGCCAAAATTAAAGTCAGGAAAATAGGGAAATTTTACCGCATCGCTCTGCTAAAGCCACCTAAAATCGCAACAGTAGAGCAAATTCTGTCATACACCAATCACACAGAGATCAATCCAGATGTTCTGGCTACTCGAATAAATGAGGATAGGACAGTCGCACCAAGTGATGTCATCAGCATTTCAGAAGCTTCAAGAGAACTTGACAGTAGCCAAACTCCAGATAACCAAAGTCCGGAATTAGCGACTGTAGAAGAACTGACGATACTACCAGCAGAGAAACTTCAAGAACTTGCAAAACTCAATAAAATTATAGGTCGCATTAAAATGAAACCTAACAAACTTGCAGAGAAACTGCATGGATTGGTTACAAAAGACCAACTAATGTGAGTATTTAGCAAGCAACTTAAGAGGATAACCCCAAGTCTCTACAAAGAATTTGGGGTTACTTCTCGTAAAAGTGCGTTAGCGTAGCTCGCCGCAGGCATCGCTTTTCTCAAGAAAACCTCTGGCACATTAGACGAAACACCTTTTGACCGGATACCTGTTTGCTTCAATGTCCGGGAAGGTGTGCGGGAAAAACTAAAAACCGTTCCTAACTTGAAAGAACGGCTTAGAGATTGTGTTGACCAACTTATAACTCATATCAGACCTACCCAATCAGGAGTAGCTATGAGTAGACGTGGGTAGGAATTAAGTTACAGTTTCCAACCCTTACGTTACATGGCACATATACAGTAATGCGCTATCGCGCCATCATTTTTGAAAAAAACATAATACTCAAGGACAATCTTATGACTCAGCAATATGTCAATAAAGTTGATTTGGTTGGTCGCGTTGGATCAAGAACCAGAAGTCCGTCACTTCGAGTCAGGTGCAATGAAAACATCCCTAACTCTAGCCGTCAAACCGCCCTACAAAAGCGAATCTCCCTTATGGTTTGATTTAGAACTTTGGGGAAATGTTGCTCAAGTAGCAGCAGACTGGGTGAAGAAAGGTTCCACCATTGGCATCACTGGTGAAATAATCTTCGACAGGTGGACGGACAAGAATACCGACGACAAGAGAGAAAAACCAGTGATTCGTGTCAATAATCTAGAACTGATCAGTTCCTCTCAACGCAAAGAATCTACTGAATCTAGTGGCGACCAAAACCAAATAGTCACCGCTAACTTCTAGTACAACCAATCCATCCCATAGATAACTGGTCAGTTGTCTGTGGGGTGCCCTTGGTTTTCAAGCGCTAGGCGCGATCGCAATGAAAAATCGACAGTTGCAACCAAAAGAATACCTCATGATTAGCTCAAGCCAAACTATTCGACTCCTCACAATTAATGAAACTTTTGATCATCAGGGAGTAAAGATTGTTTATGGGGAATGTGCTTTCTCCTTTTATGCTAAAGATGGTGTAGTACAAGATACAATTCCCTACAGAACTAAGGGAGCGACAGCAGTATCAATAGCCGAGTCAGGGATTAACACAAGTGGAATCGCTATGGGCTATCTAGATATTGAGGTGGTGGATAGCGGCAAAGGATATAAGGAAAAGAAAACAACTCTGGTTATCCGCACCTTCATCTCCACTAACACTGCCAACACTACTCCTATCCCAACTACCACTTCTGCTGTTCAACCAGCACCACAAGAAAACACCAAACAGCCAGTTGGTGCTGGTGTAGCTCTAGCAGCTAACAACGGCTATCTGAACACCACAGATAGTTCCAATATTCCGTTTTAATTTCCATGCTTCCGGCTCTTTTGCCGGAGCTATTTTTTTTTACATGCAGGTCGAAATTATTCCTACTCTCTGTGTAGATTCATCATATATCGATATATGATGTTGGGATCTCGATATATGATTCTGGAATAACATTCATTGAAAAAGCCATGCAAATTCGACTAGCTGTGATCAGCAATGCCGGAGGCAGTGGTAAAACGACAGTTTCAGTCCACTTAGCATACGAACTGGCAAAGCGAAAGTATAACGTAGCACTGTTTGATCTCGACCCGCAAGGCTCGTTGACATTGTTTTGTGGACTGAACCCGCCAGAGCCGGAACAAACTCTGGCTGCTGTTTTCAAAGACGACTTTGACGGCTCTTGGCCTTTTATTCCTTGCTGGAGCGAACACACTAACAAAGTTGTCATCTGTCAAGGCGGAATGGTTCTAACGCAAACAGCAGATGAACTGGTTCTACACAAACGAGGAGCCTACCTTCTAGGAGACCGTTTAACCGACTATCCCCTGGAACATGACCTGATTATATTTGACTGTCCCGCTACCCTTGGACCCTTACCTTTGATGGCATTGGCAGCTAGCACGCACATCATTATCCCTGTGCAGTTGGAACCGAAGTCAATTCAAGGAGCGGCTCATTTACTGGAATGGTACTACTATCATTGCAAGCACTTACGCTTAAAACCTCAGCCAGAAATTCTCGGCTTTGTCCCTAACCAATATGATTCTCGCCGAGCAGCTCATCGACAGATGTTTTCTGCATTACCGTCTCAGTTGGAGCAGATGGATATCCGTGCTTTTCCAGCTATCCGGGATAGCGCTGAATTTGTCAATGCCAGTGGTCAAGGATTACCAGTGCATCTTTACCGTCCAAGCCATCCCGCGAAAGATGACTTTAAAGAAATTGCTTCACACATAGCAACTCTAATTGGAAACAAGAATCAGAAGAAAACAAAAAAATAATTAATATGGCTACCCGCAAAGCTCCTGAACCTCACCAATTATTTTTCAGCTGCAAAGCAATCTCAGCAGTTGTCTGAAGCTGAGTCAGAAATTCAGCGACTTAAAGCCGAGATTGAAGAACTTCGTTCTAAAGGTTCTACGGAGTTGGAAGAACAACTGCAAACACTGCGATCGCAACTCCAATCACAATCAGGTATCCAATCCATCCCCTTAGAGCAAATTCAACCGAACCCAGAACAACCCAGACAGACATTTTTAGCAGAAAGCATTGAGTCCATGTCCCGTTCTCTGACATCGGATGGACAACTAGAGCCAATAATTCTGATTCAGCGAGAGAACTTAGTTATATTTGATGGGGAGCGGCGCTGGCGCAGTGCGAAAACCTTGGGTTGGCAAAACCTCCAAGCTGTAATTATTCCAGAACCTACTGCTTTGCACCGCAAAGCGCTATTGACCTCTCTACATCGGGAAGACCTCAATCCTCTCGATAAGGCTGAGGCGATCGTGCGAGAGTTGGCAAGCAATGCTGGTCTAGAATCTGAAGATATTCCCCGGATTCTCTCGACAGTGGTGCGACGGTTAAACGCACAAAAACGCATGAACTCTGTTGTTGAGTTGATGACGGTAACACCAGAGGAGCAAGAACAAGGTCTAGCAGATATGGACTTAGATGAGTCAGAACAGGCGGTGTTGGCGTTGCTGTTGGATTTACAACTTAATCCAGCTTCGATTGATGCCAACATTTTTCCCATGCTCTCCCTAGCAGAAGACCTGAAAGCTGCAATTAGGTCAAGAGGACTTAAAGGTGTTCATGCAATGGCGCTACAGAAACTCTCAGCCAAAAATTTGGGACTCTCAGAGTCAGAAGCACAAGCAATTAGAAGCAATACGACGCAGCAGGTGATAATAGAGAAACTTTCGGTTCAAGCAACACGAAAATTAGTAGCTGAGGTGATAGCTTCACAGAGTCAGGCTTCTCCAACACTGCAAAAACCGAGATTACCAGTAGCTACAGCAACCCGTTCTCTGCATAAAATCTCAGGGGAGGCGTTGAAGAAAGCTGAAGTTTCTCAATTAATGGAGTTTCAAGAAGCCCTGCGTCAAAAACTAGCAGAAATAGAATTGGTATTAAAACAAAAAGCAATTAACGTCACGGAACTTTCTCATCATCAAGAGGTTGAGCAACCTGAATAACGACGCAAATGACACGATTTCCGCTCTGCACCCAGCATTGGATTGGAGTTTCCCGCCGCTTTCAATGGAAACTTCAGAAACTACTTCCGTGTTCATCTTTGAGAAAGGTTTCACTTTATGAGTACCTAGAATTTGTGGATAATGGGACAAAGTAAAAATATAAAAGGAAACAGAATATGCATTTGTCGTATCTATTAATAAACTCATCTCAAAATTGGCTATTCCAGATTTCCGCCTTCATTGCCCAAGCTATCCCATCCCCCACCCCTAAACCATCTCCTTCTGCTGCTGCCGATGTCGAGTTACTTAAAAGTCAAATTCAATTTTTACAAGATGCCAATACGCGACTTAATAATAGTTTTGGTAGCTTTGTGAGTGCAATAAATCTTTCTTTTGTCGTGTTTGGTGTACTTTTTGGAGTTGTAAGCGCGATTAGTATTTACTTTTTTAACCAAAGTCTGAAGGATGCCAAGCTGTTGATACGTGAAGAAGTTGAACGACGGCTGAAATCCGTTGTTGATGAGACAGTTGGGCAAGAAGTTAGTAATTTAAAGCAACTTTTAGACCGAGAAAAAGTTGTAGGTGAGATAAATATCGATTATTTTCTCCCTTCACCTCAAGCAGTTTTACCCGATGATTATCCAGAAGAATATGAGTTTTTAGCAGCACGAGGTTTTAAAGAAACTCGTTTATTGAATGCTTCTAAGCGAGTTAAGCTTTCTGGAGATGTAGTAATTTTAGATTTAGTAAATTATGCTTTAGTAGACGATAGCGAAAAAATTAATAAATCGGAAGTAGAGAATGCTCAACTTCTAGAGACACGAGTTGCAGAAATGCTGAAGAAAATTGTTAATAAAGTGAGTCCTAAATCTATACTAGTTGTCTATATTCGTCCTGGCAAGCAAAGGATAAATGCGATTGATGAACTGTCGAAATCAGTGAAATATTATGCTTCTGCAAATACTCCCGTGAGCTTGATGGGTGTAGTTGTCGATTCAGCATATGTGGCACATGGAATGAAGTAGGTGACTTTTTACTTTTTACTTTTTACTTCTTAAGACTATGTAGCCACAAAATGATTGTCGGTCCCCTTTCAGGGAAGCAAGCTACGTCACCCACCCCACTCGCTCTTTGTTCGCGCAGCGTCTCGGAACGCCCCAATACGCTTGGTATTAAGGATAACTGTAGGTTAAGTAGAGCGATCGCAAAACCCAACACAGATGCTCCCATCGTGGGTTCCCCTTCGGGTTCGCCTTTGGCGTTCTCGGAGAGTAGCCGCTCCGCGTGTATGATCTTCAACTCAACCTACGAAAATTCCATTTTATTACTTAGTAAGATTTTTACATTTAAAATAGAGTATAAAATATCTGTGATTTTTATGTAATTTTCCGGAAGAAATAATGTTCTCTTGTGATTATGATTATGGTGCTTAAAAATACTATGTGTTATAAAATTAGACACTCTCAAACATGATTTACAGGGCTATTTATCTTTATATAACCGTATAAATGTAATGAAAATCAGTTTTTACCAACGTAAGTTATACGCACTATTACAATCACCAATTATACAAAATCAGCAGCAAAATATTTTACACCACCTGTCATGCCTGAAGTCACATGAAAATCAACTAAACCAATGGTGGGGAAAGAACGATCGCAACACTCAACCAGATAACATTGCCGAAAAAATCGCGGCTTCCTCTGACTGTATAAACCTATTGGAGAATCACACTCAACAGCCAAAAATCACTGTAAAGCATCCAATTAGCGGACAAGAGCAACAAATCGATACGGGGAATGTCAACAACAGCATATCTGATATTCCTGCCTGGATTACTGGTGAAACTAATCCCAAAACGGTATTTTGGTGGTTTTGGCGATTTTATCCGGAGGTGCTACAAACTCAGCAACCGGATGCTTTGCTGTATCCAGCATATAAGGTGATTCCAGATTGTCCGTTGCATAGCTACCAAAGTACGGTATCTGCGTTATCTGGTGCAATGTTTCCCGAATCTCTTGATTCATCAAAACCTGAGACACCTTATTTATTGATATTTTCCTTTTCCCCGGTTCAAGAGTTTATTAAGTCTTCGCGGAAGTTTCTAGATTTTTGGGCTGGTTCCTATTTACTACACTATCTCAGCGTTAAGTTGTGCTGGGAAGTTGCGACAGAACTTGGACCCGATGCTGTAATTGTACCATCCCTCTGGAGTCAGGAAGTTTTCGATGCGTTGATGCTTAAAGAATATCCAGATTTTGCTGCTGATTTTGCACGTTTTGGGAATGGTAAAAACCCGGTAAGTCGGTTTAACGAGAAAACATCAACTAGCTTGAGTACTGCTGGTTTCCCTAACGTTATTACAGTTTTGGTTCCAGGTAAAGAAGCCGCCAATGAATGGGGAAAGAAACTGTCGGACAAAATTATCAAAGAGTGGGTAAGTATAGGAGAAAAAGTTAGAAAGCACATTAGACAGGAGATTGTAAAATTTCTCAACCATCCAGATACGACTGAAGATGAACTTTTAGAAGCAGCATTTCCTGAGTTATTTGCATCTCAGGATACCAAAAATCTTTTAGAACCCTATCGTGATGAGATACGCAAGCTTAAAGATGAAAATAAACACGGCTGTTGGGAGTGGAAAAGTCTTTGGGAAGCACAATTGAATCATAGTTGGGAACCATATTGGACTGCGGTTCCTCTGGGAATACCTGGTAATGATTTAAGTATTCCTAAAATTAACGATTTATTTAATCAAACATGGATAAAGGATTTAAATAATATTACTGAACCACCAGATAACTTACCAGCACCAGTAGAAGAAGAATTATATACATCACTGAATGTTGGTACGTGGTGGGGAAGTTTGCAACAACGCTTGCGGTTAGCTCTGCAATCTGTGAAGAATACCCGCAATTGGCAAATACCATCTGCACCTGGAGAACGTTCAACAATTTCTGGTCAATTTACTGCGTTACATCCCTTATTCAACTATGTAAAATTTCAAGAAGGGGGTGGTGTATCAGCAGGTTCGATGCGCTTATTTTGGTTAATTATGTCCAAGGTTTATCCAGGTTTATTCAACGGTTCTGAGAGATTGAATGCCTTGGAGGTAACTAAGCGCATGGCGTGGGTTTATGGAGGTGTTGCAGAAAGTTTTGGCATTGATGTAGAGAGGATTATTAAGCAAATTAAGTTCCTGAAAGCAGATGAAAGCAATCAAGTCAAAATTATTAAACGAAATCAAATTATTTACGAACGACTTTTGCGCTTCCCAAATTTAAGTTCAATTGCATCGGCAACATTTGTTAGCGATAACTACGAATTAACTCGTAGATATTGGGAGAATCTCAACCAAGAAATCAAGAATAACCTCCCGCAGCATCGGAGATTTTTTGAGTTTCTGACTAGATTTCGTTCTTCCCACGTACCAAAAACAGATAAAGCCATTAATCCCAAAAATCGCAAAGGACGCAATTACAACGGTGTGATGTTCTCCAGCAAATGGCTTGCGGATGATATGGGATTGGAAAAAGAAGAATTAAAGACTCTCAGAGATTTAGTTGATAAAGCACATCACGCTACTGGTTTTGTAAATGGTAGTCCCGCAGATTGGTGGGTAATAGTCCTCGCAGATGGGGATGGGATGGGTAGCTATATTTCTGGAGAGAAATTACATCCATATCACAAATATTTTGTTGATTCAGCGATTGCAGATGCGAACAATATTCCAGAATTAGCAGCATTACGCAATACCCGAAAGCGGATGGGGCCAGCTACCCACGTTGGACTCAACCGTGCTTTACTAGATTTCTCCAACCGTCTCGTACCTTATTTAACCGAAAAACGATTCTGCGGTCGAGTTATTTATAGCGGTGGTGATGATGTGATGGCAGTGTTACCCTTGGAAGACTTGCCTGAATATATATTATCTTTGCGTGCTGCATGGTGTGGTGAAGAAGATCCTGATAAAGAACCCGAATTTAGCACTTCTCGCGATCGCAGTTTTGCTAATAGTACAGGTTACTGGCATCCTAGTGGTGATTTAGAAGGATTACCCCAACGCCCCCATTTTACGATGGGAGCGGGTGCAACCATCAGTATGGGTGTAGTGATTGCCCACAAAAGCGTCCCCCTCCCCACCGTCCTAGAAAGTCTCTGGGATGCTGAGGGAAAACGCGCTAAAGAAATGCCTGGTAAAGATGGTATCTGTTTCCGAGTGATTTATGGAGGTGGAAACCAGTTGGAAGCATTGATGAAAGGTGAATTGTTGCACAAATGGTGGGAGTGGGTGAAGGAGTATGAAAATTACGGGGATGATCTGAGTCCGTTATTGTATCGCTTGGCGGAAGAATTACCCCAACGTGCTTGCGTGACAAAGACCAGTAGATTGTTTTCTCAAGCGGCAAAAGTGATTATGACGCGACGGGATAGCAACAAGCAATTAGATGTGTTTCCCCAAATTGCCGCCTGGTTGGATGCATGGGAAGACTGGGTGAACAAGTATCAAGATGATTCTGATGCTTTAGGCACTAAGCCTGAAGATTTAGGAAAATTACTGCGATTTACCGCTTTTTGGGTCGATAAGCGGGTAGAGCGTTATCACTGGAGGAAGTTAAAGGATAAGCTTTAACGCATTTAAATCTGAATTTATTTCACGCAGAGGAGGACACTTGCGTGGGCGGGTCTCCCGACTTGAGCAAAGTGTCCGTCACGCAGAGGCGCAGAGAGTCAGAGGAGAGAGAAATGGAATTTTTGACTTTCATACCTCAATTCAGCAACGTCTTCAAAATACTTTTAGCTTTTTACTTCCCATGCACTGGTATACGATTAATCCTTTAGATGTTTTATTATTTCGGGATTCTAAACCATTTAGTCCGGGGGATGGTTCTTGGGCAAAGGGTTCGTTTCCACCGATGCCAATTACGGTTTTTCAAGCTTTGAGGTCATTATTATCACAGCGTGTCGAACCTGAAGAACGCGACAGGCGTGACATTAGCTTTTTAGGTGTGTTTTTACTTGATGAAGAAAATACGCTGTGGCTTCCCACGCCTAAAGATTTGATCTGTTTAAAGGAGGTTCCTAAAGAGGAAGCGCAGTCTCAAAGAATCTTCTCGAAAAAAGCTGCGGATGACTGGGATGAAATTGTGCGTTTACAACCGTGCGATCGCAATTCTACTTGGCAACATCTTTGCTTTGACGATCAAGAAATAAATAATCAGAAAAAGCCGAAACCAATGGTGTTACCCCAAATAGAGAAAAAATCCCATCCCTGCGGAAACCCACATCCTTGGATCAAAGCCGAAGCATTGCGTAAATATCTCAATGGGAAAAATCCCGAATCTCGGTCAGATTTTGGTAAAAACCCTTGGAATATACAAGTATTACCGCATATACACATGGAGAAAGACTCTCGACAAGTCCGAGACTCCGAGGGATATTTTACTGAAGTTGCAGTCCGGTTAAAACCTGGATGGCAGTTTGTCGCTGCTATTGGTTGTGATGATGAAACAAAAAATAGCTTATTTCAAAATCTTCAGGGAGTCGTGCGACTGGGAGGAGAAGGACACCGTGCAATTATTCAACCAGTAGAAAAATTAGAGCCACAGAAATATACAGGAGAAAAAGAGGAAGACTATCAAAAACGTTTAAAAGCATATCAAACTCTAATTAAACAAGTTGAAGATTTAGCGACTGACAAGTTTTCTTGTGATACTCCTTCTAATTTTGCTTACCTGCTTACACCTGGGTTAGCGGATGCAGGTAAAGCACTTTATGCTTCTTACCCCAGTGCTTGGAAGGATAACTTACAAGGATGTGTCACTGATAAAGCATTACTTTGGGGAGGAATATCAACTATTACGAGAAATCAGAGCGATCGCGAGTTTGGTTTATTGCCACAACGGGCATTTGTGCCACCAGGGACGGTATACGTTTTTGATGGAAAACAAGCTGAAACTCCCCTACTTTTACCAAAAGGAGATGGGAGGTGGTTGGATACTTTTACACAGTTGAATTATGGAAAACTTTTGTGGGGGACAAATTAAATGAAAATGTTTAACGCTTATTTATATCTACTTTCTCCTTTGCATACAGGAGGTACAAGTCAGGAAGGAAATTTAGTTGGTATTGCCAAGGAATCTCATACAGATTTACCATACTTACCTTCTAGTACAATTCGCGGTAGATTGCGGGCTGATACAAAGCACAACCAGAAATTTTTCTGGGGGAATACAATTGAAGATATTACATCTGGAAGTGCAGAGAATCTTACTCAGGGTGCGCTCTGGGTAGGAGATGGAGGAATTTTATATTTTCCTGTTTCTAGCTTGAGTCATGGTGTTGTGTGGGTAACTTCTCCCTTTTTACTGCGTCGTTGGATACGTTTAACTAATAGTAATTTAATCCTGCCAGAAGTTGGGAGTTTTAGTGGAGGAAATTCAGATAATCTCTACTTGCGAGATACTATTTTTAAATCTAATGAATTGAAAACATGGGATAATTGGGCTGATTTTATTCCTCAAGGTAGCGAAGAAACTGCAAATATATCACAAGTACTTGTCTTATCTGAACATGATTGTAAAGTATTGATTGAGTCAAGCTTATGGCGACAGGTGCGAGTGAATTTAAATGATAAAAAAGAAGCGGATGCTTTTCGCTATGAAGAAGCAATTCCTCCAGAAACATTAATGTTTTTCCCCTGGGGAACAACTACAACTCTCAAAGATGATGAAGTAAAAACAGCGTCTAATGGATTTCAAAATTTGTTAGAAGATAACATCAAACAAATTGGTGGACAAGAAAGTTTAGGTAGAGGATTTGTAGAAATTTGGACAGATTATTCTGAAGATAACTTAGTGACAACTCAAAACAATGAAGAGGAAGCAGCTATATGTTAACTTATGATTCCAGAAGTATCTCGGCTAAAGTGTACGAGAAACTTAGTCAGCTTAAAAAAACAGTCAATGGTGATAAAGACGCACAGAAAGAGCAGAAAACTCAAATTGTAGAGCTTTATACCTATGCTGCGACTTGGGGATTATTGCGATTAAAAGCCGAAGAATATGCCTTAGAAAATAAGCCTAATAAGCAAAGTGTCATCAAGTGTTTTTTCGAGACATTAGGTGAACTAATTTATCCAGATGATACTGATTTTATTGCTGGTAGAAATGCGTTACAAAATTTAAGTAATCAACAACAATTAGGCTCATCATCATACCTGGGATTGACTGGAATTGCGTTACAAGTTGCTCGTGAATTTGCATTTTGGGCTGAAGCTCTTTACCCTAAAGAAAAACCAACCAATACAACTAATAATCCTGAATCATAAATTTGAGGAGATAATTAATGGTACATGGTAACAATAATCCTCCCTCACCTTGGCTGGATTCAATTGGTGAACCGAATCCTTCTAGCGATGCAAGTTTTATTGAGTATTTGCGTTGGATGCGGTTACAATCTCCAAATAAATCGCAGAATGCGCTCGATAGTGCCAAAATGTTGGAACTACTACAACGTATTGAAAAGGGAGATTATTCTGTTAACTTAGAAAAACTTACTGCTAGGACAAAAAAATTAGCTCATGAATGGTTTGTAGTAGAATGTCCTTGGCGAATTAGAGTAGGTGGAAGCACAGCACCAGAGTCAATGCTGTTACCAGCATTTGATAGTTTAGGTATGCCTTATATTCCTAGCAGTACATTCAAAGGTGTTGCAAGAGCAGTAGCAAAACGGGAAGGGATACCTGCAATAAAAATTAGAAAAATATTCGGTGACATCAATCCTGAAACTAGCATGGGAATAGTCACCTTTTTGGATGCTTACCCACTTCCTGGTGAAGATCAACGGGGAGGACTAAAACCAGATATGGCGAATGCTATTTGGACTTGGGATAAAAATAATCAACCACAGTATAAACCTAATCCAAATGTATTTTTATCTTTATTCAAACCAAAATTTGTAATTGGCTTGCGTAAGGGTGTAGATTGTGATGATGATACACTACAAGAAGTAAAACAGTGGTTGCTTAAAGGATTAATTCAAGGGATTGGTTCGCGCATTAATAGTGGTTATGGAGAATTAAAGCTAAGAGGAAAAGATTTAACTTCTCTTCCACCAGAAAAGCGTCCTAGAAAAAGTGCGATCATTCTACGAGTTCCATTTGAAATACAAGGACAATTAATTCATGGGTATCAACAAATTAATTGGAATTTGAACGAAAACAACTGGGAAGCAAAACCTCAAGCAGTAGCAGAAGTGCGTCCAATAGCATTTCGTTCGATGTTGCGCTACTGGTTTAGAGCATTTGCTTTGGGTGTTTTACCAAAAAATCAAGTTCGTGAGTTAGAGACGCTTATATTTGGTGGAATTGAACCAAAACCAAAAAATGGTTTATTCCAAATAGAAATTATTAATGATAGTAGCTCTCCAAAAGATAACCATCAAGATGGTATTCTAATTTTGCGTCAGTCTCTTTTCATAGAGGATAGATTTAAAAGTTCAGTGTCCAAACTATTGAATAATTTGACTTGGCTAATGTTTCATTTAGGTGGAGTCGGACAAGGTGCAAGACGACCTTACTATAAACGCCAAGGAAATCCTGCACATCGAGGGGTAGATTTAATACCAAAACGTGAAGAAATTAAACCTGATATTTTGCAAAATCATTGGACATTACCTCGAACAACTCAAGAGTTTCAGATATTATTTCAACAACAATTACAAAGATTTTATTCGGCTTTAGGTGTATTCTCACAAATAAATATTGATTATCGTCAACCACGACAAGATGTTGTCCCAGCAACTGCACATACTTGGCTGGAAGCAGTGGATATTAATTGTGAGATTTTAGTAATTCGTAAAGCTACTAGAGATGCAAATCCTGTAAATAAGCCTTATCCTCTCGAAGTTTTACACAACCAATTTCATAATTTAGAAGCTAAAAATTACACAACTGCAAAAAGTTTATGTGGGGGAATTAAAAAAGAATCCATAAATATAGAGCGTGAAAATGTAATAGCTTCTCCCATCTGGATCGCTAATTTACAAAAATATCAAGTTGTAACAGTATTCGGTGCAAATCAAGATCCTCGTAAGAAATATTTGGAAACCATAAAACATTCAGTTACAAATTCTCAAAATAATTTTGATGGCTACGCTCAAATCTTCCCCATTCAACATTAAAAGAAATAACCATGAATCGTAAAAATCCGAAAAAACGTATCCTCATCCTCTCCGCAAACCCTAAACTAACTGGCCAGTTGCGTCTAGACGAAGAAGTGCGTGAAATTGACAAAGCATTACGACGCGCTCAAAAACGCGATCGCTTTGAATTAAAGCAGCGCTGGGCTGTTACCCCCAGAGAGTTACAACGGGCTATACTAGAAGAAACTCCCGAAATCGTCCATTTTTCCGGTCATGGAACTGGGGAAGAGGGACTTGCACTTGAAAACGAAATCGGTCAAGTTCAGTTAGTCAAGGGGGAAGCATTAGCAAGATTGTTTGAATTGTTTGCAGATCATGTAAAATGCGTGGTACTCAACGCTTGTTATGCAGAGATCCAAGCAGAAGTAATTAAGCAGCACATTGATTATGTCATTGGCATGAATCAACCAATTGGCGATCGCGCTGCAATAGAATTTGCTGTTGGTTTCTACGACGCAGTTGGTGCAGCGAAGGATTATGAGTTTGCTTACAAGCTTGGCTGTAGCAGCATCCGCTTGGCTGGACTTCAGGAAGCAGATACCCCGGTTTTAAAAAAGAAAGCAGATCCCAATCTTCCTGCAAGTCTGTGGATACATGGTTGGTTAAAGCAAAGTTATAGCAATACACCAACCCTTGAACTTGACTGGACAAAGCATTTTGATATCAAAGCTAAACCTCGTCGAATTGCAGACCAAGAAATTTGGGATAATATATTACTTCCTAGTCTAGAAAAAGCACGTAAAGATTTAACTCAGGGAAAAAATGCATTGACTGTTGACATTAGGGGTCGATTACCTTTGAGTGCAGCATTTGCAATTGGTTATACATTCCAAGATACTGAAGGATATACTCTACAAATTGAGCAAAGAACGTTAGGAAAAGACGAATTGTGGCGTTCTAATGTCACCACTTCTGATGCTAAGTTTAAAGTCATCAAGCAAAAAGGTGAAATAGGGGAGCATCTTTTGTTTGCTTTAGCGATTACTGGTGATGCCTCAACAGATGTAGAACATCTGTATAATAACTCATCAGTAAAATATAGTTCGATGGTCTATGCAGAACCAGAGTTGGGGATTGGAGAAAAAGCAATAACTTCCAATGCGGATGCTGTAGCACTGGCTATTCACGCGAAAGCACTGATTCGTCAGTATCGTCAACAGTATGGTGCAACTTGTATACACTTGATTTTATATGCACCTGTTGGTTTTTGTTTATTTTTAGGACAGCGATCGCGTGTTATTGGTGATGTAATATGTTATGAGTTTGTTGCTGACAAGAATTATCAACCCTCGCTAAAATTATCTACCTGTTGATACTGTACCTTTTTCTTTCCCTATGGGGAAGATAAAAAAATCCCCAGCTATCATCCAAGATAAACTGGGGAATTATGAGTTTTACCACTTAACCAAACATTTGCCACATAAAATTACCCCATAATATCCTTAATAAAGATGTGGAGTAATGCAAATACAAAGTGAATTGGCATTAACTAAACGCAGGTGTTTCCATTAATTCGACTTCAAATGAAGTCAGTCAACTTCAAGCATCATTTTTCAGTTCTTTTACCACTTGTGGGTCAAAATTTATCGTCAATGCGATATCTTTGACTGAGCGTTGCAGCACTTGTAAATAAGCAACTGCATCATCGCGACGACGAAATCGCGCTACAACCAAAGGCTCTTGGTTGCTTAAGCAGCGAGTAACACACCACGGATGCAATTGCTTAAAATAGGTCATGGTTGCTACGCTCCAAGTTAAAGGGTAAAATTTACAAGGCAAAAGAAAAATTATTTTGGCTTTTGACTTGTTGTAATGCACTTTGAAGTTGCTAGTTAATACCTTAATTCAGGAGGTCTTAGTTAAAACAGTTCGAGTTGATATTGACAAATTAATTAGATAGTGTATTCATCCGAATTATCCAAACATAAACGTTGTACAAGATGTTCGGGAATCTCCTCGAAATGTTCTAGAACAAAATTCATCAAAGCCAGATGGCGCAAATCGTTTTGGGTGGGGTAACGTTGGTTGCGACCTGTGATAAACCAGCCCCTAACGGTAGAATCAGAACGGGAGCATATCAGGGCAATCTGTTCGTAACTGACAGCCCATTTGGCATAAAAATTCCTTGGTTTTATCCCAAATTCCCAGTTACTATATAGTGAGATGAGGTGCAGTTCTCGTGCTTGTAGTGGGCGAGGATTAGACATTAACCAACCTCTCAAATAAGTAAAAGATGTAGGTTGAGTTGAGGAACGTAGACCCGTAGGGGCTTCCCGCAGGGTAACTCAACACCAACAATCTTCGGTTTTGTTGGGTTGAGGCAATGCATTACCCAACCTACAATTGACTTAATTAATGGGAATCTATGTGTGTAACCTCAACACTTTGTTCCTCGATATAATGCCAATAAAATCGTTTCGCCATCGACGCAGAAGAACTCCAAATATCGCCATCTTTGCAGCGATAACGATGCGTTCTCAAGCTACGGTAAGTAGGACCATGATTAGCGAAACATGCAAAAGCTTTGTCATATTGCTTGCGGTCTGAAGAGGGTAATGCATCAAGTTTTTTTTGAACTTTGGAAGTGAAAACTAAACAGAATTGGATAGTTTGAATCTGCATTCGTCTCGTTTCCGAGTATCCAAATTTGACCGAAGCATGGAGATGTTTACACAGCTAGCGGTGGAGCGCGTGGAGCGTTCATATTGGTATTTTTAATAGGGTGAAATCTTGGTGATAATTGCTCTCTTAGACGATATACGCCGCGTCGTCAATTACAAACTGCGGTTGCGTACCCAAAACTGCGATTTTGCAACGGGTGTGTGCAGACATGGGATAAAATCTTACTTGGTCTTCCCGTTTGTTCACGAGTCGGAAGAGGTATTTGGATAAGGTTTCGTACTGTTGTTCATCCAATACGCATTCAAACACCGATTTTTGCACCCGTAACCCGTAAGCTTCAAGAAGTTTCGCCACCTTGTTGCGACGAGTATCGCTAACGATGTCGTAGCAGACTAAATAAAACATTATCGTTTTACCAGCTTTAGAGAAACAGTTTGTGGTTCAATGGTGTTGATGAAGTCTGAATGTGCTGGGCGAAACTTCAAAGCTAGGGGACGATAATATTCCACATCACCCAATAAACAAGCAACATATTCACGTACCTGTAAATCCATACACTGGCGGTAGCTAACTTCTCCTGCGTAGGGATGCAGTATAAAGGTTCGCAGTTTTCCTTCCCAGTCTTGGAGAAAGCGTTGCAGAAGGGTTTGGGGTTTTTTCCCGTTACCGTTGCCATTAAAGTGAGAATTGGGAAGATTGCGGGCAAAGTTTAACACCAAATCATCAACCAGCGCTGGACGAAATTCTGCCACAAAGTCCCATGCTAGAGGAAATTCATGATCGCCATTGCGGTGTAAAATTGCGTAGTTGGGGTGGAGTCCGGCTGTGTTCAGTAGGGTGTAAATATATTGATGCAGCAGTTGATTCGCTAGGTTTAGCAGTTTGCTAACTTGTTTTGCAGTTGTATGTGGACATCCGTTGCTGTAGAAGCTGAGTAGGGACGCAATGGCGCAGTAGTAAATATTATCAGCTTCTTGGTTGCATTCCCGCAGTTCTTCGATGGATGCTGAAGAAGGTAGATTTTCCATTAGTAGCGTCAGATAATTTAACGCTCTTTGGGTTGTGTAGTTAGCGTGGGATTGAGTCCAATTTCGCAGAAAAACCTGTTGGTTATGTAATTTTGCCCAAGTAAGACTTTCTGCTGTGGCGCGGTTAAATTCCACATCGTGTGCGCGTCGGCGTTGGAAGGTGCGATATTTTGCTTGCAGTTGGGATGGGTTTTCTAACCGTCCTAAAAATTCGCCGTCTGGGGTTAAATATAAGACGGGAATTTGATGGGAAATGACGATTTTAATTACTTCTTTGGGGAGATTGATGTTACCAAAGATGATAAATTGGCTGATGTTGCTAATCCGACTGGAAAGGCGTTGGGTTTGTTGGTGAAACACCTTTAAATAAGAGTGTTGGATTTGAAATGATATATCCAGTTCGGTGAGATAAATTGTGGACATAGATTTATCTGAGTGAAAGATTAAGGGGTAAAAGTAAAAAGATGAAGGCTTTATTTCTTTTGCCTTTTTACTTTTTACTTTTTACTTATTCCTATCTTCTCAGGGGGGTATATAACCTCGTGTATAACTAGTGAGCCTTTGTATATAAGTTTGTATATAAGTTTTGTCAGTTATCTAAGTTGGCAATAAAAAAGTCGGAGTTATAAGCTCCGACTTGATTCGCTATATTTTTAATTCAACTTCCGAAGAAGTTTAAAGTTAGTAAATCGCAAAGTTTTGCTCAAGGGCACGCATTGAGGAGGGTAGGCATAGCTTTAGTACATTTCTAAGCAGTGTAGATTGGGATTATTCAACAGTTCTTGAATCGCCTGCTCTCCAGAGCGAATTAGAGCTTCCACTTGGTTATTTGGTGTAAGCTAATCGTCATTCATTTTTTCAGAATGATTCGCTCGTAGTAAGGGCTTCAGCCCTGCTTTTATGCAACTTAAATGCCGATTAGCTTATTCCCGCAGCGTAACCATATAACTTTGGGTGGTGAACCGTACAAACGGCTTCGCTCTGCAAAATCTGCATCTTGAGTAACGATGCAAAAGTCGTTTTGTCTGGCAAATTTCCAAATTTCAGTGTCAGTCTTCTCTTGGAGATCATGAAACTGCACATGACTGGAATCAGGAAAAATATCTGCTAATTGGGTTACAAGCTTGCGGCTCAAATTCTGATCGAATAGTAACTTCAAGCAGCACCTACCGAGGTAATGAGGCGATGTTCTCTATCGGCAGCAAATTCTAGACAAGCCCTGATATCTGCTTCTGTCAATTCAGGAAAGTCATCTAATATCTCAGCGTGAGACATACCTGCTGCTAGCCAACCTAGAACATCGTAAACGGTGATTCTCATTCGTCGAATACAGGGTTTACCACCCCGTTTGTCGGGTTCTATAGTAATGATGTCGCGGTAACTCATCTTTTTTATCAGCTGTGTGGTGTGTCTCTAAGTCTAGAGCAGCCTAACACTGTCCTGCAACAGATTTTGCGTCTCTACGTCTGTTGGAATCACGAAAAATCGTTGGGTGTAACGATCGCATAATTCACAATTAACCTCTTTTATGCCTGGGATGTCTTTGACACCCCAGTTTTTTGTGTTATGGCATTAACATCCTGCGGCTTAAAATACTCATCACTTCATTGGGATTATCTGTTGGTAATAGTGGACTCCAATCACCAACATTGGCATAGCCGAGAACTTGCAACAAGCGAATGGTTCTAGTAACGGCTTTGGGTGAACCAATTAATAAATGTTTAATTGGTTCTCTTCTGGGTGATGAGTCTTCGGGAGATGGATTGACAGGAGGGGTGTTGTCGCCTTGGGTACGTAAAAATTGGGTTGGCTGTGATTTGGTGAACTTTTGTGATTGTGTCATCATAGTGTTTGACTCCAATACTGGGGTTGAGTGAAAGGCGATCGCAGTCTCTTGCCGAGGGCGATCGCCTTTCTTATATCTTTAAGATATGGTATATTTTTATACTTGTAAAGTAGTTTTCCTAAGTTTTTTTACAGAGATAAATCAAGTAAA
>CAVYXS010000080.1:0-11514 GCA_963772205.1 uncultured cyanobacterium
CTTCTTCAAAGTTATAACTTCCGAAGGATTTTACGGCGCCTCTGCGATCACCCAGATGATCAAGAATTGTTCATTACTCTTGGTGTAAGGCTTTCAGCGCTATCGAATTTAGAATTGCTGCTGCAACTGCTTCGCCCCTGGTGAGAGGTCGTACTTGGTCGCGTGTTCAAGAGAGCGATCGCAAATAATCAACCGGTTTCAAATAGCGACTTAGCCCAAAAAGCCAGAAATCTGTTAACTTTCAAGTATTGATAAAAGGCAGTAGGCAGTGGGCAGTGGGCATTCGGGAAACCTCTCCCATATTCACGAAGTGTTCCCGTAGGGTGCGGAATGTGGGATGAAACGGACGAATATGTTCTCCTGCTACGCCTGGAGCAAAAAATGTTTTCACTTTTTCGCTCCACTTGCGGATGTTAGCGTAGCGGGATGTAGTCCGGTTTTTACCTTTTTCTGACTACTGCCCACTGCCTTCCTCAATAAATCTGTAGAGAACCAGGAGCGAATATTACTGTTAATGTTCAATCTGCGCGATTACCAACAAGATTTGGTTTCAAAAACATTTGCCGCTTGGTCTTCGGGAACGAGAAAGGTGAAGAGAAACAAAATTATTGGACTATTTTAGTGGAACTAGGCAGGGTACTGAGCATCATTAGAGAATATCACCCCCTACCGCTCATCACTGGTCTTAGTTTTAGCAATAAAGGCAGTAGGCACAAAGAATACAGCCCTCTGCTTTCTGCACCGACGAAACGGGTATTGGGTTTGAGCAACTCTCCAAAATCTCTGATTTGCTCTCCTGCAATCAGTGTAGGCTTCAAACCTTGACAGTATTGCCACCTTCTGAATTCTGCCTTCTTCACTGTTAGAGCGTTGCTCCCATATTTCCCGCACTTATACTTAATTATGCAACTAGAATTACAAGTTATTCTCTGTTAAACAGATTTTCAGCATCTTGGATGATTCCATCTGCACCTTTATTCACCTCTGTGTTGATCTCGTTATTGATCACTTGATCAACTTCTGTGTTGAGTATTTGCTCAAATCCCTCAGCACCAGGAATGTGATCAGCTACATTGTCCAGAATGGGGTTGATGAAGTTATCTGCGGTTGTGTCGATTGTGGCATCAACGCCGAACTCCCCTGCTTGCTCTGCAAAATTTGGATCTGACATTTGACTCCACTCCTTTTTAACTTTAGATCAAGGCATAGTCACCACAGGGCATAATAGACAATTGAGCCAAAGATGACAAGTACATTTTTTCACCAAATTTCTCAATCATGTATCGTTGTCTTGGCATCATCGAGGATCAGTATTTACCCATTCCTGACACCTTTAGACAAAATTTTTTTCCTCAATAGTAGTGAGGCTATAAAATAGGGCGATATTGAGGTATCAAATTCTATCTTTGACGAACTCTATCGGCTCAAAATGAAGATGGTTGATATACCAATAAAACAGTCACAGATGTGAAGCACAAAAGAGGGGCAACGTACCCCTCAACACGGTAAACCATTTACTGACTTACACAGTAAGCAACCAAGATTGTATCATCATTCTCGTAACGGTAGCGCTGCATTCTTGACTAGGGTATCATCTCTAGCTGAAAGACACTGCCCCAGATCCGTATCTTCCGCCCTCTGAAATCAAGGCTGAGATCTTTCTTGCCAATCGACATAGAAAAAGAGAATTGCCAGCATTATATAGCCAATAGCCCAAGGCATACCAGTTCCACTGCCGAAATTCACAACTGTATCTGCCACAGTTCAACGATAACTGTGCATCAATCCCACCCAGGAAATGAGAGCAGCGATCGCCGACCAATAGGCAGCGTGGCGAAACTTTCGCTCAATAATGTAAACTGTAATACCAGCTAAAATCATGGCGGAAAAAATAAAGCCTTGCTCCAAGGCAAAAGCCCCATCAATATAGGTATCGCTCAACTTAAACTGCTCAATTAAAGCTGGTGTGAAAGGTTTTTCCACTGTGCCCAAACCTGCTGCCCGGAGTGCATTTTTCGCAATTATTGCACCCCAACCAGCAATCCCCGGTAATAGACCAACAACTACAGCAGGTGCATGATGGGATGGAGTGGCTGTAAAGCTTTGAGCGACAATCACAATGCCAATCCACAACACAATTGCCATCCCGGCTTCAATCGGCACAAAGTAAGCCAGCATTGCCACAGTTCCAGTTAGGCATAGCAAGCCGATGATGATGCCATTGAGTATCGAGTAACCGACTCTTGCCCCCAAAGCTTTCCAGCCAGGATGACCAATATAAATAGTAGTGGGAAAACAGGAACCACAAATAGCTGCAACTAATGTCCCAATACCATTTACTGCTAGACACCGAGCAGTAGGATAGGTATCACCCGCAGCTTCTGCACTTTCTAAATTCTGGAGACTGCCAATAAGATTAAATAACCCCATTGGTAGAATGATGCTGAAATATTCGACGAATACTGAACGGCTGCTCCACAATTTTGTCAGCCACAAAGAAGGTAGATAAAACCCAATTGGTTGTAGGGTAGCGTCAAACTTGGCATGATCCCAACTGACAAAACCTGTCCCCCAGGCCAAAGCAATTCCCAAGAGAACGGCCAACAAGCCGCCGGGGATGGCAAATCGGACTCGCCCAAAATAAGTTAGCAGAATTACACCTAACGGCACTAAGCCGACTACGGGATTGGCAAAGGTACGAAATAAAAAACCAATGGCAATAAAAGTGATGGCAATACCGCCCAATATGGAAAGCAGTGCGGCACGGGGAGCGACACGGCGGAGTCTCTCGCCAAAAATAGCCCCGACAAGTTCTATCAACCCGGAACCAAAGCCTGCCACCAGTCCTGCTTGCCAAGCTAATTCTGCAGCTTGTTCACCAGATGCACCACCAGAAATTGCTGCTAATTTTACAGGTAACATGACCAAAAAGACATAAGCAAAAAGGCTGACGGTGTTAATACCATAGGGCAAAGCAGTAATATCATCCCGCTGCTCACGAAGGCCTTGCATAATAGCTAGCCTTGCATAATAGAAGTTGCCGACAATCAAACTGATTGCCACTCGGGAGCAAAATACGCCCATAAACGATAGAAGCCGGAAAGCCTAGCACTCCTTGGCACAAGCTGACAATCAGTAAAATTTGAATAAAATTATCCAGCGCCAGCCCAAATAAACCATCAATATCTCTGCGAACGAACCAACGGGGTGATCTGCTTGTAGCGATTTCCATTGTTTTACTTTTGCTTTGCAAATTTTCTGGCAATGGTTTTGCCGTTTTCAGAATACCAGCAATGGTATTACAGGTGATAGGCTACACAGAGTTTTCTGTTCCGTTCACGAGAAGGTAGTAATGAGTATCCTCACCACCATCAATGAAAATGCTCATAGAGTATGGAGTAGGAGATATCTACATGTTTGATATCGTAAGTATTTCTGAAATTTAGAATTGCAGATTGGGAATCATAGATATTGGTAATGTGCGATCGCGAAAATATGAAATTAGTTAAACGAACACCAAATATTTTGACGATGCGCTATGTTCCTTGGGGAATGTGGCTGTTTAGTAGCTTAATTGTCTGTATAGGGATTGCTATTGTCGGGAAGGGAGAATTGGGAACTTTAAACTGCACTCGTAACTTGCAGCAACCCACTCAAGGACAATGTATCTTAACCAGATCCAATTGGTTGGGTCAAATTCAAAGCCAACGCAGTTTGCAACTTCAAGAGATTACAGGGACGAATATCATTTGGGTCGGTACTACTAAAGGTGGCAAAATCTATCAGATTTACCTAATTACAACACAGGGACAGGTGTCCTCTTTTATTAGCTCAACGGATGAAGAGAAATTGCAGTCTGAGGCTACACGAATTGAAGTTTTTCTGAAAAACACCCTGCAAACTGGCCTAACATTTCAGGATGATTCTCGATTTATCTTTTATTTTATGGGCATGACAATGGTGATAATAGGTGCAGGAATAAAAATCTTATTCGGCGGGATGGTAAGGCTTCGTCTCAATAAGATAACTGGAAAATTGACACTGAAAAAACAAGGTGTGTTGGGAACAAAAACCTTCGAGTGTCGCCTGAATCAAATTGACAATGTTATAGTCACTAGCAGTAAAATTCGCCTGACTGAATATTCCGTTGTTATGATTGTGCTGAAAGTAGGCACAGTTTTGCAAAAGACAAATATACGGCAGATCCTCTTTTCCATTGTCTTTCAAGGTATGGTAGGTCCAGTGCTATTTTTGCTTCCTCCATCTTTGTTGTGGAACCGCAAAAGGGAGTATGAACACTGTGCAGAGCAAATTCTCGACTTTCTTCATGAAGGAGACTATCTAAAATAAACTAGAGGTCGATGACACAACCTGCATAGAACATTCTGGCAGTAGACCGTACCCTCACAGGTTATGAAGCGCTGATTGCAGCACAGGAATGTTTACCCAACAAGGATACCCGCGATGCTTTTGCAGCAAATTACTTGGAGGCGATCGCTCGAAAACGACTTTGATATTGTCCTCATCAACTAACGCAGGAATCCCGCAATTTTGTTTTCCTGACTGTTGCCCCATTGAGTGAGAAATTCGCAAATCAACCGACGGTTCAAGGGTTGCTAAGTCCAGTAGATGTGTAAACACAAAGCAACTTGTCCCCGGACATCGCAAAACAATCGTTGAATTTTGCTGTTCTTCCAAATGCGCCCATACCTGAGAAGCAATGGCATAAGCAAGTAAAGGTGGCACACTATTACCGTTCACGAAGTGACTCCGAAGGAGTATCGCCTTGTGAGCAGCCAGCTTACTTGCCCCAAAAGCGAACCAATCAGGAAAACTGTGTAATCTCGCGGCTTCACGAACCGTTATCACCCGCGCATGTTCGTAATGTATGGGATCTGCTGCGGTTCGATTCCCACTGCCAGCACGTAATGTGGGAGAAAAACCATCAACTGACAAACGATTTGCCCAAGTCGTCGGTTCTTTCTCCCCAGGAATAGTATTACCATACTTCTGCTGAGTAGCTGGAGTATGTACTGTTGCCTGAAAACCGTTAATCATATTTGCGGAATTTGACGTTGCTTGCCTCCGTTGGCTATATGGAAAGATTTTATCCAAATATTCAGCATATTCCCCTTTTTGAGTCAGTTCCCAGGAGTCAGTTTGGGAATTGATAGGAATGTGGGTTAAATCAGCGAGCGCCTCTCCCACGCTAAACTTTTTATCACTCTGAGTAGGCGTAATCACCTCACCAAACTTTGACCCTACCCAAATTGCTCGTTGTCGTTTTTGGGGTACACCATCAATCAAAATTCCTTAACTGCTATTTTACGGCTCACGCCTTTGGAACTGTGAACTTTCTAAAATCAGGAATTTTCCCACATAAAAACACCACATCAAATAGAAGCCGAACTCAACCAATTTACTGGTTCAACTACTCTCTACAAGCACTGGCTTGGCTTGAAATATACAGAAGGTATCAAATACTTAGCTGAAGAAACAAGTAGCTACTGGCTATTGGATGCAATTTTCTCACACCAAACGAAACAATTTCTCTCCAATCCTAACTTAAGAGAATTTCAAATCTGGCATTTACGAGATAATTCTGGCAGTATTGGCAAATCAAGCCATCCACCCCTCCCAATCAGGGGCTGCGATCACCAGTTGAGCAAATCTGTCTGGGCTGACCTTATCAAACTCCAACATCACGCCCCAACGCTGATCACTCGTTAGTGTACTGAGTAATTCTTTAACCGCATCAACCCCAAATTCAAACCGCTCAATCGCTAACTTAGCGTAATATTTTACCCACTCCCACCAAGAATCACTGAGTGTTTCATCTGCGTCCATACCCCCGCAATTATTACTTCCATCTTCATATTTGGGGGGTATGGACGGCAGACTAATCCCATACTGAATCCGCATCCTAGCCGCATAAGCTGCATTTCTTTCAAGCTCTTGTTGACGTTTTTGTTCCCTCTGTTCCCGTTGCTTTTGGCGATATTCCAAAACCTTCTGGGCAAACTCTACATCCTCAGTATTTAGGCTATAATACCTAACGCGCTGACCATCTTCCACAGGTCGGCGTGACTCCGTAGACAATCCGAGTTGTGAAAGATACTGCCCTAAAATCCACATAGGGGATTCATCAAGGGGGATGGTCAAATTCAAGATGCCCTTGATGTGCGCTGCATTGCGCTTAGAGAAATCCGCCAATACTTCAATTATTGCCTCATCCCCTTTAATCTCAAGTCCATCCATCAGATCCATCAATACCACCCTCAATCCCAGACCGATGACGCATAAGCCAGGACGTGGAATAATTACTCCAGTCAGTACAAATAGGGAGACGCTCACGTTCACTTTTATCCCGTTCCACCACAACAGTCGGCGGTGAAACAAATTCTCGCCCAAGGTCATCAGTGATCATTTCCCCCGGGGAAGCTAATATTGCCTCTAGTGCGATAATCTTCTTAATTAAGCGTCCGCCATCATCTTGCTCAACCAATTCCGGGGTAACACTCATGCCGTAAGTCTCGTTTATGCGGAACTTTTCACATTCCAAAACCTCCAGAGGTTTGAGATAATCTTGATGCTGTCTGCTGGTGTAAGTCCTCAAATCGATGTCTTTGGCGTTAGCCACTTTGCGATAATGCTCTTCATCGATGACAATCCCCACCGCCTTCATCCATCGAGAAACTCCCTCATGAGTTGCATTACCCAGAGGAATAATTGTATTCCCCATGTCTGCCAACAGATTTCGCAAATCAGTCCGTAAATTATTAATCGACCAGTTTCTTTGAGCCTCAATCTGACAACTAGCATCTAATGCCCAATCCTTCTCTGCCCCACGTTTGCCAGTTTCCCGATCAATGCGAATCAAAAACGCGGTCATCTCGTTCTTCTGAAGAATCTTTTCCTTGATTCGCCGCGCATTAGTTTCGGCGTAACCAAAGGGAGGGCGTGGTGCCACCCAGATATACATGGGCACATCAGGACGATACCGCCATAATTGCTGGGCGCATTCTGTAGCTGATTGACTTACAGCATGAAACACACCAAACACGGCATCGAAATGCTCAGTGGAGATATCAACACCTGTACCGAGACTGGGAGTAATTAAAAAAGCATCGATATCCTTAATTGCAACGTTAATCTCCCTGATGAAAGATGACATTCTCTTCAGAGCCGCTATTTTCCGAATGAATCGCCCATACCCTTAGCTGACGGTCTTCGGCTGATTCCGGTGTATCGTCAGCATCATCTATTGAAGAAGCATCATTGAGCGCTCTCTCTAGCTTTTTGATAAATCGCTTGCTGTCACTCACCATCATCAACTTTTTACCCGACATAAGTTGAGAGTGGAACTCGGCAACGATTGCGCTGCTGTTTTTCCCCTCGTACCAATGAACTTGACGACCACCTGAGCGATACTCGTTTTTGATGATGTAAGGTTTTTCACCTACTGGTCGCATTCTCACGAAAAACTCAATGGTCAAATCATCGAGGTGGGCATCTGCCAAAACAACCAACTTGGCGTTGTAAACCAGATACTCCAACACCTCCAGGATAGCCCCTCTGTGTTCCTTGCAAGTTTTGGACTTGAGCAGATGGGCGAGATACTGACAAGCTTCATCAATGAATAGAATATCGTAAGCCTGTAAATCACTCGCCATCTTATACAGCGAGTCTACCGTAATACTCAGTGCTTTGACTTTAGCCCAGTCACCGCAGGATATGGCAGAGTACATGGCTGTTTGCAAGCGATCGCTGAGATTCTTCAAAAGAGTGACTCGATGCCCATTGTTCAAAAAGCTCAGTTCAGGGTTATCTCTTCTGATGATTGCCAAGATTTCGGTCTTGCCAGTCCCCATATCAGAAGCCAAACCGACTAACCCAGATTCAGGCAGGGAGCGGATGACTGTCGAAAGATAGCGGGTATTGACTATCACATTGGGTTTGTACTTATGCAGTCCCCTGGCACGATTAATGAAAAATCTTTGCTGGTACTCAGCTAGAGTCAGGGCATCAGCAATCATTGTGGTGACGGATTTATCTGCCTTCTTACCCAGAGCTACAACCCAATCGTCAATTCCTTTTTCGGGGCCTGGCAGTAGAGCTACAACACATTCACACCCCTGTTGTACAATTACGGAAGCTGTGCGACGTGTGGCTTGAAAAATCTGCTGTTTGGTTTTGGGTTTGGTTTCGTAGTCGAAGAGGATCACGAATTTCCGCCCCTTGTCCGCCATTGGCACTAAATCAGGGTGCAGTCGTTCTAAATCCTCCTTGCCCACGCGACCGTTCCAGATTCCAGGGAGTGCAATCGCCACAAATCCCAAAGTCAGGAGACAACCAGCCTTCTTCTCCCCCTCCGTCAGAATTACAGGGATTTGGGGGTGTGCCATCACCCAAGCCCAGAATCCTAATGCTTCTCCAAGATCGGTAATGGTGATATCTTCTGGCATTGGTACGTCATAGCGAAGTGATACCAACTTCCAGATGTGTAGGGGAACTCTCAGATATGTAACACGATTGGGAGTCTTTGGGGGTGATTCATATTTGATAGGCTTTTGGGTCTGTTCAAGAGTAGTTTTGTCCCATTCGAGCCGAGGGCAATCGGGTTTCATCCGTCCCCAGTCCATCGGTAGCCAATTATTGAGCGGGTCAAGTCCGCTAACCCACCATGCACCTGCCTCCGCGTGGGCGTATCTTCTCAAATACCCATCACGCAGCCGTCCATCGTTTCGTCTGGCAGTTTGGGGGAGAGCGTATAAAAGGTACTCGTATACGTCCGAACCACTGAGAGAGCGAACATTCAGTGCAGTGAGTTTGGGGTCAACGGCGGAATTGACTACCCATTCATGCCAGTGGTTAGAAGCTAATTGATCATTCGGGTTTTGATCTGCATCAATTATTTTCGTTAGATGACGAGGATTATTTTCGTCAGATGGCACAGGCATTAGATCATATTTTGTCAACCTCAAATTCTCAGAGATGAAATTATTAGCAGTTTGTTTGTAGAGAATTTTCCTGATAATTTTTTGAGAACTACGGGGTATTTTTGATTGGCCATAGTTAGGATCTAATAAGCGACGGCGTTTAGCTTCACCCATCATCTTTTACTCCTTTTTAATCAGTAAAAATGAATCGAATTGGTCTGATATTTTGAAGATCAAACAGGACAAAAAATCTTGATGAATAAGAGGGAAAGACAAAAACCGAGTGGGATTGTAGGGGAGATAAATTATCCGCAATCCGATTCCCTTTCCCCTTGCAAAAACAGACCCCTATGAAGAGCCTCTTCTTTGACTTTTTATAGTACGGATGAACTATAAAACGACACTGTACATGATCTGGAGAATCAAATCACAATTATTTGCCTCCAGTGTGGGGTCGAAATGTGAGATTAATTCGTGTGCTAACAACTTTGTTGGTCTTGGGAACTTGGTGCAGATGTGTAGACTGACAGCCTGGATGCATTACAAGCAAACTGCCATGTTCCAGCCAAAAGTCAGTGGGTGTCCCGGTGATTGGTTTAATTTGGAATTTACGAGATGATCCTAGGCTGACTGATGCAATAGCTGGGTTAAATCCCATCGAAGATTCTTTGTCAGAATGCCAGCTGATTGAATCCTGTCCACTGCGGTACTGATTGCCGATGACTATGCGGAATTTGTAGTTAGTGAATGCGGTGATAGAGTCCCCTAAGTTAGCCAGATTGTCTGTCCAAGGTAATGGTTTGAGAAGTACACTTTTGGAGTAGAGGTAGTTGCAGCCGGCATCACCGTAAATACATTCCAGACGGGGAACAGGCATTGTTTTACCCAACATTCTGATTTGATTCTGTTGCCACTGCAGTTGTAGACAGTGTTGGTAAAGTTCATTGGCTTGTTCCAGGGTTAAGAAATTGGGGTAGTAAGTGACTGGTAAAACTGGGACTGATTCAGTGAATAAATTGAGTTGTTGCATGGTAGTTTTATCCAACTAAAGAACTCTTATTTTCAAAGCGATCGCTGTCAGTTTTGACCTGTAGAGAAAACCTCAATCAACACACTTTCTGGATACAAACCAACTTTTCCAAAACGTGGGTCATGAATGCGCTCTATTTCTATTCCTTGTTTTCGACACAATGCACTGGCTTTTCTACCTTTATTACTTGCTTCTTTAACAGATATTTCTAAACCTTGAAGATTAGCAAAACCAACAACGCTGTATTTGTGTCCGCATGGGGTGTTTACTCTGTCTTGCTCAACTTCAACTGCTTTTAATCGGTGCAAAATTTCGGTCTGTTGCTGTTGTTGTTGGAGTAAACGCTGTTCTTGTTCTGCCATCTGTTGTGCGACAGCAGCGAGTAACTGTATTTGTGTCATCGCGGTTTCGCTATTTGAGGGGGGTTTAGTCCAGCCCAATTTATCTTGAATCCATGCCCGAATGCCGATAGTGTTGAATGAACGGCATACCAATCTGGCTTGCTTGGTGCAGTACCGTCCTGCATCATAAGCGTAGTACTCTAGGATGATTGCAATGGCGACATCAGGGATACGGGCGGTTCTCCACTCTTGTAGTTCACCAGTCTCAAATCCTTGCATGATAATGATTTGGGCTAATTTAGTCGGTTTTAGTTCACCACTTTGAAGATGATTAATTATTGCAGTATGGTCTACCCAGCCAGTCTTGCAGTTGCTCGAACAGTGGCTTTAGCCTGACCATTAGCGTCGACTTGAATCTCTTGCTTTAATTTGTTCGATGATTTCAGCGATTTCAATTTGTGACATAATTTGTTGTGTGATAATTTTCGTTATGTGATTAGAAACAATCAAATATTCACTCGCACCAAACTTTTTTCACTGACCAATAAGAAACGATTCAATATAGTCAGTCTTTATTTAAGCTTGGCGACATCAATTCAACAACATAAAACCAAGAATTATTGACAAGCCCAATCCCTAAAATTAGCCGTTGTTTTATGCCCATCGTCGTAAGAGTCAAGATTACTCTTTCCCCCAAAACGAAAGCAGGTTTTTGCACTAGTAATGACTTTCTAAATGACCAATGCCGATGATTTGGTGTTGTGTAGCGTGAAGAATTTCATTACCGCAAGCAACTGTATAAAGCCAACATTCATGTTTCCATTGCACACCACAGCAATAGCCAAATGTTCTCGTGGTTCTGAGGTATACTCTCTCCAATAAATTGACTTCAATGGGTGGAATTGTTTTACCCCAAGGCGGAGAGAGATACCAACTCGTTTTCAGCGCGTTAATGTAGTCAATCATGCTTTTCCCCTCATAGGATTGAAGTGTGTTGTTTGACAATTCGAGCGCTGATAGATTCAAAATCCACTTGATAAATATTCATATCAGTCAGCATTTCCCCACTGTTGTAGCGGTCTACTATGTGCTGCTTGATTGCCGACTCCGACAGTCCATCAGGGATATCAATGTGCGCTTCACTGGTAATTTTTTCGACTACTGTGACAATGACTTTCATATTTTTTATTGCTGTATCTAAATG
>CAVYXS010000081.1:0-9149 GCA_963772205.1 uncultured cyanobacterium
AATAATTTGTCCACGTAAATTAATTAAACCACAGATATCTGGTGGGGCTAAAGGTATACGAGTTATTGTTTGTGGACGAATCACTTCTTGAACGTGTAGGACGTTAATACCAAAATAAACTCCTTGAAGAAAAAATGTACAAATTTGTTGTTCAGCCATTAGTAATCAATTGCAGCAAATGAGGGTTAGCAATGCGAATTACAGCCTCAATGTCAAGGATTTCTGTAATTTTACCCTGAAATACAGCGCACAAAAGTACACCCGGCCGACTAGATACACCTGTAATTATCAGTGGTTCTTCTACAATATCAAGAATCCGCTCAACTACTAGCGCCACGCTGAGTTCTGAGGAGGGGGAGACAATCACTATCTGGAGTGTCTCTGCAACACTTGCTTTAGTCCGCTGTTGGAGGCCATTATAATTATCGGAAAATATTTTGTGAAGGTCAATTAACGGCAAAATTTTACCATAAGACTGCACGACATCCTGATTCCCTACTTTCTCTACCGCAGAACACAGAATCTCTTCCAGCCGAAAGGCAATACTCAGGGGAATGCCCATACGATCGCCTCCTGGCCCCTCAAACAATAATATGGTTTGGCGATCGCTAACTTGGTCTTGGTCTTTTCTGGCGTTTTCCATCAATAACTGCTGCTTTTGTTTTGCGGTTACACCAGATCGGTTTGCCAAACCAATAACATCAATAATTAATGTGACTGTGCCATCCCCTAGAATAGTGGCTCCGGCAAATAAAGATAGCGCCTTTAACTGTTTTCCTAGAGGTTTAACCATCATGTCTTGGATGTCTTCAATTGTGTCCACAACTAATCCAAATTGATAGTTATCAACTTGCACAATTACCAGACTGAACATCTCCAATTTGGTATCATTATTGGGGATTTGTAATACTTGATTTAAATAAACTAATGGTACAAGAGTGTCCCGCAAGCGATATACAGGAACATCGTAAAACATCTCAATTTGATTAACTGCCTGTGTTTCTCTGCGTACTAATTCTTGGATACTTGCTTGGGGAATGGCATAGCGATCGCCACCACTGCTGACAATTAAGGCGGGAATAATTGCCAAGGTGAGGGGAATCTTAATTTTGAATGTCGTTCCTTTTCCTTGCTGGCTATGAATTTCAATCGTGCCGTTAATTTTATCAATATTATTCTTGACAATATCCATCCCGACTCCTCGCCCAGAAAGCTTTGTCACCTGTTCTGAAGAAGAAAAGCCGGGTAAGAAAATTAAGTTGATGACTTCCGACTCACTCATGGACGCGGCTTCTACGGCGCTGACTAAACCCAGTTGCTGCGCTCGTTTTTTGAGCTTTTCTACATCGATCCCACGACCATCATCGCCAATTTCAATATTAACTTTGCCGCTTTCATGATAGGCTCTTAAAAATAACCGTCCCACAGATGACTTTCCACAAGCAGTCCGCTCAGATGGCAACTCGATGCCATGATCTATACAGTTGCGTACTAAGTGAGTCAAGGGGTCTTTAATCGCTTCAATAATGCTTTTATCCAGTTCAGTATCTATTCCCTCCATGTCAACCTTAACTTGTTTACCGGCAGCGATCGCTAAATCGCGGGTGACGCGAGGAAACTTTTGCCAAATGGTACTAATTGATTGCAGTCGAGTTTTCACGATCTCTTCCTGCAACTGGGATGTCAGCAGACTCAGACGTTGGCAAGTAGCAGCAAAGCTACTATCCTTAAACTTTGTACTAAATCCGATTACCTGATTACGGGTTAAAACGAGTTCACCCACGAGGTTCATCACCTGATCTAGCAGGTTAACATTGACTCGGATCTGAGAAGATTCTGATCCTGTCAGGGTTGAGACTTCCGGGAATTCGTGATGGAAATACGTAGTATCTGGATTTACCTGTAACCCTTGCTCATGCTCAGTTGACTGCAATTGAGCTAAAGTCGTAATCAGTGCTGAATAATCGCGATCGCCTTCATTTCTCGTGGCTTCAATTTGGGACAGAATCTGCCGAATGCTGTCAAGTATTTGCAGTAACGTATTAATAATCGTGGGGGTAATTGCTAGCTGGCCAGTGCGTAAAGACGAGAGCAAATTTTCCCCAGCATGAGCAACTGATTCCAATTTGGGAAATGGTAAAAAGCCGCAGTTTCCTTTAATTGTGTGGAGTGACCGATAAATGCGAACTAGCGCTTCTCCTTGTGCTGATGTTTTCTCTATAGAAATAATATCTTGTTCAATTTGATTTAGATTTTCATAGCTCTCAATGAGGAATGCTTCTATATCATCGTCAATTTCTGTTAACTCCATTGCTTTATCGGTTAAAAATCTATATTTTTTGTCTTCATGTTAATTTTATTTTAAATATCAGCAATATACCACTTTCAGATGATATTTAGATTTTTATGCTACATAGTGTTATTTTAATGGTAAAGTAATAAATATGCAATCTCCTCGTTACTATTCAACTCAAACTTTCAATAATGGTTTTAGTAAAGTCAGACAATGTTACAACTCTAAACAATGTAGTCATTAGTTTCTCAAATATTACCAATCTTGTTGCTACTCAATAGCATATCAAGCAATTATGTCTCAAGATAGATGCATCTTCAAGGTATGAGTATATGCTAACTCTAGGGAGTTACAGATATTCAGCACACCACAATTTTGCATTAGGTTCCTAAAGCTAGGCTGAACTTAGAAAATTTCCTGACACTTTATACCATTATCAGAAACGGAAGTATTTATTAAATATTTTTAACTTAACGAACTAGATTTAAATCATTTTTTATGCTAATAATGTCATTCGATTAAATCGGTGAGCAGTTATCAAGACTATTATATTTTTGTGTTGTTAATTGATAACTGACATAAATGAACACAACAATTCTTCAGCTAAAACACAAAAGGGCAGAGATAATGACATTGGTTTTGATTGTTGATGATGCAGCCTTTTCTCGCAGAATGATCCGCAAGTTTCTGCAAGTTGATGGTTACGAAATTATAGAAGCAACTAATGGGCGTGAGGGATTAGAATTAGTTCACCAGCGCCAACCAAATTGTGTATTAGCGGATCTACTCATGCCAGATATGAATGGGTTTGAATTTCTGCAAGCTTTACAAGATGAAGAATTAAAAATTCCCACAATTATCATTTCAGCCGATATCCAAGAAGGCGCACGCAATCAAAGTTATAGTCTGGGAGCGATTAACTTTATTAATAAGCCACCAAAAGAAAATGAATTGCGAAAAGCAGTCGAACAAGTTATTAATACTAAGGAATAAGTTTTGATGAATGTAACAGCAGAACAACTGGATGCACTGCAAGAGTTGATTAATATTGGAGTTGGTTCAGCTGCAAGACTACTGAATGAGATGGTAGACTCTCACATCGGTCTGAAAATTCCATTTGTAAAAGTATTAACTGCTGTTGAAGCTTATCAGGAATTAGCAACACGATTCCATGATGACAGCTTGGCATCTGTAAGACTAGGCTTTACAGGTTCTTTTTCTGGTGCTGCTGGCTTGATTTTTCCTACTGACAGTGCATCATCACTAGTTGCAGTGCTTACAGGTGAAGAGCCAGGTTCTGCTGATTTAGATGCGGTGAAAATTGGCACTCTGAGCGAAATTGGTAACATTGTGATCAATGGGGTAATGGGTTCCCTTAGTAATGTGCTAAAGCAGCATGTGAACTATACATTACCTGTTTACTTAGAAGATACAATTGAAAACTTATTATTATCTACTTATGAAAGCGATTCCAAAATATTGCTAGCACAAGCTCGATTCATAATTGAGCAGTTAGAAATTATTGGGGATATTATTTTAATTTTTCACGTAGGTACATTTGATGCGCTCATTACGGCAATTAATGATGAAATTGCAGTGATGTGATCTAGAAAACTTCCTAAACTAGCTAGATAAAAATATTTAAATCTTCTACTCAAATCCTGACGATGAAACAATGAATATTATAGAACAAGCTCGTGAAAAATTTAGTCTTTTAGATAAAATTCCTTTAGGAGCTTTTGTTCTACAGTCAGATTACATTGTTTTATTTTGGAACTGCTGCTTAGAGGAATGGACAAAAATTTCCCGAAGTCAAATTTTAGGAAATTCTATTCATGAATATTTTCCTCATTTGAATCAGCCTCGTTATACTAGTCGCTTAGATCAAATTTTTCAAGGTGGCCCTCCCGCAATCTTTTCTTCTCAACTGCATAAATATGTTATTCCTATACCAATATCTGAAAATAAATATCGCATTCAGCAGACAACTGTAACTGCTGTGTCTGCCATGGATGGAGAGAGGTTTTATGCTCTGTTTTCAATTGAAGATTTCACAGATTTAACTTTTCGAGTTCAGGAATATAAAAACTTACGAGATCAAGCCCTAGCAGTAGCGGAAGAACGCCAGAAAGCGCAACAAGCAGCTGAAGTAGCAAACCGCATCAAAGATGAATTTCTGGCAATTGTTTCTCATGAACTTCGTTCCCCGCTTAATCCAATTTTGGGTTGGGCAAAGCTACTAAAAAACCGCTCATTAAACGAAGCTACTACTGTGCGTGCCCTTGAGACAATCGAACGCAATGCTGTACTACAGGCTCAGTTGATTGAAGACTTGTTAGATATCTCTCGCATTCTTCGAGGCAAGCTAGCACTTAATTTAGAAGCCGTTGATCTGGCTTTTATTATTGAAGCTGCCTTAGAGACAGTGCAATTGGCAGCAACAGCAAAGTCTATTCAAATTAATCTTGATCTAGATATAAAAATTGGACAAGTTAAAGGTGATGGTAGTCGCCTTCAACAAGTTGTTTGGAATTTACTCTCTAACGCCATTAAATTCACACCAGTTGGTGGAAAAGTTGAAGTCTACTTAGAACAGATTGATTCTCAGATCCAATTGAGAGTCTGTGATACGGGTAAAGGTATTAATCCTAATTTTCTGCCACACGTATTCGAGTATTTCCGTCAGGCAGATAGTAGTACAAGCCGAAGTTCTGGCGGATTAGGACTTGGTTTGGCGATTGTGCGCCAACTTGTCGAGTTGCATGGTGGTAAAGTTTGGGCACAAAGCCCAGGCGAAGGGCAAGGCGCGACATTTACAGTTTGCCTACCAATGGTTCAACAGAGTCGGGAATTCAAAATTGAAGATCGGAACATCTCTGACGATTCCTATTCATTATCTATGCTCCATGCTCCACTAGAAGGGGTACGGTTATTAGTTGTGGATGATGATGCTGATACGCGCGAGTTTCTTGCCTTCCTATTGGAACAGCAGGGAGCGATCGTGACGATCGCCGCATCCGCTAGCGTTGCACTGGCGATAATAGCACAGTCAAGACCCGATTTGCTGTTGAGCGATTTGGGTATGCCAGAAGTTGATGGCTACGCTTTGATCAAAAAATTACGAACAATGCCTGCTAATCAAGGTGGACAGATTCCCGCGATCGCTCTAACTGCTTACGCCGCAGAAACTACACAAAAACAGGTTTTAACCGCTGGATTTCAACTTCATATCACTAAACCAGTCGACCCCTCAAAACTAGTAGCTGCAATTGTCGCACTTATTGAGGACTAACTCCGCTCATCCTGCGGCGGGGGGAGACCCCAATACCGCACTGCCTCCCCTATCCCCAAGTCGGCGGCGAGCAACCTCAACCACCTACAAGGGGATGGAGTTTCCCGCCGACTTCCTATAAAACCCTTACACAAAGAGACTTTCAACTCTGTTGCCGATTACTTATTGCCTATTGCCTGCTGTAATTGGGATTTTGTTACTGAAAACAGTACCTACTGTTCTATAATAACGGCTGCAAAGATAGTATTATTAAGGACTGTTTCACTAGAAACTCGTTTTCAGCCGGCCGATATGTCAGACGAACAGCTAGCAGCATCCTTAAATGGGCATCTTCCTTACCCCAACCAGAAGAATCAGAATACGATTCGGATTCGGGGCGCAAGGCAGCATAATCTTAAGAATATCGATTTGGAATTGCCACGCGATCGCCTGATTGTGTTCACTGGCGTTTCTGGTTCGGGTAAGTCTTCTTTGGCGTTTGATACCATTTTCGCTGAGGGACAACGCCGCTATGTGGAATCTCTCAGTGCTTATGCGCGGCAATTTTTGGGACAATTAGATAAGCCGGATGTGGAGGCGATTGAGGGTTTAAGTCCGGCGATTTCCATAGACCAAAAGTCTACGTCTCATAATCCCCGTTCGACGGTGGGGACGGTGACGGAGATTTACGACTATCTGCGACTGTTGTATGGTCGTGCTGGTGAACCCCATTGTCCCATTTGCGATCGCTGTATTGCACCCCAAACCATCGATGAGATGTGCGATCGCATTATGGATTTACCAGATCGTACCCGTTTCCAAATTCTTGCCCCTGTAGTCCGTGGTAAAAAAGGCACTCACCGCAAGCTTTTATCCAGTTTGGTATCCCTTGGTTTTGTCCGTGTGCGTGTCAATGGCGAGGTGCGCGAACTCTCTGATTCTATTGAATTAGATAAAAATATTACCCACACCATTGAAGTTGTCATTGACCGTTTGGTAAAAAAAGAAGGTATTCACGAGCGTTTGGTTGATTCTCTGTCTACGTGTCTCAAACAATCTGGTGGTATTGCTAACATTTTAATTAGTGAATCTGAAACTGACAATGAAGAAGAGTTAGTATTTTCCGAGAACTTTGCTTGTCCAGAACATGGGGCGGTAATGGAGGAATTATCACCGCGATTGTTCTCTTTTAATTCGCCTTATGGTGCTTGTGCCAATTGTCATGGCATCGGAACTTTAAAACGATTTTCCCCTGATTTGATAGTACCTGACCCGGAAACGCCTGTGTATGCGGCTATTGCCCCTTGGTCAGAAAAAGATAATTCTTACTATCTGGAATTGCTCTATAGTGTAGGGCAAATTTATGAGTTTGAGTTACAAACACTTTGGAGTAAGTTAACAGTAGAACAGCAGCAAATTGTTTTGTATGGGGAAGATGATAAACGAACCGCAGAGGCACAGAGAAAGCAGAGTTTTAAAGGGGTAATTCCGATTCTGCAACGGCAATATGAGGGTGGTTCGGAGTTAGTTAAGCAGAAGTTAGAAGAGTATTTGATTGACCAGCCTTGTGAAGTTTGTGGCGGAAAAAGGTTAAAACCAGAAGCTTTGGCGGTGAAGTTAGGGCAATATGGAATTTTGGATTTAACTAGCGTTTCAATTCGCAATTGTCGGGAGAGAATTAATCAGTTAAAGTTGAGCGATCGCCAAGTACAAATTGCTGATTTGGTGCTGAAAGAAATTAAGGCGAGGTTACAATTTTTATTGGATGTCGGCTTAGATTATCTCACCCTTGATCGTCCCGCAATGACTCTTTCTGGTGGAGAAGCACAACGAATTAGGCTCGCCACACAAATTGGTTCTGGGTTAACAGGCGTTCTCTACGTTTTAGATGAACCAAGTATTGGTTTACATCAACGAGATAACGGCAGATTACTCACAACTTTAACGAAATTGCGCGATTTGGGTAATACCTTAATTGTGGTTGAGCATGATGAAGAAACAATTCGTGCCGCTAACCACATTGTTGATATTGGCCCTGGTGCGGGAATTCATGGGGGACATATTATCGCCCAAGGTGATTTGCAAGCTTTGCTCACAGCCGAAGATTCCTTAACCGGTGCCTATTTATCAGGAAGGCGGGTAATTGCTACCCCAGCAACACGCCGAGAAGGAAATGGACGCAGTTTGCTAATTACAAACGCCCATCGCAATAATTTACGAAATATCAATGTCGAAATTCCCTTGGGTAAACTTGTCGCGGTGACTGGCGTTTCTGGTTCTGGTAAATCTACGTTAATTAACGAATTACTTTACCCAGCATTGCAACATCACTTACTCAAAAAAGCTCCCTTACCCAAAGATATGGATGCAATTAAGGGATTAAATGCTGTAGATAAAGCAATTGTAATTGACCAATCTCCTATTGGCCGCACGCCACGTTCTAATCCTGCAACTTACACAGGTGTTTTTGATATTATTCGAGATGTATTTACTCAAACTATTGAAGCCAAAGCTAGAGGTTACAAACCCGGACAATTTTCTTTTAACGTTAAAGGTGGACGTTGCGAAGCTTGTAGTGGACAGGGTGTAAATGTCATTGAAATGAACTTTTTACCCGATGTTTACGTCCAATGTGAAGTCTGTAAAGGTGCAAGATACAACCGCGACACTTTACAGGTAAAATACAAAGATAAATCTATTTCTGATGTTCTCAACATGACTGCTGAGGAAAGTTTAGAATTCTTTCAAAACATTCCCAAAGCTGTTACACGGTTACAAACTTTGGTGGATGTGGGCTTAGGTTATGTGCAATTGGGACAACCTGCAACCACCTTATCTGGTGGTGAAGCCCAGCGGGTAAAATTAGCCACAGAATTATCACGCCGCGCCACCGGTAAGACACTTTATTTAATCGATGAACCTACAACAGGTTTATCTTTTTACGATGTCCATAAATTGTTGGATGTCTTGCAAAGATTAGTAGATAAAGGTAATTCAATTTTAGTCATTGAACACAATTTAGATGTAATTCGTTGTGCTGACTGGGTAATAGATTTGGGGCCAGAAGGTGGTGACAAAGGAGGAGAAATAATCGCTGTGGGTACGCCGGAAGATGTGGCGCAAAATCCCAGATCTTATACTGGGGAGTATTTGCGCCATGTTTTGCAGCAATATCCAGCAAATGTGACTACTTGAAAACATCAAGAGTTAAATTGTGTAGGGTGTGTTATGGCGCAAAAGAATACCTAATTTTTCGCCATAAATTATCTGATGCGCCGTAACGCACCTTCCGAAATTACTGCATTACACTGGTTTAACACACCCAATTTTCTTTAAACAGATTGACGCTCATCCTTGTTAGACTAAAACAATAATTATTAATTTTGCGCCAAACTATGCAAAGCATTGAACGACTGGCACAAGAAGCTTTAGCTTTACCAAACGAACAGCGAGTTATTTTGGTAGAGAAATTAATTGAAAGCCTTGAATTTGATATCGAACCAAGCATTCAAACAGCTTGGACAAACGAAGCAAAACGTAGAAGAGATGAAATCCGTAATGGTTTGGTACAGCCAATAACTGGAG
>CAVYXS010000082.1:0-6010 GCA_963772205.1 uncultured cyanobacterium
AATCTAGACGCATCTACAAATAAATAGACATTGCTAGACACCTGTGTTTGTAATCATAGATCAAAATGATAAAACTACAGGGACAAACGGTAGCCGCTATATCCCCTCAAAAGCATTGAGGATTAGTTTTTTAACGGTGAGTTAAACCTATAGATTCAACGTGGGTAACGTTGTCTTGGCTGACAAATTGATTAAGTACTGCTTACCATGCGACCTGACGGCGGCTTGATCTGACTTAAGTATATCAGATTGCTGTGTTGTGACCCAGGGTACTACACACAATAGCTAACAGTGTCTATATATGGGTAGAAATTAAGTTAAATCTTCACACCCACAGCGTAGGTAGTAATGGCAGATGATCAAAGATAGCAGTTTCGATTGGTAGAAGCTACCATGCATTTTGCCGCCTACAGCAGCCCAAGTCCTTCTTTTGTGGGGGTATTTATTTCAGAAATTGCCAATCGCGGAAAATTTTCTTCCGCGTGGTTTTTCCCTGGCTGCACCCTAGTCTGTTGACTTTCATCCAGAATAACTGTAGCTGCATCATAGCTAATTTCATGACTGGCATGACTCTAGCCGTAAAACCAAAACATAGTCTTACAGGAGACTCCATATAACCCACTATAATAAGTTTTACTTGGTATGAAACATCTGTCAACTCAGATCTTGCGCCACTGATGAGTCAGGTAATTTTTGGATGATAGCGACTCTCTGACTACACTGCTAGATGCTGAGACTGATATTTAAGGGGATCTGTGGTCACAGGTACATCCAAAGTAAAGTTTTTGATCCAAGTTGCTGACTGATTCGTGACGTCCTTCCTGACTTTAAATACCTAGAGCATGAATCAAGCACAAAATAAAATTCCTAAATGCCAAAAATTTTTCTGCAAAAGAAAATCATACATTATACACTTGAATAATAGACACACAAATCCATAACCGTCTTGGCCACGACCTTTGTGAGTGGTCACGATATCTCATTTAAAATCAGCAACTAATCATCAGCATGATTGATGAACCACTAGATTATTCCTGACAGCAAATGCAAACCTTGTATAGAATAACCCCTTCTGTTAAAATCAAATATACCACTAGGATTAAATACTTACCAGCAATGAATTTAGATTAGTCTGACGAGTAACAACTATTACTTTGTTGTCTACCCGTCTGATTTCTTATTAGAGCTGTGGGTACCAAGAACGCAGGAAGAACCAATCGGGTCAAATCCTGGCTTCAAAATCTGCTGTGTGAAAAATTATTGATTGACACATCTTTAGCATTTAGAGGAGATTTATGACAAATAAGCCGGAACGGGTGGTACTGATTGGAGTAGCCGGAGACTCAGGATGCGGTAAATCTACATTTTTGCGTCGTTTGATAGATTTGTTTGGCGAAGATTTAATGACGGTCATTTGTTTAGATGACTATCATTCCCTAGATCGTAAACAGCGCAAAGAAACTGGGATAACTGCATTAGACCCTAGGGCAAACAACTTTGACTTGATGTATGAGCAAATTAAAGCGCTCAAGAATGGTCAAGGGATTGATAAGCCGATTTATAACCACGAAACTGGCTTAATCGATCCACCTGAGAGGATCGAACCAAATCACATTATAGTTGTGGAAGGGCTACATCCTTTATATGATGAACGAGTGCGATCGCTCATTGATTTCAGTGTCTATTTCGACATCAGTGATGAAGTCAAAATTGCCTGGAAAATTCAGCGAGACATGGCCGAACGTGGTCATCGTTATGAAGATGTTTTAGCGCAAATTAATTCCCGCAAGCCTGATTTTGAAAAGTATATTGAACCACAAAGAGAATTTGCGGATGTGGTTCTGCAAGTATTACCAACTAATTTAATCAAAAACGATACAGAGCGGAAAGTGCTGCGGGTACGTATGCTGCAAAGAGAAGGGAAGGAAGGTTTTGCGCCAACCTACCTCTTTGATGAAGGGTCAACAATTACCTGGACTCCTTGCGGACGTAAGCTAACCTGTTCCTACCCTGGTATGCAACTGTACTATGGTTCAGATGTTTACTACGGTCGCTACGTTTCAGTATTAGAAGTAGATGGTCAATTTGACAACCTGGAAGAATTGATTTACATCGAAACCCATCTGAGTAAAACATCGACCAAATATCAGGGTGAATTGACTCACTTGTTACTCCAGCACCGTGAGTATCCAGGGTCTAATAATGGAACTGGTTTGTTCCAAGTGCTTACAGGTTTGAAAATGCGAGCCGCTTATGAGCGGTTGACAGCACAGGAAGCCAAGTTAGCCGTTCAGGTTTAAAGCAGCAGTTTTTGTGTCAAATCTATGGGGGTGCTTCAGGGTATCCCCTTTTTTTGTGTCGTTAAAAACATTTTCGTCAAAATAAATATTATAGCGGTTAAAGATATTGACAATATCTGAAAAGACACACTACCGATTGTGTAATTATTGTTATGATTTCATAAATTAGAGTAACTGAACTAAATAAGCATATTTAGTCGGTGAAATTACTTTAAAAGGAGGAATTTCCTTTGTCTCGTCGATATTTATTTACCTCCGAGTCAGTTACCGAAGGTCATCCAGACAAAATCTGCGATCAGATTTCTGATACAATCCTCGATGCATTACTGACACAAGACCCCACAAGCCGTGTTGCGGCTGAAGTGGTAGTGAATACTGGCTTGGTGCTAATTACAGGTGAAATTACCACCAAAGCCAATGTGAATTTCGTTAATCTGGCTCGCAAGAAAATTGCCGAAATTGGCTATACCAACGCTGATAACGGTTTTTCTGCCAACAGTACCAGCGTTTTGGTAGCTTTAGACGAACAATCACCTGATATTGCTCAAGGTGTCAACACCGCCCAAGAAACCCGCGAACAGGATAGTGAAGAACTATTCGACACCATTGGTGCAGGCGATCAAGGTATAATGTTTGGCTTTGCCAGCAACGAAACACCAGAACTGATACCCTTACCTATCAGTCTCGCCCACCGCATCGCACGGCGACTAGCAGCAGTCCGGAAGACAGGTGATTTACCATATCTACGTCCCGATGGTAAAACCCAAGTCACCGTTGTCTATGAAGACGGTCGTCCTGTAGGCATTGATACCATCCTGATTTCGACCCAGCATACAGCTAGTATCGGAGAAATCACAGATGAAGCAGCAGTGCAAGCCAAAATTAAGGAAGACCTCTGGTCTGCAGTGATCGAACCTGTGTTTGGCGATCTTGAGGTGAAGCCAGATAAGCAAACAAGGTTTTTAGTCAACCCCACCGGTAAATTTGTCATTGGTGGACCCCAGGGAGACTCTGGTCTGACTGGACGAAAAATCATTGTTGACACCTACGGTGGCTACTCACGACATGGCGGTGGCGCCTTCTCTGGTAAAGATCCCACAAAAGTAGACCGTTCTGCTGCTTATGCGGCTCGCTATGTGGCGAAAAATATTGTCGCTGCTGGGCTAGCAGACAAAGTGGAAATCCAGCTATCTTATGCTATTGGTGTAGCGCGACCAACCAGCATTTTGGTAGATACCTTTGGAACTGGTAAAGTCGATGAAGAAACCTTGCTGGAATTAATCAATCAGCACTTTGAACTTCGTCCAGCGGGGATTATCCATACCTTCAAATTACGTAACTTACCCAGCGAACGAGGCGGACGTTTTTATCAGGACGTCGCGGCTTACGGTCATTTTGGGCGGAGTGATTTAGACTTGCCTTGGGAGCAAACCGATAAGGCAGAATTGCTGAAAGAAGCCGTAAACGTGTTACAAAAGCAGATTGCTTAGATGTTAGATTAACAAGGCTCAACAGTCAAGGAGAACATCCCAAATATCTCCCAACCCCTGATCCTCATCGTAGGATCAGGGGTTTTTATTTGTATTGGATGTTGGAAAATTAGAGCAAATAGTGATAAAATCGCAATGAAATGATATTGACTCATCAAACGTAGTGATTTCAACACTTTTTACCGCCGTAAACAGGGAAAAAGTAATCGAAATAACATCCAGGTATATTGTCGAAGGCTAGAGTACCATAAATTGGTGGTGTACGCGATAATTTAATTGATCATCTCGTCCCCATCACCTAGCTATGAACAACAGTGGTAAGCAAAATACGGCAATGCTTCTAAGGGTGTATATGCCGTCGAAAATTTTTGTTTGTTGACAATCGTGATATTTGTTTGCCGCCACCAAGTATTTGTGTCAGCATGAATATCAAAACCACTGCAATATAATATAAGCGCATAGCAGTTATCTATTGAGCTAAGAAGATCGTGTGGGTATGAATCACAGATGGGAGCCATAAGGTGAGACTTGGTGATTTTCCTGGGAGGGTAAGGAGATTTGTGAGATGCAAACTCAAAAGCCGACCCCTGTTAACAACAGTTCAGAAAGCAAAATAGTGCCAGCCGAAGAGCCATCCACAGACGAACTCCCGACTATAGAATTTCCTTCAAGCGGGAAACTCAAGGCTAGTTCGTGGCGTATCCATCAAAAAATTGGCTATGGATACTTTTTGGCAATTGGGATTGGGTTTTTTGGCTCACTAACAGGGTTAGTCATTGCCAACTACTATCGAGGAAGAGAAATCAAGCAATTAAATCAAGCCCATGAACAAGGACAACTACTAACAAATTATAAAGATGCGGTAATAGGAGCGCAATTTTATAGCTCCAAATTAGTGGCTGTATTAGATGATTCCCAACAGCTACAAACCAAAAAAGCCAAATTTCTCAATAGTGTTGAAAAATCTAAAAAATTAGACCAGCAAATTACTAATTTTATCGGCAGTAAGCCAAAAAGATTAGCTGCTACAAGTTCCACTTTACAAAATTTATTGCAAAATTACGGAATTAATTTAAAAGCTTATGCTGACCAAATAGAAGTAGTATTAAAGGAAATTGATTACCAGAAAATTCAGCCACAGCAGGTGGCTATAGCGAGAGAGAAGTTGTTGAAAATTATGCGTGGTGAAACAGCCATGCGACTTGAAGATTTTTCGCAACAATTGACAGATATACTCGTAGAGGCTGAACAGCAAGAGAAGCAAAGGACAGAAGCTTTTGAACTAGCCAAAGGAGTTGAGAGATTAATTATCATTATGAGTATGCTGGTGTCGGTGGCGATTGCCGCGATTGTAGCTTGGCGAACAAGTCGGGCAATCGCTGAACCAGTCATCACTGTCACCCAAGTGGCTGAACAGGTAGCGAGAAAATCTAATTTTGATTTGCGAGCTCCCATCACCACAGAAGATGAAATTGGGTTATTAGCCAAATCGCTCAATCGTTTAATTGAGCGTGTATCTGAGCGGACGAAAGAACTAGAACAAGCTAAAGAAATAGCTGAAGCCGCTAGTAAAGCAAAAAGTATTTTTTTGGCTAATGTCAGCCACGAATTACGTACACCTTTAAATGCTGTTATTGGTTTGAGTCAACTGTTGCAAGACGATGCTACTGATGTAGGCTTATCGGGAGATTTTATCACTGATTTAGAAACAATCAACTCTGCCGGTAAGCATCTACTGCACTTAATTAACGACATCCTTGACTCGTCAAAAATTGAAGAAAAGAAAATGAATCTCTACCCAGAGACATTTGAGATTGCTACATTAATTAATAATGTCATATTGACGGTTAAACCTGCTGTAGAAAACAATGGCAATGTCTTAGAAGTAGATTGCGATCCAGACTTACAGACAATGTATGCTGATCAAACTAAAATGCGGCAAATTTTATTTAACCTGCTGAGTAATGCTGCTAAGTTTACCACTAACGGCAGGATAACGCTAACAGTGAAAAACGAAAAGGAGCAATTAAGATTAGAGGCTCCATTTGGTACTATTAATTTTATCGTTACCGACACTGGTATTGGTATGTCTCCAAGTCAAAAAGAGCAGTTATTTCAACCTTTTATGCAAGGAGATACTTCGACTACGAAAAAGTATGGTGGTACCGGATTGGGTTTGGCAATTAGCCGCGATATTTGCCAGATGATGGGTGGGGAAAT
>CAVYXS010000083.1:0-6312 GCA_963772205.1 uncultured cyanobacterium
GCCTACGGAGAAGCAAGCTACGCCCGGCTTGGGATGTCTATGACCCAAAACCCACTTGTTAAATGGCTCTGTGGTGTTTTTCATTCGTTATCCTCAGAGAAATATGTACCTCTCATAGCTGCCCATTTTTCAGGGCTAATTGCCTCAATTTCTGCTTTTCGTTGTGCTACCTCGCGGTTGTCGTTTTCTGTGCGCTCGCCGCTCCCTGGTATCGACATTTTTTGACATAAACCCTTAAGGTTGATAAATTTTTGCTGTGTTGACTGTCGCCAATCTTCGCGGCTGATTCGGTCTAATTCTCGGCAGATTGCCGCCGTCAGCCTCATGTCTATGTTGTTTTCCTCCAGGTGTAACCATTTCGCGCCAGTGTTACAGCCTGGAGCCTGACATATTGGCAAGCGATCGCGGTTGGAGTCATAGCCGCGAATTACCATCTCTGCTAAAGAGGGACGGACAATCCCTGAATCTTGGCAACAGAAGCAGCGCCAGTTCGGTTGCCAAATTTCTTTTTGATATCCAGGCTTATCTTCGTCACGGATTGGTTGTGGGGGAAGTTCGGGTAAATTCATGATTTCTTCTCCCAAATTAAGTTTTTGGAGTTAGCCCACTCGTAAAACTCCTTACGCTCTTTGTTTAATCTCCCATCCTCATAAATAAACGCCGCGAACCCAAGGGAGCGAATTTTATCTAACCATTCAAGGCTTTTGGGGTCACTTTCCCAGTTTTTGGTGCAACGAACCACACCGTTTTGTTTCTCCCACTGCGATCGCAACTCTTCAAAGTTGGTTTCAATCCATTTGAGCGGTAGTTCTGGCGGTTTTGGTAATTGGGCTGCTTTCTTCTTACCAAAATCTAAAAAATTCTCTCTCTCGCCTTCTGAGAGAGTCTTTATAAAGTTTGAATAAGTCTGAATAGTCTGAAGGGCGCTGGAGTCCTTATCTGAAGCGGGTTTTGAGCGCCGGTTTTCTGGACTTCCAGAATTTTTTCTGGGATTCCGTAATTTTTTCTGGGATTCCAGAATTTTTTCTGGATTCTCAGAATCATTTCTGGAATCCCAGAAACTTTCTGGATTCTCAGAATTATCTTCTTGTTGAGAATCATTAGACTTATCTTGTTGAGAATTTGCCCATTCGATGGTGACTCTGCCTGACCTGATATTGATGGCATGGCTATCTTTGAGTTTGGCGATCGCCTCATAGATACTGCTTTCGGGCATTTGCCATCGTAATGCAAACTCTTTGGGAATAACTGTAATAAGGCGATCACAGAAAGGGTTTTCGTACCTGAGCGCTAAATGCACAAAGGCAGAATTGTTAATTAATTTGGTTTTGCGGAGGGCTATCAGTTCAGCTTTTTGAAGGGGGTAAAATTCACCCTGTATCCTACCCTGTTCATCTCTTTGCGGTTTAGGGATCATGGCTTTACCTCCTCAAAAGTTACGGCTATGCCGGACTCCAAGCAGGTTGCTTGAGCCATTGCCAGTTTTGCTAAGTTAGGATGACCAAATAGGTGAATGAGATCGTCAAGTACGTCTCGTTGTGCTGGGGTTAATTCCCGGCAGACTCTCAAGCATTCATGTTTAATTAGGTAAAATTTACCTTGAATTTTGGAACTGTTTTCGGTCATAATGCACCTTTATTCACCAAATATGATTAATCAAATTTTTGTTTGCCCCGGTTCGTTATAACTGAGGCAAATTTTTTCACTGTTTAGACTGGAGGGCACACAATTGCTCCCGCCAAGTTTCAAGCAATGGCGGCATTTATGAATTTTTGCTCCTGTCGTTACTTGTAACGAGCATTTTTAAGAGCCGTTTGGTACGATTAATTCATCCATATTGATATTTCTCTTTGTATCGTTTAGGATACCTTGTATCGAATACAATACAACATAGCAAATGCAAAATTTTGTAACGGAAGAGGATTTTGAGTTGCATTGGCGGTTGTTCGACGAAATGATGAACCGCTTTAATTTAAATGCGAATGAAACAGCTAAAGCCGCTGGAGTTTCAAGGGTTCTTCTTTCGCGGTTTCGGCATGGTAAGGCGGATTTGGGATCTACAAAACTTATTACATTGCTTTTGGCTCTTCCTTACGAACCCAGAACTTGGTATATATCCCAATTATTTGGTACTAGTCCAGACACGAGCTTGCGCTCGGTAATTAACCAATCCAGTTCAGCCGAACAGTTGGAAGCCTTGCGCTTAATTGCTGATGCACTAGCAAGCAAGAATCGTAAGAATACAGACCCAGTAGAAAAGGCTTTGGCTGTATAGGTTTCACGGTTACTTGCGCTCGCCAAAAGCGCAGAAGTAGATACTAATAAAATCCTTGGAAACCACTGAAACTGGCATCGCTGATTGTTCAAATCTACTGACAAAAGCTAAAATCCTTACTAGTCAATCTTCATTGTTCTGTCGTATAATTTGTCATCCTCTTGAAATAGCTGTACTTGGTTCAATTTTGCAATTAAATCATTCATAGGGTTGATATCTACTTTTAGTAGTATAGTAGGTAATCTGTTAAGATATAACAAATACTATAAGTGATGATGTCAGATTTTGCCAAGTCCCAGCGATACCAAAAATTATTTGGTGAGACGTTAGAGCGTTTTGAATTGAATGCACGCTCGATTTGCGATGCTTCTGGTGTTTCGGAAGTTATGCTATCGCGCTTTCGCAACGGTAAAGTTGATTTGGGCAGTAGCAAGCTGATTGCTCTGATCCAAAGTCTTCCTAAAGAACCCAAAGATTGGTACTTATCTCAACTTTTTGGCTCCGCTCCCAAGGAAACCTTGCGATCGCTCATCCGAGAAGCATCACCCCAAGAAAAAGCTGAAATATTAATGATGATTGCCGAATCGCTACAAAGTAGCAATGACGCGAATCCAACTAGGTCAATTAAAACTTTTAGTCTCTAACTAAGTAATATTACGGATTCTACCTACTTGATATTAGCTGTATGATGGAAAACTGAAATTTTGCATAGATTGAAATTCAAGTGGAAAGCAATATAGATAAGGCTTTTGAAGTTTGCCAGCATCTCACGAAGGATGAAAAATTGGTATTAATTCGCAAGCTTTTATTAAGTATTGGGTTGTCGGCTGTATGTGCCAGTTGCTTAATCCATAATCCGAGTCACATGCATATTGCCAATAAACATCAGATGGCGATGATGCTACGGGCAATCGCGGCGCATATTCGAGAGTTGTAAGGTTTTTTGTTTGACCTAATTTCCCCCAGAACTAGGAGAGGCGCTTTCACTTCTGGGGGAATACCGTATTAATCCTGCTTCCCCCCACCAACCCAACTAATACCAGCTTCCTTTGCAGCTTCTGATGTATAGAAAATATTCTCTGAGCCATACACTGACCCATCCGCGCTAATCACGCGAAATTGCCAGCATTTACTACTAGTATAAACAATACACATTACAGCCTCTGATTACGGAAAGTGATTGAATTTTGAACTGGTTCATCCTCTCATTGTAGAGGTTGAGCCGAAATAAGGGCTAGTGCGGAAATAAGGACTCTTAACCCTTGATTTTTCGTTACCTACAACAGTGTTGCGTACAATAAAGTAGCAAATTACCAAACACAAGTGGTTGGTGCGTTAAGAGCCTCTATTTCCGAAATCGCAGCTATAGGAGGCTCAACCTCATACACCGAACCATCTGGACTAATTACGCGAAACTGCCAGCACTTTCCACTGATATAAAACACTAACACAGTACAGCCTCTGATTACGGAAAGTAATTGGATTTTGAACTGGTTCATGCTCTTATTTTAGAAGCTTGCGTGGCGTCCTGGGCGATGGCATCACCTAGAAGATTGCTTGTTATGCATCCCCTTTTATGGTATTTTTGTACTAATCACAAGAGAACCTCAGCATAGGGCTGGGGTTTTTACTTTTCATGTTTTGCCCATCTGAAGTGAAAGCAGGGTTCGCGTGGTCACGCGATGGCATTATATTTGGTAAATACAAGTATCTAAATTAACTGATATACCACTGATGAAATAATATTACGTATGTTACTTAACTCCTCCCTAAGACACACGTAAACAGTATGTAGCTTAAATATAATCAACGAGCATCAAGAAAACCTTGGTGCCCAAACAGCCAGAATTTGGCAAGTTTCTCCGTGAATTCCGAATTACCACTAATCTAACGCAAGCACAGTTTGCAGCGTCTTTGGGTGTCAGTTATCCCAGCATTAACCGCTCTTAAAATGGACACGTCGAGCCGTCGCCGCTGGCTATGCAAAAGATTGAGGCGATGTTGGAGGACATGGGCGACGACATTCGTCACAAGTTAAACCTGTCATGGATTTGTCAATCTACCCATAGAATTAAAATTAAATAAAAAACCATTAGAGAAAATATCGTTTTTTGGGTTAGCGATCCCTACGGGGGGCTACGCCTACGCCTAATATTGGTCTTCGTCATTCATCTTTGTGTGGAAATTTTAGTACATATGTTATTTTTGTTATTTTTATACTTTCTTATCTTCTAGATTTACAGTATAAATTCTAATTGACAAAGATAATGTCATCTTAAATTGTGACCAATGGGGCGACGATTGGTAGGCAATGTTTGGTAAGTATTCGCGCTCATTAGTTCTGCAAAACTCAGCAACATTGGGAAAGCTATGCTGGCTCAATTTTGGTATGGGCAATTGTGAAATGGGGTGATGGCATTTGAGAGCGCCATCGCAGATTTGTCTTGTCAATTTGAGATTTTTGGAATTTAAGGAAATACTGTAATGGCAGAGCGGCTACTCCAGCTAGATGATGTGAGGCGTATAGATACTCCAGAGAAGGTAGCATTGTTGTTTCAGAAAATTGGCTACAATGCCTCTGCTCAAAAATTAGCTATTGGTGATTTGGAGTTACCATCTCGGAGTGCTGAGGCAATTTGGGATGCTTACATGATTGCCAATCATCAGCGTGGTAGTGAGTCGTTACAAGTTTTGCTGTTTCAGCTTCATGATTCGGAGTGGCAATCTCCCAGTGTTGCTAGTAATCGAATGCGATCGCTTGCCCAAAGTTTGTGCAGGCGACCCTCTAATTTTCTGCTACTGGGGACAAAAAACTATGACCAGTTGATGTTGGTCAATCCCCGCAAGGATTTTGATGCTGACCTGAATTTAAAAGTTAGCATCCGCAAGCTATTAATTGATAGGGCTAACCCCACCAACTACGATAGAGACAGATTGGAGGCAATTGCCGCTCGTAATTTCTCTCCTCTAGAACTTTATAACGTTCAGAAGGAAGCATTTAATGTAGATAAGCTGACTAAAGAGTTCTATCGGGGTTATCGGGAAATCTTTGAGGAGTTACAACGGGTTATTAGAGCTAACAATCAGCATCCCTACTTTAGTGACTCCAATCGCCTACACCAGTTCTCTCAACGCCTTTTGGGGCGAGTTATGTTCCTCTACTTCTTGCAGAAAAAGGAGTTTTTGGGAGGCGATCGCAATTTTCTTAAGAATCAATACAACAAACTACGTTCTGACCTAGAAGACACAGATTTTTATCATCAGGTGCTAGAGCGGTTGTTTTTTGAAATGCTCAACGAACAGCGCCCTGATATGCAATCTCCTTGGGGTAAAATTCCTTATCTCAATGGTGGACTGTTTGACCGGGATTATGGAACAGGCGTGATTGATGCGGCGGGCGTGGAAACACCTGCTCAAATCGAATTACCTAATTCTCTGTTTGACCCCAGTGGCGATAAAGGTATTCTCAGGTTCTTTAACAGCTATAACTTCACCGTTTCCGAAAACGTTCAGGGTGATGGAGATGTGGCCGTTAACCGGAGATGCTGGGTAAAGTATTCGAGAATATGTTGGCATCTGAGGAACGGGGGAAAAGCGGTACTTTCTATACTCCCAGAGATATTGTTCAGTTCATGTGTGTGGAATCCTTGAGTCGTTACTTGGCAGACCAAACAGGTATGGACTTGGAAGCAGTCAGAAGGCTTACAGAATATGACTCTGAACTACCAGGACAGGATATTAACCAACTGTTGACCAAAGAACAGGCGAAAAAGTTAAAAAAAGCTCTAGAATCTGTCAAAATTGTGACCCGGCTGTGGGTTCTGGTGCTTTCCCAATGGGGATGATGCAGGTAATTTTGTCAGTCAAACAAGCGATCGCTCACCGGGAAGGTATGACTGTAGAGCGGGGTAGTCTCACTATCAGTCAATGGAAGCGGGACATGTTGCTAATAATCTCTATGGTGTGGACATTAAGCCTGAAGCGGTGGAAATTGCCAAGCTGCGGATGTGGTTATCGCTGGTGGTGGAGCAATTCAT
>CAVYXS010000084.1:0-16461 GCA_963772205.1 uncultured cyanobacterium
ATTGTGGTCTCAGTTTATGCTGCGGATGAATTGCCACTTGATCTGTACGTCTGGATTAACGCCTGGCTGCCACGTCGGAACTCGCGCGAGGGGGCCTTCACGGCATTGATCGGCGCCGAAGAACCGCAAGCCTCTCAATCTGTCCGCACTCGTGATTATCTGCACGCCGTGGCGCGCAAAGCCCAGTTGGACTTTATACCGCTGCTGAAACCCGTCTCCATGTGGAGGGTCTGAATGGCAGGGTGTAACCACACACACCCTGTTTCGGGCCGGGTGAACGATCCAGCATCCACTGCAAATCCGGTTCATGGACCTCAAACGGATTAGCGAAATACCAACGTTTTTTGTTCGGTCATTTCTTCGATGGCATACCGGACCCCTTCCCGGCCCAGTCCGGAGTCCTTGACTCCGCCATAAGGCATCGGGTCGCCCCGATAAGTGGGAACATCATTCCAAACGACGCCGCCGACCTCCAGGTCAGCATAGGCCTGAAACACGGCCTTCAGATCGCCAATGAAAAGCCCGGCCTGCAATCCGTAGGAAGAATCGTTGACCCTGGCAATCGCGTCGCCGAATTCCCCATAGGATTCCAAAACAACCAGCGGTGCAAAAACTTCCTCACGACAGACTTTCATTTCGGGCCGCGTGTTCGTCAATACGGTGGGCTGCAACACTGCGCCGTCACGCTGGCCGCCGAGCAGCACTTTGGCCCCGCCGGCGACCGCCTCGGCGATCCAGCTTTCGGCGCGTTCGGCCTCCCGCTGCGAGATCATGGGACCGAGATCGGTTTCCTCATTCAGCGGGTCACCGACTTTGAGTTGGCGGACGCGTTGGAGAAACTTGCCGGCAAAGGCGTCGAAAACCGGCTGATGCACAAAAGCGCGTTGGACCGAAATGCAACTCTGTCCGGCGTGGGTAAAGCCGCCGTAAGCACACCTCTCGGCAGCGCGGTCCAGGTCGGCATCCGAATGGATCACGACTGCGGCATTGCCGCCCAGTTCGAGCGCGACGCGTTTTTTGCCGGACTTTTGCTTGAGCATCCAGCCCACGGCCGCGCTGCCGGTGAAGGACAGCATTTTGATCCGTTCATCGGTCACGAGTGTTTGGGCGAGTTCGTTCGCGCACAAGAAGGCGTTAAGCTGACCCGGTGGCGCGCCTGCTTCTTGAACAATGCGCGCAAGATTCAATGCCGACAAGGGTGCTTGCGGCGCGGGTTTCAAAAGCATCGTATTGCCACAGGCGAGCGCGGGCGCAACTTTGTGTCCCACCAGATTGAGCGGAAAGTTGAACGGCGTGATAGCCGTGATCGGCCCGATGGGAAAACGTCTGACCAGGGCGGAACTTCCTTCGGACGCGGCGTCGAGATCCAATGGCAGCCATTCGCCACGGATGCGTTTACACTCTTCCAACGCGTCGGTGAATGTGCCGATGGCCCGATTCACTTCAGCCCGGGCGGTTCGAATGGGTTTGGCCGCCTCCAGCACAATCAATCGCGCCAGTTCCTCGCTTTGGACCTTGAGCGCTTCCACTATTTTTTCCAGGATGCTGGCGCGTTGATGGACCGGCATCCGGCGGGTGTCCCGGAACGTCCGCGTGGCGGCCGCGATGGCTGATTCAACATCGCCGGGCGAAGCCAGCCAGGTCATGCCGACAACGTCGCCGTTGAAAGGCGACCGAATCTCCACGGGTTGAGCCGAGGTTTTCCAGTGTCCGTCAACCAGGTATTTGAATTCGCGGTTCATATTGATCAGGAGCCATCACCCCGCTTTGGCCAGGGCATTGAGCCTTTCCGATAATTTCAGGTTCTCGCCGAATTCCACCGGGCAATCAATCAAGGTCACCTTGCCGCTGTCGAGCGCGGATTGCAGCGCCGGCAGCAATTCCCCGGCCGCCTGCACACGCCAGGCCTGCGCGCCGAAGCTCTCGGCGTATTTGACAAAATCGGGATTCCCGAAATCGGTGAAGGCCGGACGTGCAAAGCGGTTGATCTGTTTCCATTTGATCAATCCGTAAGTCCGGTCATTCAACACCAGCGTGACAAAGCCCGTGCCCAGACGGACGGCAGTTTCCAGTTCCTGCGAATTCATCAGGAAACCGCCATCGCCCGTAACCGCGACAACGCGCCGGTTTGGATAAACCAGCTTGGCCGCGATAGCCCCGGGCACAGCAATACCCATCGCGGCAAAACCATTGGAGATGATGCAGGTGTTGGGTTGATAGCACGGGAACAACCGTGCCAGCCAAACCTTATGCGCGCCCACATCGGAAATGACGATGTCTTCATCCTTCAAAGCCCGGCGTAAATCCGAAATGATTCTTTGCGGTTTGAGTGGAAAGGAAGGGTCGTCGCGGTATTGCTCCAGTTCTTCCTGCAATTTTTCGCGCACCGTCAAAAACGACATCTCCGGCCGCGAACCGCAAATCCGCGCCAGTTCGCGCAAGGAAGTGGGAAGTCCTCCCACCACGCCGACTCCAACGATGTAGGCGGCGTCCACTTCCGCCGGGGAGGAGTCTATATGGATGATCGTCTTGTCGTGAGCCGGATTCCATAAGCTCGGCGCGAATTCCACCAAATCGTAACCGACGGTAATCACCAGGTCGGCCTGGGCAAAAGCGCGATTGATATGGTCCGACGCCTGCAAACCGATCGCGCCGTGGGCCAGCGGATGCCGATCAGAAATAATGCCTTTGCCCATGAAAGTGGTGGCCACAGGGATGTTCAATTTCTCAGTAATCAACTTGATGAAATTCTAGTTGTAGAAGCTTAATTAAGCATTGACATGCTCCGATCCATAGGGTTGAGATGGAAGAAACAGAGTAAATCGGCTACCTTCGCCCAAAGTCGATTCTACCGTGACATCTCCACCATGTAAACGGGCTAATTTTCTTGTCAAAGCTAAACCCAAACCAGTACCTTCGTACTGACGATTTAAGCGACTATCAAGCTGTTTAAATGGTTCAAACAAAAATTGAAACTGATTAGAGTCAATACCAATACCAGTATCTACTACTGTAAAGGTAATACCTTCAGGTATTTTTCTTACTTCCAAGGAAACCTGACCGGCTGGGGTGAATTTAATCGCATTAGTGAGGAGATTTAGTAAGCATTGCTTAATTCGCCGCTCATCAGCAATACAAATATCAGCCTGGGGATCAATATCTGTTGTCAGTGCCAATCCTTTATCTAGAGCTTGATCGTACATTGTGGAGATGACAGAATTACATAAATCTGGCACTGCGATCGCTAACAGGAATAGTTCCTCTTTACCAGCTTCGACTTTAGATAAATCAAGAATATCGTTAATTAGCGCCAGCAGGTGTTCACCACTGTTATATACACAACTTATATATTCCTTTTGCTTATCATTGAGAGCGCCTACCATTTCTTGTTGTAGCAATTGAGATAAGCCCATAATCGCGTTGAGAGGTGTACGCAGTTCGTGGCTCATGGTGGCTAAAAATTCACTTTTTGCGCGACTACCAGCTTCTGCCGCGGCTTGGGAAGCACGCAGTTTCAATTCTGTTTCCTTACGTTCGCTAATGTCCTCAATCATCGCCAGAAAAAACTCAGGTACCCCGTTACTATCTGGTATAATTGAGACTGACAGATGAGTCCAAACTAATCCACCGTCTTTTTGCAGGAAGAGTCTTTCCATTTCTAGGCGATGTCTTTCCAGAGGACGCTCATTGTCTGTGCGGATTCCGGAAACTAGTTGTCTGTAAAGCTCTAAATCTCCTCTTTTTTGGGAAATATAATCTGTGAAGCGCTTACCATATAGCTCTTGGCGACTGTATCCCAGCATCTGACACAGCACCGGATTAGCATCCACTATTTGTGCTTTCATATCTATTAGTCCGATGCCGATAGAGGAACGTTCAAAAATCGCCCGAAATTGCGCTTCACTCTGTCGCAGTGCTTCCTGCGCCGCGTTGCGCTCACTGGCTTCCATTGCTAGTGTCACGAAATCTGCTATTGAGCCAGCAAAATTCTCTTCCTCTAATGTCCACTGACGCATTTGGGCAAAATGTTCGTGGGAGACTACCCCCACCAAACGCCCTCCTAGCCAAATCGGCGCATCCAACACAGATGTAATGCCCAACACCGCCAGATAAGATTGAGATAATTCTTGGGTTCTTTCGTCGTTAATTGCATCATGAGCTGCAATGCTACGTTCGTGTTCCAACGCCTGGAAATAATCAGGATAATTTGCTTTTAGCAGCGATGTACCACATGTATGTTCTTTTGTCTTAATATCATACAAATCGATACATTTAAGACTGGTGTGATCTTGGTTGTATAACCAGATGCCAACCCGCTGGACTAAAAGTGTCCGCGCCGCAGCTTCTGTAATTTCCCTAAATGCCTCATTCAGATTACCATGTTGGAACGTCTTACTTCTAGCTAGTTGCACCAAAGTCTGACTTTGTTTTCGCCGAGCGGTTTCTCGAATTTGCAAAGCCTCTTGGGCTTGCTTGCGCTCTGTAATATCTCTAACCGCCACCACCTGCATTTGTTGCCCTTGGTAAGAAATAACTTTACCTTGCAGCTCTACGGGAAAAGTAGAACCGTCTTTTCTAACTACAATTACTTCATCCGATATTTCTGAACCGGAAAGTATATTTTTTTTAATTAACTCTTGTGATTCTACGGTTACCAGTTCAAAGCTATTTTTGCCAATTAGCTCAGACAGTTTATAACCAGTCATTTTCGCCAGGTTTTGATTTGCATCGACAATCATGCCGTTATCGTGTAGCATGATTCCTTCAAAAGTTGCCTCAGACACCCAACGCCATCGAGTTTTATTATATAAGTATGGAAAATGTCGCGCCGAAGTTGCCTGATATTTCTTAACTGAGACTTTTTGCCCCCTGTTTTGACGCCGCTGTTGCTCAATTATATATAGCAATTTTTGGCGTAAAACTGCGGATGTGGTCTCACTTTTGACTAAATAGTCTTGTGCGCCCATATTTAGCGCTTGCAAGTGGAGAATTTTATTGTCTAAGTTATTAATTACCACAATTGGGACATGAGAAGCAAGGGATGTCTCACAACAACCTGCTACGCATTTAGAAACACTTGAGACAATTTTGACATCTTCAGCATTGTGCAGCGATAAATTTAAAATAACTACATCAATAGCTTGGGTTTGCAAAGCATAGATACTATCGAGAAATTGATCAACCTGAATCACCTGAAACTGCTCTAAATCCAAGAGCATAGAAGATAACCAAGCAGCATTACTACTGAGATTATAAGTTTTGATTATATCTCCACTATCTGTGTAATTCTCACAAAACAGCAGAATTTTGATATTTTCATATGTCATGCTAATCACCAGTAGTTCTGCTTGACAAATAAGGCGAGGGAAATCGGCTGCTGGAGATACAACTTTAACAAAACAGTATATTCGTCCATCAGCATAAATTAGTATTATATCCAGCCTAATTCATGAAGTATAAAAACTCCTTAGTGATAGCATTCCAGAGGGGGGATGGGGAGAATAAATCTTGTCTAATGCCTCTTGCCTATTGCAGATACATAACCTGTCTAATTTTGTGACAATTAAGGTAAGAGCAGGGTTACAGAGGTGGAGCGATGACAGATAAAAGAGTGAGAATTGTTTCTCTGATTCCTAGTGCAACAGAGATTTTAGCAAAACTGGGGTTAGCTAATGCAATTGTAGGGCGATCGCACGAATGTGACTACCCCCCAGAAATCCAAAATCGCCCCATTTGCACTGCAGCACGCTTAAACAGTAACGCCCCCAGTAGTGAGATTAATGATGAAATTCACAAATTATTGCAATCTGTTCTGAGTATCTATCAGATCAAGACTGATGTTTTAGAGCAATTGCAGCCCACCCATATTCTGACTCAAGATCAGTGTGATGTTTGTGCAGTCAGCTTTTCAGAAGTAGAAAAAGCAGTTGCTAGTCTGATACACAGTTCACCCCAGATTATTTCGTTACAACCCAATCTTCTCCAGGATGTGTGGCATGATATTGACCGCGTAGGTCATATATTTGGAGTAGACTCGGTAAAGGTGATCGAAAATTTAGAAGCTCGCGTCAAAATTTGTCATCACAAAATCCAAGGACTGTCTTTAGATGAACTACCTAAAGTGGTGTGTATTGAGTGGACTGATCCTTTGATGGTTGCTGCTAATTGGATACCGGAATTAGTCAATTTAGCAGGGGGACAATCGTTGTTTACTGTCACAGGTAAACCTTCACCTCATTTATCGTGGGAAACACTGATAAACAGTAATCCTGATGTGATTATTTTTATGCCCTGCGGCTTCGACTTAGATCGCACTCGCCAAGAAGCAAAGTTGTTAACACAACGTCCAGATTGGGAAAAACTCCATGCGACCCAAGCTGGTAGAGTCTACATTACTGATGGCAATTCTTACTTCAACCGCCCTGGACCGAGACTAGTAGATTCCTTAGAAATTTTAGCAGAAATTTTGCACCCGGAAATCTTTCAATACGGCTACAAAGGAAGCGCCTGGCAACCTTTTTAGTGCTGAGTGAGGAGTTTGGAGTTATGAGTTTTTTGCCCATTTCCCCATCCTCCCATCCTTTCAAGCAGGACGACGTGCTAACTGATTAAGCCATTCAATCAGGGGTTTTAGAGTACCTGGCAATGCGGCTTCACTTACGGTGACTGTATGCTGCTTACCTTGGTCTTCTACCGTTAACTTATACTGAAAGCGATCGCTTTGGGGGTTAAGCGCAGGAATTTGTGCAGGTAATCTGAATAAATCTGCAGCTTCCACCAATCGGGGTAATGTTTCGGCTTCATTTGGTGCGAGAGTAGCTGTATCCACCGTTGTGGTTTTGGTGATTCCCGCAAAGCCGCCTGTGCGTTGAAATGATATCCGCATTTTTGCTCTCCGTCGTGCTGTCTAGGGACAAATACAAAGACTGGGAGATTGAAATTACATCTCCCAGTCTACCAACAAACAACAAAACTTGAATCTATCCCATGAATATTATTTTTTTTGTTAATTCATCGAAAGTCGGCGGGAAACTCTCTCCCAAGAGTGGGTGATCGAGGTGGCTCGCAGCCGACTTGGGGCATAGGGCATTGGTGACTTTTTGCCATGCCCAATTAATTCCCCATGCCCTAAAAGTCCATCCCGCAAGTGGCGTGGAGTTTTTGATCCAAAACCATATAATCACAGCATCTAACCCTGCCATGCGGAGTAGGGTTTGAAGCTGTAATCTCGCCCATCTCCCCTCCCCAGGGCAAATTTGTAGTAACAAAATGGTAATAAATTACACAGTTACTCTTGACAAGAACTATTATATATACGCCTTGATTTTGTGAAAGAGGTCTGACTGAGAGCAGGATTTCAGCATACATTTGCGGAATGACCATTTGTCTGGTGTTTCTATGTCATATTCGTGCATCAAATTGACTGAGTTTCAAAAGGAGAATATCTTGAATGGCTAGAAATAAGCAAAAATCATCAGGATTTAACTGTGAGTATCATCAGGACAATAGATGTCCTATCTGTTGTATCGTTCCGCCCCATATACTGCAAAATGTTGCCGTCAATGGCGAATCGCATCAGCGTAGTTGGGCTTTTCAAACATTAAATCTTTCAGCACAGCAGCGCGGAAGGCGACACGTAGTAGGTAATATCTTTTTTGCTCCATCCGCAGGAGAGAAGCGCCGCACTATCTACGATGCTAAAACTACCGAAAATCTCCCTGGTACGCTGGTACGTGGAGAAGGCGATCCTCCCAGCAATGATCCAGCAGTGAATGAAGCTTATGATGCTGCTGGTGCTACTTATGATTTGTTTCATGAAATTTTTGACCGTAAGTCTATAGATGATAAGGGATTGCGTTTAGATTCTACAGTTCATTATGGTATCGAATACAACAACGCTTTCTGGAATGGCGACCAGATGGTGTATGGTGATGGCGACGGAGAATTATTTCAACGTTTCACCAAGTCAGTTGATGTCATTGCTCATGAACTAACTCATGGTATAACTCAGTATGAAGCTAGTCTACAGTATTCCGGCGAATCAGGGGCACTAAATGAGTCATTTTCTGACGTTTTCGGTTCTTTAGTTAAACAAAGAGTCAAAAATCATACAGCTCAGGAAGCAGACTGGATTATTGGTGAAGGTCTTTTAGCACCAACTGTTAAAGGTATTGGTATCCGTTCCTTGAAAGCACCAGGAACAGCTTATGATGACAAATTGCTGGGTCAAGACCCCCAACCAGGACATGTAAAAGATAAATATACTGGTACTGACGATAATGGTGGCGTGCATATTAATTCGGGCATCCCCAACCAGGCATTTTATTTAGCCGCAGTAGAAATTGGTGGTTATGCTTGGGAGAAAGCTGGCAAAATTTGGTACATAGCATTACGCGATCGCCTACGTGCCACAGATGATTTTCAACGCGCCGCCCAGGTAACTATGCAAGTTGCTGGAGAACTTTATGGTATTGCTAGCCCAGAACAAAAGGCAATAGAAAATGCTTGGCAAAAGGTAGGAGTGCTGAGTTAAGAGTGAGGAGTTAAGAGTGAGGAATGACGGTAGACTAACTTGCAATTCCTAATTCTTAACTCCTAACTTTCAAGAATCTATCCACCAATATTATTTTGTTTATCCATATGTGGATCGTGGCGAGGTTAACAAAAATCAAATAGTAGCCCTATAAAATCGGGAGCATCCCAAATGTGTAAATTTATTTTTTTGTAGTGCCGGCTTCTAGCCTGCTTCTTGAACATTAGGGAGCCAGACTTAAGTGCGGGACGCTACGCGCAGCTTGCTTTTGAGGAGGGGTACGGCGTGAGCGCTACTTCTCTGCGAGACGCTACGCGAACGACAAAGCTCAGTACAAGTCAGTCGAACGCTGCTCCCATTACAAATTGTTTGAAGACAAAATTGGGATGCTCTCATAAAATCTACAAATTACTCGGTATTGTCTTAAACTTCTGTGCGGCACCAAGGAATAATCTTCTAACTTAAAATCAGCAAAGGGCTTCTTTTCTAATCTATCCCTGAGTGCTTCATCTAAAATTACACCTGCTGATTGTTTTTTCACGCCGATAATTACAATACTTCGCTGATAAGCCGTGGAATCTTGATTTGGTTGACAATCGCTCCGCCGGAATTGACCAAGATTTAATAAGCGATAACCTTTGATACTGGATGTGTTACTAAATATTTTTTTCACTAATAGTTGTATTTGTTGGGAACGTTCTAAAGCTCTGCGTTCTTCTACTGCTACATCACCTTCACAAGAAGCTGTACCCACAGAGATGATTTCACTGGGATTTTCCATTATTTTCTGGATACCTTCTTGTTCTAGGTTCGATTTTAATAGGTCAATAGTAATAATTTTGTCGTTATATTTAATTTGGAAATTGCTGCCTAAGAGCCATTTATATTCTACTGATAAAACAGCTATATTAAACTCAGCAACTCTGCCTTGACTATCTTTACCTTCTTCATAGGTAAAGTAATCAACCTTACCTTTTTTCTCTGGTGCTTGTCCATAATTAGGAACTATACCAAATTTTCCTGACCTTGTTGCTAAAGCGATTAAACCGAGAAATCCTAATGATACCAACAGGGCTAAAAATAGTGCTAGTAGGGGAATTTTATCTAGCTGCTTTTCTGGAGTGAAAACTGTTTTAGTGCTTGGTAATGGCAATTGTTCAGTTGTTGGACTTCCTGCTAAATTTACAGTTGCAGTGGTAGTGGCTATGAATTGGTTTTCAACTTCTGCTAAACGCTGTAAAATTTCTTGAGCATCCATAGGACGCTTTGCTATTTCCGGTGACATCAACCAATCAATTAAATTCAACAGTAAGGGTGAAATCTGAGTTGCATGATTCCGCCAATGCAAAACATTGTGCTGAATATCATACATATCTAAAGGATGTTTTCCTGTCAGTAAAAATACAAAGGTGCGTCCCAAAGCAAAGAAATCTGATTGTGGTATAGCTTGACCTTTCATTTGTTCTACGGGACTATAACCAGATGACATAATTGCCGTCATACCCCCATCGCCGTTGTGAAGTTGGGCTAGGTAGGTTGTGGTAATCTGTCTGGCTGTGCCAAAATCAATTAACACTAACTGCCCATTAGGTCGGATCATAATATTAGATGGCTTGATATCTCGATGCAGATATTGTTGACCATGTACTACATCCAAAATTGTTGCTAATTGTTTCAACCAGGCTATAGCTTGTGCTTGGGAAATAGGGCGATTTTCCTGCTGTTTGAGCCATTGTTCTAAATTTGGACCCTCGATTTGTTCCATAACAAAGCAGTGCAATCCCAAACCATTTCTGGTTTGATATTGAAAGTAGCCATCTACTTGAGGAATACCAGGGTGAATCAGCTGTTGTAGCACAGTGACTTCTTGCTGAAATAGTTCTACTGCTTTAGCGTCACGGGATAAATCCTCCTTGAGTACCTTGAGGATTTTTGGTGTGTCTTGTTCATATGCTTGATAAACTTTGCCAAAGCCAGTTTTGTCACTTAATAAGCGTAAAATGCGATAGCGCCCTAGCAATTCCAACTGGGAACCACAACTTTGACAGAAGCGGTTTTCATCATTATCTGAGTGGTTGGGTTGAGAACAAACGGGATTAATACAAAGGCTCATGACTGGCTTATCCGTGGTAAAAGGGAAGCAATGTCTAATTTAAATTTTGTGTTCCCGTTTAATGATAGTGAGATTTATCTTACTTGTGCTGTATCAAAAAGGCTTTTACAGTCTGATTAAATGCTTCAGGTTCTGTTAAAAATGGCCAATGATTACCGGGAACTTGGCTGATGGCTAAGTTTGTCAGATAGGTTTTGTAGGGTTTGAGTTGCCATTCTTGGCGGTTGACACCTTTTTCTGGTTGAATGAAGAGAGTAGGAATATCAACGGGAATTGTAAAACCAGGAACCCGCAGAACTTCATCAAAAATTCCATCGCGGGCGGAAATAGTAAACTTGCTACCCCAACTACCATCAGGTTTTTGTTCAATTCCGGCTTGAAAAGCTTGCTGGTGTAAGGCAGTCCATCCTTGATATTGGCTTAATTGACGGGCTTGCTGTTCCGCTTCCTCGTAACTAGCAAAAGGCCCCATGCTTTTGAGAAAAGGCAAGACACGGTACAATAGCGGGAAAGTTAGTTTGAAGACACTGGGAATTTTCCAGATAAAAATCGGATCGACTAAAACCAGACTCCGCAAACTTTGGGGATGAAGTCTAGCCCAAATCGCCGCTAATTTACCCGTCCATGAATGACTGACAACATGAACAGTAGACCATCCTAGATGATCGAGGAGTGCTTCTAGATCGGCGATCGCACTCTCAAAAGTATAATCCTTCTCAGGCTTGCTGCTTTCACCATGACCGCGCATATCTGGGGCGATGATATGATAATCTGCAGCTAGGTCATCTGCCAAGCTAGACCAAACAAGAGCATGATCACCTAAGCCGTGTAAGAGTAACAAGGGTTCTTGACCTTGACACCACTCCAAATAAGAAAGTTGAATGTCAGGTTTTGATAAAGTTTGACGTAAAGGCATCATTGCACATCCACCTGTGGAGAGATAGCTTCGCGTTTTTATGGTACTGCGAAACTTTCTACCCACCAAGAGTAGAAACAGAGCTATTATTTCAGTTAATTGAACCACAGATATTCGTAAGGGGACAGCAATGCTGTGCCCCTACTTCAAACGGTTGTTTTTATTTTTTGGCGTTCCTCTGAATCAATCTTCTAGTTTTGACTAAATACAACATCCACCCAGTAATTGCTTGAATCGTAGGTGGAATTGGGGAATGCAGAGTTCGAGTTGTAATTGTATACTCCATTACCACCACTTGCTGCATTACTTAAAGCGTGCAAGGGTGGATTATCCCTAGCGGTGGCAAAGTACCCGTCATCTACTGAGTAGTGAGAGATATTAGTGTGGTAGGAAGCCACATAGGTGGTATTGGCGGTAATTGCTACTTTAGTACCAAAGTTGACCTGCTGCCAGCCCGATGCGGTTTCATTGCTGAAAGTTGCTGTAGCTAATAGTGTACCACTACTAGTCCACAGGTTGGCAACGTGAGTACCTGTATTGCTGGAACTTTTGTAAAACCTGATACCAGTGATGTAGCCATTGGTATCTGATGTAAACTTAACGCCCAGCTCCACAGGGCTAGTATCAGGGTCTGCCAATACAGCGGGAGTTGCTGTGACATCCCAAATACTACACGGACAGGTGCGTGCCACAACTGTGATAGTAACCCCTGCTCCAGGAGTTTCGATATTACCACTGTCATCGGCAGCGCGACTCTTGATTGTAAAAGTTCCCAGCGTACTAGGCGTCCAAGTGTAGCTCCAGCTAGCACGACCAACAGCAGGATGCCATGTTGTCCCACCATCTAGTGATACTTCCACACCACCGACGACACCGCCACCAATATCAGATGCAGTACCGCTAATTGTCACCTGGCTACCAGTCGGTACAGTTGTGCCTGTAGTAGGAGAAGTTATGGTTGAGGTAGGAGCAGTTCCATCTGTTGAAGCAGCTGCCAATACCAAACCAGTCTGCAGCGTAGCTGGTTGCACGCGCATATCAGCAAATAGGTTAACAGTTGCCTGCTGCATCAGTGGACTTGGTGCAGTTGGTGGAGTAGTACCTCGGTCGTGATTGCTATCTAAACCCCAAGGCCACTGCACTGTTCCCGCACCGAACACCAACGAACCACTACTGTTTTTGTACAGTGTCAAGTTGTGGACTGCTGTACCTGTGGCATAAGTAGTTCCATAGTCTTGTAGAACGGAGACATTAGGGACGGTGGTGGTAGACAAGTGAATTAAACCAGGGGGTCTAAACCCATTGTCTATGTCTTCATCCCACTCATAGCCCAGTGTTCCATAGGGTAGTGTGGTAGTGGTTCCTGATGTGGCAATACTGGTATTGCGCCAGAAGCGCATTTGGCCATCGGCTGGCGGTACCTGAATGGAAGTGGTGGTGTTTGGGCTATCATTCACCATGAAGTAATTTCCTGTCAGGGCGTTCTGAGGACGACCACCATCAGCTGGTGGGCTAAAACGTGGGTCGCTCCAACTCCCTGTCCAGGTGGGTGGGTCTTGCGGGTCAATTGGCATATTAGCTGACGTCTCCTTGTAGCAAACCAAGGTGCGATAGGTTGTTCCTGAACCCATCAATACTATTTTCCCAACGGGTTTTCCAGAAGACTTCGTTACCGCTAAAGAAAGCTAGATTAACACCGTTATTGCGGGCAGTTTCCACATTAGTGCGTTGTTGCCCAGACCAATACTCGTCATGACCGACTGACAAAAACAGCTTATGATTGCGGATCAAATTACCAAAGCGATCGCTATCCATATCAGTAAAATAGCTGACATTATAGCCATTAGCTTCCAACCAGCGCACCATTGGATATTCAGCGTTGAACACCCAATCTTCTCCGGTGTCAACTGCACGGGTGTTGAACGGACGGTTATAGCTGACCTTATATGCACGACCAGCTGGTGGTGATGTTACCGCCGTTGACCCTTGATACAGGCTGTTACCACCGTAGTTGTTGTAAGCTTGCCAAGTCGCATCAGATGTCTGGAAGAGTATATCAGAAGTACTGCTGTCGTCCCGAACGATGAAGAAAATATGGCTTGCGCCTCCAGTGTCGGAGCGTACAGCTTTTGCAAAGTATATCCCTGAGGTCGCGGTTGCTGGCACAGCCCAGGATGCAGATACTTTCCAGTTACCGCAATCAATCAGTCCAGTTGTCGAATCCTTAAGGCAACTGACTTGGTTCTTTTGCAGGGGGGTCGAAGGCGTAACAGTAGCTACCTGACGGGCGCCGTTTCCACCGTAGTAGCCCATACGGTAGATGGTGAGGCTGTAATTAGCGGGACTTTGAATCTTAAAGGAAATGGTGCTTCCCTTATTGACGCTAATATCCGTGGCGAAACCTTGGATAGTTGAATCACCAGCAGTAGTACCAGTAATAGCAGGAATATCCCATGTACTTTTGGGCGTACCAGTTAGACAATTCTCGGCGACAATTGGGTTGGCTGGAGAGGTACAGGGATTAGCTGCGAGTACCCTTGGCATGGAAAAATTAAGTCCCAGATTCAGCCCTATCACCAGTAATACAGTTAGCATCATTAGCATGATCATGCGAATGACCTTTTTCATTGTCCCTCCTTTGGAGAAAGTTAGTTAGTTCAGATTTGGACAGTGCCTACTTTTCGGTTGTTGAAAATGGTGCAATTCTTTTCAACTAATCAAACTTGTTCTAATTCCCTCTCAGTAAACAAGAGGGAAATAACAAAGTAGTTGGTCTATGGAGCTTTTGATTACTCCATCAATGCACTAGTGGTTTACCATACAAACTTTGCGGGGTATGTAGTAAGGGATTTATCGCTTTTTTAGGACTAAAGTCCTCTCTGCGTTAAGAGCGGGACGCTCCGCGTAAGCGGAGCTATGCCGTAGGCTTTACGCGGAGCGTGTCGTAGACAGACGCTACGCGTAGCAAGATCCCCGGAGGGGTAAACTACAAACCAAGCATTGTTCCTTTGGTGGACTACTAGTTTGCAGTTAGTACAACATCAACCCAGTAGTTGGTGGAGTTATAAGTAGAATTTGGGAACACAGGGGTTGCCGAACTATACTTGTAGACACCGTTACCACCACTCGTCCCATTGCTTAAGGCATGAAGGGGTGGATTATCACTAGAAGTGGCAAAATACCCACTGTTTACGGAGTATTGTCCGACATTAGTGTGGTATGACGCTACATAAGTTGTATTAGCGGTAATTGCTACTGGAGTAGTAAAGTTTACCTGCTGCCAACCAGAGACTGTTTCATTAGTAAAGGTTGCCGTTGCTAAAAGCGTACCAGCACTAGTCCACAAACTGCCGACATGAGTACCCGTATTGGTGGCACTCTTGTAAAAGCGGATGCCAGTAATTGAGCCGCTGATATCTGAGGTGAACTGGACACCCAGTTCAACAGCATTGGTATCTGTATCTGCTAACACAGCAGGAATCGCTGTCGAATTCCAGATACTGTAAGATGGTTTACCTGTGGTAAAAGACCAGATGACGTTGGAGACTAAGGCATTACCTCCCAGATTCTTGTACCCCAGTTGTCCCACCGATAACTGTAGCTGTATAAAATGTGGAAGCTGCCAGTGGGCTATTTGGTGTTAGGGTTGCAGTATTGTTAGCAGCGTTGTAAGTGACAGTGGCAGGTACTAAGTTATTGCTAGAGTCGCGCAATTGAAATGTATTAGTATTGATGGTTGTCGAGTTGATTGCCTTGCTAAATGTAGCTGTGATGCCGGTGCCAATGCTCACCCCTGTAGCACCGTTGCTGGGGGTCGTTGAACTCACTGTCGGCGGGGTGGTGTTAGATGGCATACTGGTTGTATATACGACATCAACCCAGTAGTTAGTTGCCTGATAACTGTTGCTGGGAAACCCACTAGCACCATACTGGTATACACCATTTCCCCCTCCCTCAGTATTGCTGAGAAGGTACAGTGGTGTGTTACTAACTCCAGAGTTGGCAAAGAAATTCGCATCAGCAGCATAGAGTCCAATACTAGTGTTGTATGATGCTACATAAACGGTGTTAGCCGTAATTGCCACTGGGGTACTAAAGTTGATTTGCTGCCAGCCTGAAGCAGATTGGGTAATGGTAGCTGTCGCCAAGTTCTGACCACTAAGAGTCCAGAGATTGCCGATGTAAGTGCCCGTATTAGTGTTTCCTTTATAAAATCGGATACCAGTTATATAACCATTGGCACTGGAGCGGAATTTGACACCCAACTCTACCGCACTAGTATCGTTAACTGATGGATTGGTTGGAGTTGACGAGTTAGTCCAAATGCTCTGAGGAGGTGCCGTTGCCGCCGTGGTGAATGACCAGGTATAGTTAGCGGCTAGGGCATTACCTGCTAGATCTTTTACCCTGGGATTGGTGGCTCCACCTTTAATGGTAGCACTGTAAGTTGTGGAAAGAGCCAAGGAGCTATTTGGTGTCAGCGTTACAGTATTGCTAGCGGCGTTATAGATAACAGTGGCAGGAACAACCGTATTCGCCGAGGATAGCAATTGAAAGGTGCTGCTGTTAATTGTTGTGGGATCTACTGGTTTACTAAATGTGGCTGTAAGACTTGTTACCGTGCTAACGTTTGTGGCTCCACCGCTAGGAGAAACAGAGCTTACCGTTGGCGGTGTTGTATCTTGAGTATATTTAGCAACGTATGAACCAGTATTACCGGGGAAGAAGGCATAGTCCATGCCTTTAATAGTCTGTATTGTCGAAGTAACAGGAGCGCCATTCGCAGTGATGCTGCTGAGGACTAACTTACCAAAGTGATTTGGTAGCATCGCCTGTAGACCAGTAGCATTCGCATTTTGGGGAACAATACGTAACTGAACGAAGTGATGCAGCAACATT
>CAVYXS010000085.1:0-12442 GCA_963772205.1 uncultured cyanobacterium
GAGCGAAGAATAATATTATCAGGCTTAATATCTCTGTGAATAATGCCTTTGCTGTGGATATATTCCAACACCGACAGCAAACTGACAAGAATTTTGCGGACTGTATTTTCGCTCTGGTATCCTTGGGCTTGGACAATTTGTCTAAGGGTTTGACCATGTATCCATTCCTGAACTAGGTAAAATTGCCCATTTTCCGAAAAATAGGCGTAAAGTTCGGGAATTTGGTCACTATTTTTGCCTAGATTTTCTAAGGTAGCGGCTTCTCGTTCAAACCGCTGTTGAATCATTTGGTAGGTTTGCGGATCGTTGGTAATCGGTTTGAGTTGCTTGATGACACAAGAACGGCGAGAAGGCATATGGGTATCTTCTGCGAGAAAGGTTTCGCCAAACCCACCTGCACCGATTACCTGCGTAACTTGATAGCGATTGTTCAGCAGTGTTGTTGTCATGACAGATTACAAGCGATCGCCCTTTACAAATGTACATCAGATATGTGAACGAGGTATAGATGGGATGTATCCGGTTTTGTGGGTTGCGCTTGTAGAGCGTAAATGATCTAGTATTTTTGCAAAAATTTAGAATTAATAATTTTTAACCAAAGATAAACACTGATGAACACAGATTAGGTTTTTTCATCGACTTACTTAATTACGAATCGTGATAATGTCCCTCCCCAAGCGGGGAGGGATTACAATACAACTTTTTCTCAAATTAGGTCTGTTGGTCTTCAAATATAGATGGTAAATCTCGGCGACCATTCACAACACGGAGAATTTCAATACCATCATCTAAAACTCTGTAAAAAATAATATACCCATTCAAAAACAGACCGCGCAAATCAGGGCGAATTTCTGCATAGCTCCTACCCATGTTAGCAAAATTTATTAATTGCTCACAGCGTCGGTCAAACTTACGAAAAAATTGTTCCCCAGCTTCGACACTATTAGCAGTAAAGTAATCAGCAATTTCTTTGAGGTCTTGGGTAGCAAGAATGTTAATGACATAGCGACGATTCATTCTTGTGCCTCTCGCACTTGCTGAAAGTGTTCAAGAATTTGGTTAACGAAACTTTTTCCATCGATAGGCGGAGTATTTTCGCTGATTGCAATTGCTGCATCTATTTTTGTTCGCACAGAATTTATCCAGTCAGCGTCAGCTTGCTCATATTCATCAAGTAGCCTAAAAGCAATTTCTAGCAATTCTTCTGCATTACGATATTTGCCAGTTTGCAGCTTGGCTTGAATAAATTTTTCTTGTTCTGGTGTAAGTATAATGCTCATTGTGCTTGATTCCATCGATTGCTTTGTATTTTCAGCGTAAATTAAATTTTTGGTATTTTAAACTTGCTTGTGATTGTTGAAAAAATCTATTGGGTGTCACTCACAACCCATCGGCTATTTTGGGCATCCCATAATAGGGAGAAACGCACAGATTGAGATGATATTTTGCCATTTTTTAGAGAATATTGTAATTTAGCAACAACAGTAGCTGTTTCTGGATTTGCTGCTACTAAACTTACTTGTTGGACATTTACTCTTTGCACTTTTCCTCCCCACCAATCTATGTAGGAAAGATAACCATTGGGGTGAAGACGTTTATTACTTTGGTAGTTAGGAGATAACTGATTCCACGCAGTTTGATACTGTCCTTGATTAATATTTGCATAATAATTTTGTATGGCTTGTTCTGGTGATGGCCTATTAACTGCTACAGGGGTTTCAGAGCTAGGAGTGGGAACGATTGATTGTACTGGGGTGACGATTTTCTGGGGTTCGTTGTTGGTTGTAGTAGATTCAGAAATTCTCTGAGGAGATAAGTTTACTGATGGTGTGGTTTCTTGGGTTTGGTTGCGAATTGTGGTAGGTTCACTAGATAGTTGAGATTGTTTATTCGTAATGGCAAAACCAATGATGACTGCACCACCAATCAAACCGCCGGCAATTAAACTACTAATAAAGATTCCTTTTTGTCCATTGCTTTGATTAGCCGGTTGATAGGTAGGGGTCTGGACTGAAAGGAATTGTGTTTTGAGGTATGATAGGCGATGGTGCATTGATGACTGGCGGTTGGGTATAAGGCACAGTCGGGGGAATGGTTTCACGCCCAAATTGCAATGCTTCTAGCATTTCTCTAGCAGTGGCGTAGCGCTCTCGTGGATGATAGGCGATCGCTCGGTCAATCACTGCTGCTAATGTGGGACTCACACTCAAAGCGTGTCTATGCCAAATTATTTCCCCAGTTCGGGGATCTGTTTCTAATTCTTGTGGTTGTTTACCAGTTAACAGATAAATCGCTGTTAACCCTAAGCTATATAAATCACTAGAATACACTGGTCTACCTGCTGCTTGTTCGCTGGGCATATAACCCGGTGTGCCAATTACAATGGAGCTGGTAGGATTACCTTGGGAATTGAAGACTGTTCCCATTGATTCCCGTACAGCACCAAAATCAATCAGTACCGGTTGGCGATCGCGGTAACGCAAGATAATGTTATCGGGCTTGATATCGCGGTGAATGATGCGCTTCGAGTGGACGTACTCTAATACTGGCAACAAAGTCACTAATATTTCTCGAACAGCGCTTTCACTGAGTATTCCCTGTTGTCGGACTTTTGCCGTTAAGGTATCACCTTCCACCCACTCTTGTACTACGTAAAATTGCCCTTCTGACTGAAAATAAGCATACAAGGCGGGAATTTGGTCACTCGCACCACCCAAGTCTTCTAAAATTGCTGCTTCCCGTTGAAACCGTTCTTGCACCAGTTGGTAAATTTGCGGATTATTTTGAATCGGTCTTAGCTGTTTAATTACACAGCGACGGTTAGACGGCATTTGGGTATCTTCCGCGAGGTAAGTCTCACCAAATCCACCGCTTCCCAAAGTCCGAATCACTTGGTAGCGATTGTTTAACAGGGTTTGCATAAAGTGCCAGTCAGGACAAGGGTGTTTATTCTACAGTTTACCTTGTTTCTGCTGCTGGTAACTGCTGAAAATTTAACACTAGAAATAATTTTGAGCGCTGTTCAAACATTAACAATTGAGTTGATTTTTATTTTCTAGCAGTAGCAAATATTGCGGCTGCATCTTGTGAAACTACATATCGCCAATGCCAAGGCTCAAAACTGACTCCTTGAGGATTGTTGCGTGGAAAAGACAATTCAAAACCAAATTGTTTAGCATGACGAGTTAACCAACGATAAGTATCAGATTTTTCAAATTCCAAAGTAATATCCTGCTTAGGAAATTTACCATCTGTTAAATCTAAAGCAAAGCCTGTATGATGTTCACTATATCCAGGAGGAGCGCTAATTTTTGCGGCTGCTTCTGGTGAACCGCGACGCTTAATTTGGTCTTGAAATAATTTTCGTTGTTGTTCTATGGTGCGAAAACCTGAAACTGGAATAATCCAAACACCGTTATCTCTAGCTGCATAAATCATCCGCATTAATGCTTTACCAGCTTCCGGATTCATTGACTCAAATCGCTGTTGTGGTTCACTAGCATAGCTACCAACAATCATCATTTGGCTGGCTTCAGCTTGTGCATAGGGAAAATGCCCATAGGACAACTGATTAGATGTTGGCTGTTGTTGAATTGTCGTAGTATTTCTGATGGCGATTGGTGTGGAATTAGTGGGTATAGCTGCGGTTGGTAATATAGCCGACTGGGAACCAGAAGCAACTGTAGTTGCTGGAGTTGGAGAATTAGTTGCTTGTACGGGAGAATTTGACACTGAAAATCGCATGAGTAATGCCCCAGAAATTACTACAGTCAATGCAACAATTGTGGCAATTACTAACATACGTGCGAGATAAGGCAATCTTGAAAAAAATCGCATAATTAATTGCTAATAATGTCAGTAGAAGCTATTTTCCAGCGTTGATTTACAAGTTGTAGACTATAGCGTACCGTTCTAGTTTTAAAGTCAGTTTCTTTAGGAAGAATTTTACCATTCTTGTCAAAAAGTGTACGGTCTTCAGTAACTTTTACTTGAATAACAGCCTGATTACCATTAACAGAAAATTCCTCTATATTATCAATCCTTTGGACGCCATATTTGTAATAATGTCCGTCAGTTTTTAAAGAATTGATAGAACCATCAGAACCTGCCACTTGGTCATATTGTACACCTGTAGTTAACTCAGAGGCTGGTTGCGGATCGTAAGGCGGCGCAAACATCACCCGTTTTGCTTGTAGCCAATTATTAATTAAAGTTTTTGCATCTGCTTGTGTCAGTGTTGATTCTGAAGCAGAAGATGTATCTGTATTAGAAGATATGTTAGGTGTTTTGATAGGTTTTGCTACTGGATTATCTGATGTTGAAGAATTGCTTTGTGGTCTGTCATTTGTATTGGTTCTCTGACTAGAACTAGGTCTATTTGAGTTATTTTGGTTTGATATTTCTTGGTTATCAGTACTTGGTGAATTTGATGGGGATGCAGCTACAGTTTGTAGTGGCTGTGGTTGATTCGATACTTGTTCTTTAATTAACCACAAACCACCTAAGACAAAGACGCCAATAACGCCACCAATAATCACACCTTGTTGCCAAGTTGCTAAATTGTTAGTAGCTGAAACAGCATTTTGCTGCTGATTTTGATGAGAAGATATTAGTGTTGGCGGCTGTACAGGAGGCGGTGGTGGGGGTGGAGTAATAAATGTGGGAGGTGAAGGCGTCGATGGTATCTGTAAAGCTTCTAGCATTTCTCTAGCAGTGGCGTAGCGTTCCCGTGGATGATAGGCGATCGCTCGGTCAATCACTGCTGCTAATGTGGGACTCACACTCAAAGCGTGTCTATGCCAAATTATTTCCCCAGTTCGGGGATCTGTTTCTAATTCTTGTGGTTGTTTACCAGTTAACAAATAAATCGCTGTTAGCCCTAAACTGTATAAATCACTAGAATACACTGGTCTACCTGCTGCTTGTTCGCTGGGCATATAACCCGGTGTGCCAATCACAATGGAGCTGGTAGGATTGCCTTGGGAATTGAAGACTGTTCCCATTGATTCGCGTACAGCGCCAAAATCAATCAGTACCGGTTGGCGATCGCGGTGACGCAAGATAATGTTATCGGGCTTGATATCGCGGTGAATGATGCGCTTCGAGTGTACGTACTCCAGCACTGGCAACAAAGTCACTAATATTTCCCGAACGGCGCTTTCACTGAGTATTCCCTGTTGTCGGACTTTTGCCGTTAAAGTATCACCTTCCACCCACTCTTGTACTACGTAAAATTGCCCTTCTGACTGAAAATAAGCATACAAGGCGGGAATCTGGTTACTTGAACCGCCCAAGTCTTCTAAAATTGCTGCTTCCCGTTGAAACCGTTCTTGCACCAGTTGGTAAATTTGCGGATTATTTTGAATCGGTCTTAGCTGTTTAATTACACAGCGACGGTTAGACGGCATTTGGGTATCTTCGGCTAAAAAAGTTTCCCCAAATCCGCCACTACCAAGCACATGCAACACTTGATAGCGATTATTCAACAGTGTCAGCGTCATGATATTTTACTTGCTCACTTTTTCAGTAAAAGTTACATTGAGCTATTCAAGATTATAAAGTTTTTATACTAGACATTCACCATTACTTAAAATAAATTAAGTATTTGATTTTACTCTTTTAACTCTCAGAGAAGACATACGTTAATTTTTCCAGGAGCATCTATGACATTCCCAAATGCACAAGATCAGACGGTTGTCAACAGAAATCCCTATATAGAGTTAAACAACCAGGGTCAAGTTATCTACTTTGAACTCAAAAAACAGCAGCACATTTTGGGACGCGATCCCAATGTTGCTGATTTAGTGCTTCCGCAGGAATGGGAAGTGATTTCCCGTTGTCAAGCAATATTACGCAAAGAGGGACTGGACTACCACATCTATGATGGTGATGGTCAAAAACCTAGTAGCAATAAATTATATATTAATCATTCTCTCATTACTCCCAAGGAAGGTTATTACTTAACAAACGGGATTGAAATTCAAATTGCTCAAAACGCCAATCAGCTAATTCAAGTCAAATACTTTAATCCCTCGAATGCTCATCAAATTACTACACCAGCACAACAGTCAATTTCGTTAAAACAAAGGTCAATTTTACTGGGACGCGATCCTCAAGCCAATTTGCAGTTGGATGCGCCGACAATTTCCCGTCGTCACGCCACCATTGATACTGATGGACAAGGACGCTACATTCTGCGGGATTACAGCACAAATGGCGTTTTTGTCAACGGTCAACAAGTGGCGGGAACAGCAGTACTAGCAAATGGCGCCAAAATCCGCATTCGGCCATTTACCCTCGTTTTGCGCGATGATAATTTAGCAATTTTGGATCAAGGCGATCGCATTCGTTTAGAGGCTCAAAATCTGACTATTGAAACCAACGGTAAACGGCGATTAGATAATCTATCTTTTCCCATTGAACCAGGACAATTTGTAGCTTTAGTGGGGGGAAGTGGTGCAGGTAAATCTACTTTGATGCGGACACTTTTAGGGATTGAAAAAATAACTCAAGGGGTGGTGAATATCAATGGAGAAAATTTGCAAAAAAACTTTAATCTTTACCGCAATCAAATTGGTTATGTACCCCAAGATGATATTATTCATCGAGAATTAACAGTTGCCGAAGTTCTCACCTACGCTGCTAAATTAAGATTACCACCAGATATTAATTTAAAACAAGTGGTAGATGAGGCATTAGACGCAATTAAAATGACCCATCGCCGTAATGCATTAGTGAGTGACCTCAGCGGTGGACAAAGAAAAAGAGTCAGCATCGGGGTAGAATTACTTGCTGACCCTAAATTATTCTTTCTCGATGAACCAACTTCTGGACTCGACCCAGGATTAGATAAACAGATGATGCAGCTATTAAAAGAATTAGCGCATCAAGGGGGAAGAACGGTAATTTTGGTAACGCACGCGACTGCAAATATTACTGAGTGCGATCGCATTGTCTTTCTTGGTCTTGGTGGTAGATTGTGTTATTTTGGTACACCTCAAGAAGCTTTAAACTATTTTGGTGTCAGCGATTTTGCAGATATTTATATCAAACTCGACCAAGAACAAGCCGTTATTAAATATGCACAGATGTTCCCCCAATCTAGCGATTATCAACGCTACATTGCCAATCAGATTACTGTCGGGAATCAACAACTTACCAAGTCTGCACCCCCAAAGCAGAAGAAAGTTTCATTTTTGCAGCAGTGGTTATTATTGAGCCAACGTTACTTCAATTTAATTTTACGCGATCGCGTTAATCTGGCTCTAGGGCTAGTCACAGCACCAATCGGCATTATTCTCATCACTTTGGCGCTTCGAGATAAAGTACCTTTTGTGTTAGGAAATAAACCAGATACCACATTAGCATCATTAGCAACACAGGTATTATTTGTCTTTACTTGTGCAGCTTTGTGGGTTGGACTTTCTAGTTCTTTGCAAGAGATTGTCAAAGAATCAGCTATTTACTTACGAGAGCGATTAGTTAATTTAGGATTGTTTGCCTATTTGGCATCCAAAGTGACGATTTTGTCAAGCTTGGCGCTAGCACAAACTTTGTTAATAGTGATAGTAATTATACTGGGTTTTAAATCGCCGCAACCACAATTAATTTCTTGGCATCTGGGATTATTTATGACAACTTTTTTGACTTTATTAGCTAGTTTTAGTTTAGGTTTGCTTGTATCTACAATTGTTAAAAATAGTAGTCAAGCAAATAGTGCTTTACCCTTATTGTTGCTGCCGCAAATTATCTTTTCGGGAGTTTTGTTTGAGACAGAAACTGGTATCAATAAATTATTATCATGGCTCATGTTAAGTCGTTGGTCTGTGGGTGCTTATGGTACATTGGTGAATATTAATGCTTTAGTACCAGCACCAACTAAATTACCTGATGGTAGTACAATTCCGCCAGTAGTTGAAGTGACACATGTTTACGATGCAACCTGGGAAAATTTGACTCTTAACTGGCGAATATTATTGTTGCACGCGGCAATTTATTTATGTGCAACTCTTTTGTTGCAGAAACGGAAAGACATTTTTTAGAACATCTATATAGCAGTTGTCAGTTAAGTGAGGTACAATAACCCCACCCCCAACCCCCTCCCCGCAAGCGAGGAGGGGGCTATGATGTATCTTACTAACGTAAGTTGCTAGTTAGATCAAGTAGGTGCCCCGGAAGCCGAAAATTAACCATTATGACGCATTTTTGTGTAGTAAGCACTACCCTGCGGGAACGCTGCGCCTACAGTGCTTATCTTCCAGTTATTTATCCCAGAAAATCACCAAAAATAATTTTTGTTACCTTACCATTGCGAATAGCAAAATTAAAATATGCAGGACTGGAATTGTTCACTTCATAACTTAAACTATTAGTATCGCTTGATTGAGGTTGTCCATAAATTTTCTTCACTTTTAAGATGCTATCACCTACTTTTATTCCATCAATTGTAGCGTATTTAGAGCTATTAGCAGTGATTTCATAGACCGAAAATTTACCTGTTGAATTAGCATTTTCCAGCAACTTAACTGTCAGCCCCGAATATTCAAGAGTTCGAGTTTTACCAGCAACTGCTTCGTAGCCATTTTTTGTCTTGAGCGGTTTACCTAAAATTTTTCTGACTTGAGCCTCAGGCGTAGAAAGACTTATACGAGCTATTACCAGCCGATTATAAGGTATTTTTTTTGATGGCTGAGTGTTCTGGGAAATTTGATAATTAGAACCAGTGTTGATAGGTAAAGCTTGAACAGCTAATGGTTGTGCAAATAAAGATGCCAAGCTTAATAAAGCTCCAGCGCTAATTAAAACTTGTTTGAATTGATTTTTACTACGAAATTTAGCTGCTAGTTTCATTTGTTTAACTCCTGAGATTTTTCTAAATAGAATAGTGTTTTTACCGATGGAAATTGTTGATTAATTGTTAGTGAATAAGTTCAAAACCAACATAACAACCTGATGATGGCTTCAAAGCTTTTTCCATCAATTCCGTAAAAGCTCTAGAATTTTTCTTCTTCCCAGTCTGAGACTGTCTATGCATATTGGTGGGGCTGGCGCCTCCCTAATTCCCAAAACACCTGCTGCTAATGCATTTTCAGGTTGAACTTGGAAACGAGATTTTACAAAGGTTTCATCTTAAGTTGACACCTATATTTGGGCTGTTCAACTTTTATCGCTCCTTTGTCTGCAAAAAACTTTACAAAGCATAAATAATGATTTATACAGTAATTATCCTCTAATTTTTAGTAAAAATGGTTACTCAACTGCGTAATTTATTGATTGGTGGTTATCGCCCAGGCAAGAAATCAGAAGGCGCTAAATTCCATGATTCATCACGGTTTGAGGGTGAGCAGCTACCACCGAAAGTAGACCTGCGTAAGCACATGACAGATGTAGAAGAACAGGTTGGTAATAGCTGCGTAGCCAATGCTTTTGTGGGTGCGTATGAATACCTGGCTAAACGCAATCTCGGTGAATCTGGCGACGTTAGCCGTTTGTTTGTTTACTATAATGCTCGCTCCCTGAATGGGAACGAAAACCAAGATGCAGGGACACAAATGGAACTCGCAATTCAGGCTCTTACTGAATATGGTGCTTGTTCTGAGGACATTTGGCCTAATGACAAAGAACTGATTTTTCAGGAACCCCATGAGGATGCTTACGAACACGCTGCAAATTTCACAATTGAAGAAGCCGAGTTTATTGAAACCAATTTAGATCTGTGGCGGCATACTTTAGCAGAAGGTTATCCCATTGCTTTTGCCCTCAACACCTTTGAGTCGTTTGATGAGGCGAGTAAAAATCGTGGACGTGTACCAATTCCCAAAAAATCTGATAATGTCCGTGCTACCCACGGATGGCACGCTATGCTTTGTGTTGGCTACTCCGACAAAGATAGAATGTTTATTGTGCGTAATTCATGGGGTTCAAAGTGGGGAGATCAAGGATATTGTTATATCCCCTATGAATACGTTATACATCCAGATTACAATGGGCACGATTCGTGGATTATTAAATCTATTAGCGACCTTGATTTTAGTAATGAAATCTGGGAAGAAGACGAATCATTCTTCACTAACGACGGTAATTTATTACTCTTTGACTTTTATATAAAAACTAATGATCCAGAGGGTTTTGCCGATGCTTTAGATGAGCTTTGCAATAACTATGTTGAAAATGAAGAAGACTATTACTTTGATTACGAATACGAAGAAGAAGAAGAGGAAGAAGAGTATTTGCTGAACATTCTCAACTTTGATTTGACAATTGACGATGCTAGCGAATTTCTTGAAGAACTAAATACTCTTTGTTCAGAATACGCCATTGATGAAGATTATGATTATAGCCAAGATAACGATGAGAGTGACGAAGAATAGACTACTACTCTGTGTCATTAGCTCTGATGGGTGAATAAGTTTGTAGTCAGGACTTTAGTCCTGGATTTGGAAGCACTATTCGCGGAGCGTTCCCGCAGGGTAGTGCTGACTACAACCACCAAAAATTCAAATTTACTATGATTATTTCTTAAAATGCCTCACATTATATTTATCTTGATATCGAGCAATATAATCAACATTTTGCTGCTCTAATTTAGTCAGCAATTTAGATGGAAATTCCTTAGGTGAATATTTAGGAGTATACCAAGACTGCTGGTTAAAGTAATCTTGTAAGCCGGGAGTATCAAACTTACGACCATGAACTGCAAAAATTGTATTTCGCATAATATCTAATTCAACACCATTTTTATCATTTAAATCTGCATCGATTACAGGTCTTTGAGAAAGCCACAAATAATTGTTTGTGATGGGGTAACATATGTTGGTTTTGATATTGAAGTTGGTGTAAATTTGGGAGTTTCGATAACTTGGGGAATTGCAATCGGCGATTTCACTGTAGATGGAGAAACAACAGGAGTTTCGGGAAGTGGCGATGCAATATTTGATGGCGTTGCTGTTGGTGAAATCGTTGTTTCTGCTATAGGTTGGGAAGGTTTTGATAACACCTGACTAATAATTACAGAAGCACCAATTAATCCACCTGCAATTAAACTACCAAGAAGAATACCATTAGGACTATTCTGATGATTATTTTGATGATTACCTTGATGATTAAATTGAGGCGCCACAGGAATAGTTGGCGGTGGTGCTGATACAACAGGCGGACGGGTTAAAGGTGGTTGTGTAGCTGGAATCGGATTTGCTATACTCTGCAAAGTATCCAGCATGGCTCTAGCGCTAGGATAGCGATCGCGTGGATGATAGGCAATCACTTGATCAATTATTCCTGCCATCATTGGGCTGAGTTGATTAGCATACTGTCGCCACATCATCTCCGCCGTCTGTGGATCTGTTGCTATTTGTTGTGGCTGCATACCAGTCAGCAGATAAATTGCTGTGACGCCTAAACTATATAAATCACTCGAATAAACCGGTTTACCTGCAGCTTGTTCACTTGGCATATATCCCGGCGTACCAATCACAATTGAACTGGTAGGATTACCTTGGGAATTCACCACCGTTCCCATTGATTCTCGCACCGCACCGAAATCAATCAACACCGGTTTACCATCACGATGGCGGATAATAATGTTATCGGGTTTGATATCACGATGAACAATAAACTTACTATGAACGTATTCTAAAATCGGTAATAAATTTAGTAATAATTCTTGGACAGCGCTTTCACTAAATAACCCCTGCTTTTGAACTTTTGCAGTGAGAGTATCGCCTTCAACCCACTCCTGCACTAAGTAAAATTGCTCATTTGATACAAAATAAGCGTATAAACTAGGAATCTGGTCACTGGCGCCACCGAGTTCTTCTAAAATTGCTGCTTCCCGCTGAAACCGTTCCTGTACCAGTTGGTAAATTTGGGGATTATTTTGAATCGGTATTAGCTGTTTTACCACACAGCGGCGCTTTGATGGCATATAAGTATCTTCAGCTAGATAGGTTTCACCAAACCCACCAGCACCGAGTGTACGGATAACTTGATAGCGATCGTTCAACAAATTTGTTGTCATAAAAGGTAAAAGTGCGGCAGATCCTACGAGGTATCCAGATTTATTTTATACATACTTTTCAAATTATCACAATTCCTGATATTTAACTATGAAACCACAAAAATATATAGGTAAATATCTTACTAAAAACTTAGTACTGTAGGGTGCGTTAGGATGAAATCCGTAACGCACCATTGTTAAGGCTTTTGTGCCGTACTCTTGGTGCTAACACACCCTACGTGTCTATTCAAAAATCAAATAGTAATCCTATATCTTACTAAAAACTTAGTCTCTTCGTGGTTAAGTTTAACAGTGATTAAGACTCTATTTCAAATCAAGTAATCCCTCTTCCTTCAATTTTGGATTAAAGCGCACCTGCATTTGCAAACCCCGTGTTTCTAACACAGCCAAAATTTCTGCTTCGACGCGCCGGGCAACATTTTTTAA
>CAVYXS010000086.1:0-4603 GCA_963772205.1 uncultured cyanobacterium
GAACAGCCGCGATAAATCCTAAAGTTTTACCTAGCTTTTTCAGCCTTTGAGGTAATTGAAAGTTATCCTGATCAGTGGCGATTGTTAAATCCCAAATTTGTTCTCCTGCTTCTCTACCAGCACCTTTACGACGCACATAAAACCAACAAGACTGCAAACCCATAAATTCAAACATTAATTTATTGGCACGCTCTCGCCGTTCCCAAGATTCAGGATATAATTTTAGGACATCTTCACCTTCAAGATGGCGGAGAAAACTATCAACAGTCGAACCGATAAATATATAACTCCAATCTTCGGGGACTGTTTTAATATTTGTAGAATTGGCTTTAGCCGCAACTAATTTATTTATCGCCTTCCGAATACGTTCTGCATCAGATTCTATGATGGTACTGGTTGGACTTTTGGCAGTAATATTCATTTTAGCGCAAATTGCTAATAGCTTTTTGCTATCCAATTTTAATTCGTTTGCTAAATCGTAGATTCTGACTTTAGTTTTCTTCTCCACTGCTTTCCTTTTCTACAAAGTTTTCTCGGTTTAGTCGTTTATGTGATGAGTTATGAGGGTTATGTAGTCAGCGATTTATCGCTTTTGACAGCACTAAAGTGCTGACTACAAATCTAATCATAATTTCTATTGTAGATAATATCAGGGTTATGTAGTCAGCGATTTATCGCTTTTGACAGCACTAAAGTGCTGACTACAAACCAAGTTACAATTTATATTGTCGATAAACTTCACTCGCCGCTCGATGTATTAAAGAATGACGCCAAACTAGAGATTTCATATCATCAGCATAACCGCCACCAATCACGCACGCGACTGGATAACCAGCGCTAACACAGGTACTTAATACCTGCATTTCTCGACGAAAAATGCCAGTATCAGTTAAAGCTAATTTTCCCAGGCGATCGCCTATATGCGGATCTACTCCTGCATCATAAAAAATTAAATCTGGCTTGACATATGATAATAAATCTGGTAAATATTTTGCCAAAGTTTGCAAATAGGCATCATCTTCCATTCCTTGTGTGAGGGGAACATCCAAATCGCTTTTTTGTTTTGTACCAGGGAAATTAATTTCGCAGTGCATTGAGAAGGTAAAAACAGTCTCATCGTCTTGAAAAATAAAAGCAGTACCATCCCCTTGATGGACATCCAAATCCACAATCAGGATTTTTTGGACAAGTCCAAATTTTTGCAAAACGCGGGATGCGATCGCTAAATCGTTGAAAATACAAAAACCAGACCCATAACTAGGAAAAGCATGATGTGTACCACCAGCGGTATTGCAAGCTAAACCTTGATTTAAAGCTAGCTTGGCAGTAAGTATCGTACCACCAACCGCTACACAGGTACGATTGGCTAGTGCGGGACTCCAAGGTAGTCCAATACGCCGTTGTGCTTTGGGGTCTAGGGTACCTTCGCAGTAAGCTCTAACATAATCTGTGGTGTGGACTAACTCGATTAATTCTAGCGGTGGAGCTTCTGGGTGATGAAATTGTTCAGTTTGCGCGACACCATCAGCCAATAGCAATTCATACAGTAGCCGAAATTTAGCCATCGGGAAGCGATGCCCTGGCGGTAGTGGCGCAATATAATCGGGGTGGTAAATAATTGGCAGATCCATATTATTTATTGTGAACTGCCAAGAGCCAAATGCCCTAAGAGATTTTTGGCAAAAAAGAACGTCAACGTCTTCCCTAAGTACAGAATTGCACCAGTTTGTGACGAAATAAAAATAAAGTCTATTGTTCGTAGTTCCGCTTTAGCGCTATTCGCGCAGCGTGGCGAAAGCCAAGCGCAACTACGAACCAAAACGGTACGAATTAACGAAACGCTATATTTAGCGCTGACTCTGGGTGTGAGGATATTTGAGCAAAAAGTAAAAGTAAGCACTCAGCACTGAAAAAAGTTGTGTAAACAACATCTGATTCTGCCAAATGTTGTTTACACTAGAAGCTGACAGGATTCACTCACCATTCAGCACTACTTATGAATATTATTTGGCAACAAGGTAGTGGTAATCCCGACAATCTGCAAAATTTAGCGATCATTCGCCAATGGTGGACAAATCTTAACGGCCAAGAAATCACCTGGAAACAGCGAATAATTGTCCCAAATAGTGAAGTTGCTCAACTTGATTGGGAAGAAAAGCGGTTTGATGAGGTGTTTGCGATCGCCAATTCTGAAATGCGTGGTATTACTCTATATTGGCGCAAACCTGATTCTCCTCAGGAACGCAACACTACACCACAAAAATTAATTCTTGATAGTCATCTGCAGTATTTATATATTTTCCCACAGTCACAACCAGAACTTGTGATTCGCGTTGGTTTGTTCTCTATTCCTTATCAGACGATTTCTCTGACAAATCCCCAGTATTCCTACAATCCAGTTGGGAGTAATTACATTCTCATTTTACAGGATGCAACACAACAGCTAGAAGTGAAAGTTACTCTCAGTCCCGAAAATCTCAAACAGTTGCTGCGCCAATTAACAAAATAAAATTATCCAAGTTTTCATGACGGTTGACCTTTAATCTAAATTGATATCATGCAATGGATTCTGCCGATAGCTTTTCTTCTGGCTGGCTTACTGGCTGGAATAATTGGTGAACAAGTTATTTTCAAGAAACTGAAAATATTTGTTATCGATAAACAAATTCCTGGGAGCGAAATTATATTCCAATCCCTACATCGCATGACTTTTATTTGGTTTGTGTCTGGAGGTTTTTTTTGGGCGATTATTACTTCTCCTCTAAAATCAGACGTTGCTAATGTACTGCAAAAAATTATTACTATCGTTTTTCTATATTCAGTTACTTTGGTTTTAGCCAGACTCAGTTCTGGATTTGTTATTCTTTATAGTCGAAGATCTGAAAAAGTTTCTGCATCATTACTTTCTAACATAGCTAAATCTGTAGTTTTAATTTTAGGGTCATTAATCCTATTGCAAACTGTAGGTGTGGAAATTACACCGATTATCACGACTTTAGGTATTAGTGGTTTAGCTGTAGGCTTGGCACTTAAAGATACACTGGAAAATTTATTTTCTGGTTTCTACCTGATTATTTCTAAGCAAGTGAGAACCGGAGATTATGTAAAACTGGAAGGTAGTCATGAGGGCTATATTATAGATATTTCTTGGCGAAATACGACTATCAAAGAATTATCAAATAATGTCATTATAGTGCCAAATTCTAAGTTAGCTTCGGCGATTTTTACTAATTATCATTTACCAGTTAAAGAAATTACTTTAACTTTAAATGTGGGTGTTGATTATGATAGTGATTTAGAACATGTGGAAACGGTGACTGTTGAAGTAGCTCAAGAAGTTATGGCAGAAATTGCAGCGGAATTAACCGAAAATAAACCGTATATCAGATTTAATAATTTTGGCGACTATAGTATAGATTTTACGCTTTATATGCGCGTCAATGAATTTTTTGATCAGCGAATTGGGAAGCATTTATTTATTAAGAAATTGCACAAACGTTATCAGGAAGAAGGAATTAAAATTCCCTCACCTCCTAGAGAGTTATATGTGCAAGAATATGCGGGAAAAAATGGCACGCTAAAGTATGATTAAGGGTGATGTCTTAACCCTGGCTACTACCGGTCTACACCTGCTCTAATCAAGTCCTCAAACTCTTCCAAAGTCTGACTGACACCAATCTCTCTCCCACGCTGCATAAACTGTGGAATAATCTCTATAACTGCTACATTAGGAAATGTAGGACTGACTTGAGACTCCATATACAAGTCATTTTGCAGCACATTAATTTTTAACTTTCCACTTGCGTAAATCCAGAGTTCTGGTACTTTTAAAGCTTCATAAGCATCAAGTTCAGTCTTGGAGGTTAGGTCAATTTCTAACGCTAGATCAGGTGGTGGATATATATCCAAATTAATTCTATTCTTGCCAATAACAGCTTTATAGTTCTCAATATAAAAGCAATCGTCTGGCTCAATACCTGCTGTCATTCCCCTCCGCTTCAAGGTAGTAGAGCCGAGGGGTTCCCATGCTCGTTTCTGGACTTTGAGCAGGATTTTGACTAAATCTGCAAGTAAAACTTTTGACCGTTCATGCTCTGGTAGTGGAGCCATAATTTCCAGAATTCCATTAGCATAAGCAATTCGAGATGAGCGTCTCTCTCCTAAATCAGCCAAAATCTCTTCAAAACCTTCCCAGGAAACAGGCTGTAGGGTAACTTTTTGACCAGGCTCTAACTGCAGGCTGATAGAAGTGGTGAGCATAGCGGTTTTTCCATTGGTTCAAAAATAGCATTTTTTTGATAATTATTTGCAGGTCAGACACCTTACCATATAAACAATACTTTATGAATCTTAATAATGACTGGGACTAGACAACAGTTAGCAACAATAACGCTAGAAACATCCTTTTGGACTTGGCAGGGGTATAAAATTCAGTATACCGTCAAGGGTACAGGACGCCCTCTGGTACTGGTTCATGGCTTTGGGGCTTCCATTGGACACTGGCGGAAAAATATCCCGGTTTTAGCCGCTGCTGGGTATCGGGTTTTTGCTTTAGATTTGTTGGGTTTTGGCGGTTCCGAGAAAGCGCCGATTGATTACACCA
>CAVYXS010000087.1:0-48571 GCA_963772205.1 uncultured cyanobacterium
GAAGCCGCCCGAAGCGGGTCGACTACCTGCTGCGCTACACGCGCGATTTTCCGCTCGCCGTGGTCGAGGCGAAGGCGGGCTACAAGACGGCGGCCGATGGCCTGCAGCAGGCGAAGACTATACGCCGAGATGCTCGGGCTGAAGTTCGCCTACGCGACCAACGGCCACGAAATCATCGAGATCGACTACTTCAACGGGCATCGAACGCGCCGTCGCCGACTACCCGACGCCGGCTGAACTGTGGCAGCGCTATCGCGGGCGAGCGGACTTGCGGACGCAGACGACGGCCGATCGGCTGCTAACGCCCGTTCAATCACACGGTGGGCAAGGGCGAACGGTACTACCAGCAGATCGCCATCAACCGCGCGGTCGAGGCGATCCTGAAGGGCCAGCGGCGGCTGCTTGCTCACGATGGCGACCGGCACCGGCAAGACGGTCGTCGCTTTTCAGATCTGCTGGAAGCTCTGGTCGGCCCGCTGGAACCGCACGGGCGAGTACCGGCGCCCGCAAGATCCTCTACCTCGCCGACCGCAACATTCTCGTCGACGACCCCAAGGACAGGATCTTCGCCGCCTTCGGCGACGCGCGCTACAAGATCGAAGGCGGCGAGGTCGTCAAGAGCCGGGAGATGTATTTCGCCATCTATCAGGCGCTCGCCGAGGACGAGCGCCGCGCCGGCCTTTTCAAGCATATCCCGCCCGATTTCTTCGACCTGATCATCGTCGACGAGTGCCATCGCGGCAGCGCGCGCGATGACAGCACCTGGCGCGAGATCCTCGAATACTTCGAGCCGGCCTACCAGCTCGGCATGACGGCCACGCCGCTGCGCGAGGACAACCGCGACACCTACCGCTATTTCGGCAATCCGATCTACAAATACAGCCTGCGGCAGGGCATCGACGACGGCTTCCTCGCGCCGTACCGCGTGCATCGCGTCATCACCGAATGGGATGCGGCCGGCTGGCGGCCGAGCAAGGACGAACTCGACCGCTACGGCCGCGCGATCCCCGACGACGAATACCAGACCAAGGATTTCGAGCGGGTCGTCGCGCTGCGCGCCCGCACCGAGGCGATCGCCCGGCACCTGACCGAGTTCCTGAAGAAGACCGACCGCTTCGCCAAGACGATCGTCTTCTGCGTCGATCAGGAACACGCGAGCGAGATGCGGCCGGCGCTGAACAACCTGAACGCCGACCTTGTCGCGCAGTATCCCGATTACGTCTGCCGCGTCACGGCCGACGAGGGCGACATCGGGCGCGGCCATCTCGAGCCGCTTTCAGGATGTGGAAACGCAAGACGCCGGTCATCCTCACGACCTCGCAACTGCTCACGACCGGCGTTGATGCGCCGACCTGCAAGAATGTCGTGCTGGCGCGCGTCGTCGGCTCCATGAGCGAGTTCAAGCAGATCATCGGGCGCGGCACGCGCGTGCGCGACGATTACGGCAAGCTCTGGTTCAACATCCTCGACTACACCGGCTCGGCCACGCGGCTCTTCGCCGACCCGGACTTCGACGGCGACCCGGTGCGGATCACCGAGGAAGAGATCAGCGAAGATGGGCAGACACGCGTCATCACCGAAACCGATTCGAAGCGAGCAGGAGACCGAGGAGGCCTCGGGCGAGCCCGACGTCATCGAGCCTCCGACCGACGAGCGGCGAAAATTCTATTTCGACGGCGGGCAGGTCGAGATCGCGGCGCATCTCGTCTACGAGCTTGACCCCAACGGCAAGCAGCTGCGCGTCGTGCGGTACACCGACTACGCCGCCGAGACCGTGCGCACGCTGTGTCCGCATGCGCCGGAGCTGCGCAAGCAGTGGGCGGACCCCGACACAGCGCAGCGAGATCATCCAGGCGCTTGCAGAGCGTGGCATCGAGTTTCGACGAACTGGCCGAGCAGGCGAAGCAACCCGACGCCGATCCGTTCGATCTGCTTTGCCATCTTGCCTTCAATGCGCCGCTTCGGACGCGGCGCGAGCGGGCGCAGCGCCTGCAAGGCGAGAAGCGCAAGGACTTCTTCGACACGCTACTCGCCCGGAGGCGCGTGCAGATCCTGGACGAGCTTCTTGAGAAATATGCCGAGCACGGCGACGCGCAGTTTGTCCTGCCCGACGTGCTGCAGGTTCCGCCGATCTCCACCCACGGCCAGGTCGCGCGAAATCATCCGCCTGTTCGGCGGTCCCGATAAGCTGCGGCAGGCCGTAACCGAATTGCAGAATGAAGCTCTATGGCTCGCTTAAATCGAAGAAACAGCGCGAACGGCGCAACGACGACGACGCGCAGGCGCTCGGGAGTCTCTATCAAATCCGCGCGCGACATCATGCGCAAGGACAAGGGACTGAATGGCGACCTCGATCGCCTGCCGCTGCTCACCTGGATCATGTTTCTCAAGTTTCTCGACGACCTTGAGCAGCAGCGGGAGGAGGAAGCCGCGCTTGCCGGCAAGAAATTCCGGCCGGCTATTGAAGCCCCCGTATCGCTGGCGCGATTGGGCGAGCAATCCGCAGGGCATCACCGGCGACGAGCTGCTGGCGTTCATCAATCAGGACGAGGCCGTGCGGCCGGACGGGAAGAAGGGGCCAGGGCTGTTCGCCTACCTGCGGCGGCTTACGAGCTCCAACGGCGACAATCGGCGCGATGTGATCGCACGGTGTTTCGCGGCGTCGATAACCGCATGAAGAGCGGCTATCTTGCTGCGCGACGTGATCAACAAGGTCGCGGGCATCCATTTCACATCGTCGATGAACTTGCACACGCTCGGCGCGCTTTATGAAGTCGATGCTGCGCGAAATGCGCGACGCGGCGGGGGATTCCGGCGAGTTCTACACGCCGCGCGCCGGTCGTGCGTTTCATGGTCGAGGTCACCGATCCGCGGCTTGGCGAAACCGTGCTCGACCCGGCGAGCGGCACTGGCGGCTTTCTCGTCGAGGCGTTCAACCATCTGAGCAAGCAGGTGAAGACAGTCGCACGATCGGAAGCGTCTGCAAGACGAGACATCTTCGGCTGCGAGCCGAAGTCGCTTGCCTTATCTGCTGTGCCAGATGAACCTGCTGCTGCACGGGCTGGATGCGCCACAGATCGATCCTGGCAACGCGCTTGCGCTTCAAGCTTTCCGAGATCGGCGAGAAAGATCGCGTCGACGTGATCCTCACCAACCCGCCGTTCGGCGGCGAGGAGGAGAAGGGCATACAGGGCAATTTCCCGGAAGATCGCCAGACGGCCGAAACGGCGCTGCTTTTCCTGCAACTCATCATGCGAAAGCTGCACGCCAGCCAACTCTCGCCGGTCGGCCGGCGCGCGCGGCGGTGGTCGTGCCGAACGGCACGCTGTTCGGCGATGGCGTGTGCGCGCGCATCAAGGAGGAGCTGCTCAAGGAATTCAACTTGCACACGATCGTCCGGCTGCCGAATGGCGTGTTCGCGCCCTACACCGGCATCCCGACCAACATTCTGTTTTTCGACCGCTCCGGGCCGACGAGAGAAGTTTGGTATTACGAACAACCGCTGCCCGAAGGCCGGAAGAATTACACCAAGACCGCACCGATCCAGTTCGAGGAATTCGCGCCGCTATGGAGTGGTGGAACAAGCGCGAGGAAAAGGATCAGGCATGGAAAGTGTCGGCCGACGAATTGCTGGCCAACGGCTGCAACCTCGACCGCAAGAACCCGCGCGCTAAGGATCAAACGGAATATCGACCGCCGGAAGTGCTTGCGGCCGAGATATTGAAGAAGGAAAGGCGCATCGTTGAAATTGTGGAGAATGTTGGCGAGCTTCTCAGGAAGCAACGCGTATGAGCGTCAATTGGCAGACTGTGAAGCTAGGCAGCGTGCTCGTCGAACAGAGACAGCGGGTCGGGAGGGCAGATGCGGAAGGTTTGCCCTTACTCGGAGTTAGTAATCAACTTGGACTTCATTGTTCTGTAATGCCGCGACATAAAAGATATGAGCCGCTATCTTCGTGTGGAGGAAAATTGGTTTGCATACAATCCGATGCGGATTAACGTCGGATCGATCGGTTGGGCGCGTTCCTCAGAAACAATTAGGCGTAATCAGTCCTGACTATGTGGTTTTTTCCTGCTCCGAGCGAATACTTCCAGGGTTACTCTTCAAATTTCTGAAGCATGGGAAGGGATTACACGCGATAAACGGTGTGACAGCGGGTTCAGTGCGAGAACGATTATATTTCGACAAGCTTGGGCTAATTGAATTTCCGCTCCCTCCGATGCAGGAACAGCGAAGACTGCTGGCGCGTATAGACGAACTCACGGATAAAATCAACGAGGCGCGAAAACTTCGCGTTGAAGCCGCGAACAAGTGGAAGAATTGCACGTTGCAATCCTCAAGGCCGACAACTCGGCGAAGCCAACTCCAATGCGAGAGTTGGTAGTACTGCACTTGCCGGACGTTAGCGTGCGTGCCGATGAAATATATCAATTTGCAGGCGTGTACAGCTTTGGACGGGGCGTTTTCAAAAGTGTGCGAAAATCAGGGCTTGATTTTTCTTATCCGCGACTAACGCGACTTCGTGCCGGAGACTTCGTATATCCAAAACTAATGGCATGGGAGGGCGCATTTGGTGTTGTTCCGCCAGAATGTGATGGTTACGTAGTTTCAACTGAGTTCCCGGTTTTTTCAGTGGATGAAGATCGAATTTTGCCGGAGGTGCTTGATACATACTTTCGCGATCCCTCGGTGTGGCCCAGAAGTGGCCAGAGCACCGGGACAAATATTCGCCGTCGGCGGCTGAACCCGCAGGATTTTCTCGACTACGAGATCACGCTATGCCATCAGCCGGGACGCAGAAGGATTTAACGTCGTTCTAGCTAGTTTCCAAGCACTGTACTTGCAGTACCAAAAACATCATTTTGTAGTTGAAGGTGCAGAATTCTATTCACTACATGAGTTTTTCAACGAAAGCTACAATCAAGTGCAAGACCACATCCACGAAATTGGAGAGCGTTTGGATGGACTGGGTGGTGTACCAGTAGCTAGCTTTAGTAAATTGGCGGAATTAACCTGTTTTCAACAAGAAGCTGATGGCGTATATTCTGCCTGTCAAATGGTAGAAAATGATCTAGCTGCAGAACAAGCGATCATTGGTGTAATTCGTCGTCAAGCCTCTCAAGCAGAGAGTTTAGGCGACCGTGGTACACGGTATTTGTACGAAAAAATTCTGTTAAAAACTGAAGAGCGGGCTTATCATTTGGCTCACTTCCTCGCCAAAGATAGCTTAACCTTGGGTTTTGTGCAACCTGCTCAAAACTAACACTCTTGTAAATTTAGATAATTTCTCCCTAGACTGAAGAGAAACTTAGCATCTCGAATCCTTTAAAGCAGATAAAACATGGCAGAAAGGTGTATTATTACCTCTCTGCCTTTTTTAGTAAAAAAATTATAAAATAAGATAAGTCGGCGCAAATAATTATCACTGGTTTGTAGTTGCGCTTTAGCGCTATTCGCGCAGCGTGACGAAAGCCAAGCCCAACTACAAGCTAAATACAGAGATTTTACTTTTCGTTACATAGTTTGGTTTTGTATTGCCGACTTACTTAATACGAATTTTAATATTGATAATAAGTAAATATTTTTATTTTCCTGTATCTATGACTAGTCCTTTCAATGTAGGTAAAAATTTTAGTTAATAAATTCCTCTTTAATCTCTTGGCTCTGTGTTCTGGGCGCCTCTGCGGTTAAATAAATTACTTTTATACCGCTATTTAAATTTCAACATCTGTTATGTGTACCTGAATAAAATAGGTAATTTTGCCAAAGATATCAAAATATTAAAAAATTTTCGCAAAAATTACAGAAAATTTTGTTGTCTCAAAAAAGGAGAGAATAAAAGAAACTTCGTCCCCATCCTGCCATCTGCTTTTGCGCGTCTGTGTCATCAAACCTGTAAAACTTACGAATAAACGACATGATGGGGGAAAAGAATCTTAAAATAATCTGGATTTGTATTCTCGTACTCCAAGGCCACGACTATGCCCCGCCGCCAAGACCTCCGGAAGATTCTACTATTAGGCTCAGGTCCAATTGTGATAGGACAAGCCTGTGAGTTTGATTACTCTGGCACCCAAGCCTGTAAAGCCTTGCGAGAAGAAGGCTATGAAGTGGTGCTGGTGAACTCCAACCCGGCGACAATTATGACTGATCCGGAAACAGCCGATCGCACTTATATTGAGCCGCTAACACCGGAAATGGTCGAAAAAGTCATCGCCAAAGAACATCCTGACGCCCTACTCCCGACAATGGGAGGACAAACAGCCCTCAACCTGGCTGTAGCTTTAGCCAAAAATGGTGTCTTAGATAAATATAATGTGGAGTTAATTGGCGCCAAACTCCCAGCAATTGAAAAAGCTGAAGACAGAAAACTGTTTAATGAAGCAATGGCTAAAATTGGGGTGAATGTTTGTCCTAGTGGAACAGCCTCAACTTTAGAAGAATCAAAAGCGATCGCTCGCCAAATCGGCACCTATCCCCTAATTATTCGCCCTGCGTTCACAATGGGTGGTACAGGTGGTGGTATAGCCTACAACCAAGAAGAATTTGAAGAAATGGCACAGGTAGGTATAGACGCTAGTCCTGTTTCCCAAATTCTCATCGATCAGTCTTTACTCGGCTGGAAAGAATATGAGTTGGAAGTGATGCGCGACTTAGCAGATAACGTGGTCATTATCTGCTCCATCGAAAATCTTGACCCGATGGGTATCCATACCGGTGACTCAATTACCGTCGCACCCGCCCAAACCCTCACCGACAAAGAATATCAGCGGCTGCGGGATATGGCAATTAAAATTATTCGCGAAATTGGCGTGGAAACTGGCGGTTCTAATATCCAGTTTGCCGTGAATCCTGTGAACGGGGATGTGGTTGTCATTGAAATGAACCCTCGTGTTTCTCGCAGTTCGGCTTTGTCTTCTAAAGCCACCGGTTTCCCCATTGCCAAGATAGCCGCAAAACTAGCTGTCGGCTACACCTTGGATGAACTCAAAAATGATATTACCAAAAAAACCCCCGCATCCTTTGAGCCGACAATTGACTATGTAGTGACAAAAATTCCCCGCTTCGCCTTTGAAAAATTCCCTGGTTCCGAACCCGTGCTGACTACGCAAATGAAGTCAGTCGGGGAAGCCATGGCCATTGGGCGGACGTTTAACGAATCCTTCCAAAAGGCGCTGCGTTCTTTAGAAACAGGACGTGCTGGCTGGGGTTGTGACAAAGCCGAAAAATTGCCCAGTGGTGAACAAATTCGCGCCCTGCTGCGGACACCCAATCCCGATCGCATTTTCGCTGTCCGTCATGCGATGCAGTTAGGTATGACTAATGAGGAAATCTACGAACTCACCGCCATTGACCCCTGGTTCCTTGATAAAATGCAGCAACTGCTAGAGGTAGAGAAATTCCTCAAACGTACACCTCTAAAGCAATTGACACTAGAGCAATTGTATGCAATCAAGCGAGATGGATTTAGCGATCGCCAAATTGCCTTTGCCACGAAAACCACCGAAGATGAAGTCAGGGTATACCGTAAACAACTAGGGGTGATACCAGTTTACAAAACCGTTGATACCTGCGCCGCTGAATTTGAGGCGTTTACCCCTTATTACTACTCCACCTACGAATCAGAAACCGAAGTCTTACCCACCAGCAAGCCAAAGGTGATGATTTTAGGTGGTGGCCCTAACCGCATTGGACAGGGAATAGAGTTTGACTATTGTTGTTGTCACGCCGCCTATGCGCTGAAAACCGCCGGGTATGAGACGATTATGGTCAACTCCAACCCAGAGACAGTTTCTACAGATTACGACACGAGCGATCGCCTCTACTTTGAACCGTTAACCAAAGAAGATGTACTTAACATCATCGAAGCGGAAAATCCTGTGGGCGTAATTGTCCAATTTGGCGGACAAACACCGCTGAAACTGTCTGTTCCCCTCCAAAAATATCTGACTGCGATGGATGAGGAGAAAACTCACCCCACCACAAAAATTTGGGGTACATCACCAGATTCTATCGACATGGCAGAAAACCGGGAGCGGTTTGAAAAGATCCTTCAGAAGTTGAATATTGCTCAACCCGCCAATGGGATTGCGCGGAGTTACGAAGATGCATTGATTGTCGCCAAACGCATTGGTTATCCAGTGGTAGTGCGTCCGAGTTATGTGTTAGGGGGACGGGCGATGGAAATCGTCTATTCCGATAAAGACTTGGAACGCTACATGACTTTTGCGGTACAGGTAGAACCAGAACATCCAATTTTGATTGATAAATTTTTGGAAAATGCTATCGAAGTTGATGTAGACGCGATCGCCGATCACACTGGGCGAGTTGTAATCGGCGGTATCATGGAACACATTGAACAAGCAGGTATTCACTCTGGAGACTCCGCTTGTTCTTTACCCTCGATTTCTCTATCACCAGCAATTCTCACTCAAATTCGCACTTGGACAGTGCAACTAGCCCAAGAGCTTTCAGTCATCGGGCTAATGAATATTCAGTTTGCTGTTGTCGGCGCCACTAGCTATTCTCCTCAAGTTTACATCCTCGAAGCCAATCCCCGCGCCTCGCGGACAGTGCCGTTTGTGTCTAAGGCTACTGGTGTGCAGCTAGCGAAACTCGCATCCTTAATTATGTCAGGTAAGACTTTAGAGGAGCTAAACTTCACCCAAGAAGTCATTCCATCTCACATAGCAGTCAAAGAAGCAGTCTTGCCATTTAATAAATTTCCTGGTACAGATACCATACTCGGACCAGAAATGCGCTCCACAGGTGAAGTGATGGGGATTGACAGCGACTTTGGCCGCGCCTTTGCCAAAGCCGAAATTGGTGCTGGGGAACGTTTACCCCTAGCAGGTACCGTATTTGTCTCCATGAGCGATCGCGATAAAGCAGCTACGGTGAATGTTGTCAAGGAATTTATTAATTTAGGCTTCACCGTCATGGCTACACTTGGTACACGCCAATTCCTCCAGGAAAATGGCTTAGACGTTGAATTAGTCCTCAAACTCCATGAAGGCCGTCCCCACGTCCTAGATGCCATCAAAAACCAGAAAATTCAACTAATTATCAATACACCTTCCGGGGAAGAAGCCCAGACTGACGCTAGATTAATCCGCCGCACAGCCTTAGCTTACAAAATTCCCATCATCACCACCATCGCCAGCGCCAAAGCCACCGTCGCCGCTATCCTTTCTCTACAAACTACCACCTTGGATGTAAAAGTCATCCAAGATTACTGCAAGCTCTCATAGCAATATATGGGGCATGGGGCATGGGGCATTTTATCGCCCCATTCTCCCCATTTTCCCATCACCCCATTCTCCCCATCCCCCCATCCTTTCTATACCCATAGACATAGAACCGACACCCAGAGGTGTGGGAAAAATTAAGCAATTGTTATAAGAGAATTATTATAGTTATCATTGCTTTATTTTAAGAAATATAAGGAATTTATTGCCTGGTATAGATACATTTATGGAGTCGGCTCCTATATAGTCATTGGGAATATGGCAGCATTGCTTGCACTCTAACACCCTCTAAAATTCCGGATGTCAGATGGCTCAATTTTTCTCATAAATGTTACAATTATTAATAATGGCAAAATACACAAAATGTTCTTCTCGATACCTTTTATCTAACTGTAGATACTTGTAAATCCTGGTGAATAACTGTAACGTCTAGCAGTTAAGAACCTAATTTGATTAATATGAGCAGCCAGGTTTCTCGGCGGCGTAAATTGCAAACCATAGTATGGGTTCCCAGTTAGTCTGGTTAGCCCCTCGCAAACTATTTATAAGTTAATGACCTTACTGTCAAGTCCATCATTACCAAAGAGTAGCGCCATGAAGACCGCTCAGACAGCCACAGACCTCGTGCGGACTTACCTGCGTGAGATTGGCCGTGTGCCACTCTTAACCCACGAGGAGGAGATTTTTTATGGCAAACAGGTGCAACGTGCAACCGCTTTGCACGATGTGAGGGAGCATCTTGCAAGCCAGTTAGATCGTCAACCAACCATAGAAGAGTGGGCAAAAGCGACACAGTTAGAATCAGCTCGAGTTGAACGAAGCGATCGCTGATGGAGAAATTGCCAAGCGCAAAATGGTAGAAGCCAATTTGCGGCTGGTGGTATCCGTAGCCAAAAAGTATATTAAGCGGAATGTGGATTTACTAGACTTAATCCAAGAAGGTAGCATTGGAATGCAACGGGGCGTGGAAAAGTTTGACCCCACAAAAGGCTATAGGTTTTCAACTTATGCCTATTGGTGGATTCGTCAAGCCATCACCCGTGCGATCGCTGAAAAAGCTCGTACTATCCGCTTACCGATCCACATCACCGAAAAATTAAATAAAATTAAAAAAGCACAGCGCCAATTATCCCAAAAACTGGGACGTGCGCCGACAGCTACTGAACTAGCTGAAGAGTTAGAGTTGACTCCCAAGCAGGTGCGAGAGTATCTAGAAAAAGCCCGTCTGCCCCTATCCTTGGATTTGCGCTTAGGAGATAATTACGATACCGAACTCGGCGAAATGTTGGAAGATCCAGGCGCCACTCCTGAAGATTTTGTCATGCAATCTTCTCTATCTTACGACTTAGAGCGGCTAATGGAGGAACTCACCCCACAACAAAAGGAAGTGATTACCCTGCGTTTTGGGTTAATCGATGGGCAAGCTCTCACCCTAGCAAGAATAGGCGAAATCCTCAACATCAGCCGCGAACGAGTACGACAAATCGAGCGGGAAGCTTTAATCAAACTTCGCAAGTCTAAAGCCAACATGGATGAATACTTGGCAAGTTAGGGGCTGACAATTAAAAAAAATCTCCGCTTTTGTAGGGTGAGTCAGAGCAGAAATATTCAGTTTCGTCAGTTGTCTGGTTTTCTGACGCACCCTACTTAAGCTGATCATCTTGTAATTTGCACATTGTGATTTATGCAAATTATTGTAGTGCGGGCATCCTGCCCGCGTCGAGGGTGCAAATTAAATGCAGAACAGCTTACACTCAAGCCCCGCACCCTTGTGGTTGCAGTTAATCCAAAATCCAAAATCCAAAATCCAAAATCGGTTGATTTTTGAGGTGAGAAAATCCGTTGCATTTGGTACGGTTACACCCACTTCCTCACGAAAAATAGTTTGTTAGATTAGTTGGCAACAACAGCGAATAGTCAGCTAAGTTAGATAAAACAACACAACTATTTATTCTTAAACTCGGAAATACCCCAGCGAGTATTAATCATCTAGGAGAAAAAACGTGAGTAACCCATCCAATAGAGTCTCGGAATTTTTTAATAGTGAATCCGAAACAGGTAATTTACTCTGGCAATATGTTAAATCTTTGAGTCCAGAAACAGTCACCCAGCTATCTAAACCCACTTCACCAGAAGTTTTTCAGGTAATGGAACGTAATATTGTGGGACTGTTGGGAAACCTCCCTTCAGAACACTTCGGCGTTACCGTTACTACCAGCAGAGAAAGTCTTGGTAGGCTTCTGGCGTCAGCGATGATTAGTGGTTATTTTTTGCGTAACGCCGAACAGAGAATGGACTTTGAAGTTGCGTTGCAAGGAACTGAAGCTAACAACAGCGAAATTGAGTAAAAATCGGGGACTAGGGATAGGGACTAGGAAGAGTATTTTTTTCTCAGCATTCACAATTCAACAATTTTTCTAGTTAGGTCGGCACAAATCAAGTTAATATGCCAGTTGCGTAAGTCCTTTAAATATAAGCGTTTAAATAAACTCACAGTGGTTTAAATTCGCAATACAATAAAAACTCGGTAGACATCGAGCCAGACTGCCGAGTTTTGTTATTGGTTGTTATTGGTCAATTATCAAGACCCCACCACCCCATATCCCATTCCCCATACCTCGGCTTCTCTGCGAGACGCTACGCGTAAGCGAAGCTATGCCGCAGGCTTTACGCTCGGTACAAGTCTCCCCAGCAACCATGAATCAACCCTCTTCTCCCCCGCCCCATAAAATCATTGGTGTTGCCATCATCTGGAACGACCAAAAACAAATTTTAATCGATCGCCGAAAAAAAGCAGGAGTCATGGGTGGTTTGTGGGAATTTCCAGGCGGCAAAATTGAGCCTGGTGAAACCGTAGAAGATTGTATTCACAGAGAAATTTACGAAGAATTGGGAATAGAGATTGAAGTAGGAGAACATTTGATCACTATTAACCACACCTACACCCATTTACAGGTGACGCTCACAGTACATCACTGCCGTCATCTTACAGGTGTTCCCCAACCAATAGAATGTGATGAAATTCGTTGGGTAGGCTTGACTGATCTCGAACAGTTTGCTTTTCCCCAGGCCAATTTTCAAATTATCGCCGCTTTGAGGGAATGGGAGAGGGGGAGAGGGGGAGAATAATGATTGACCAATTCCTATGCCCTATGCCCCATGCCCTAGGAATTTTAGATTTTAGATTTTAGATTTTAGATTGAAGTCAAATCCAAAATTGCAAATCCAAAATCCAAAATTGAATTGCCTAATGCCCCAATACCGTAACAATGTATGAACTGCGTTAGGTTAAGACCCGCAATTTTCTACAATAATCCCAGAGACTGTGATAAAAAGCGTTAGTTAGTAAGCAAATGCCTAAAACCGTTGCCGATGTGATGAGCCGTGATCCTATTGTTGTCCGGGCTGAAACTCCACTGAAGGAAGCTATTCAAATTCTTGCAGAACGACGCATCAGCGGGCTACCTGTGGTGGATGATGTTGGTAAATTAGTAGGCATCATATCCGAAACTGACTTGATGTGGCAAGAAACAGGTGTGACTCCTCCGGCTTACATCATGTTTCTTGATAGCGTCATCTATTTAGAAAATCCGGGTAATTACGAACGTGATCTGCATAAAGCACTGGGACAAACCGTTGGCGAAGTAATGAGTAAAAATCCTATCAGTATTTTCGCTGAGAAACCTTTAAAAGAAGCAGCCAAAATTATGCAGGAGCGCAGTGTTCATCGTTTACCAGTACTTGACAGCGCGGGTCAAGTAATTGGTATTCTCACCCGTGGTGACATTATTCGGGCAATGGCGGCTAGCCAAGATTAGTTAGTTGTTAGTTGTTACTTGTCAGTGGGTGATTTTTGTCACTTCATCCACTGACGGCTTACTGCTGGATTTTTTTAAGATTTGTGAAAATTTGGGATAAATAAATGAGTATTACTCCTGAGTCTGTTAAGCAATTGCTCAGTTCAGCAGATTTGAGCGATCGCCTGCGAGCGGTTAATCAAATCCGTCAATTAGAACCTGCAATTGGCTTTGAACTAATTCAAAGCGCTATGAGCGATTCTAATTCCCGCGTTCGATATTCAGCTGTGAGTCAGATGGATACCCTAGGTACACAGGACTTAGACTTATCTTTAAATCTCTTGCGGGATTTACTTAAAGATCCTGAACCTGATGTACAAGCAGCAGACTGCAGACTGTTTAGGCGCTCTGAAAATACACGCGGCTTTTGAGGACTTACAGCAACTTTACGAGCAAACCCCCGAATGGCTGGTAAAATTCAGTATTATAGCCACTTTAGGAGAGTTGGGTGATCCACGAGGCTTTGAACTCCTCAAACAAGCACTCTCTTCAGACAATGAATTAATCCAAACTGCAGCTATTAGTGCTTTTGGCGAGTTGGGAAATATCCAAGCTGTTCCCCTATTAGCATCTTATGCTACCAATGCAGATTGGCAAATCCGCTACAGAGTTGTCCAAGCCTTGATTCGTTTGGGTGGTACTGATGCTAAATCTGTATTAGAAACTCTAGTTGATGATCCGGAAGAGGCGATCGCCACTGCAGCGAAAAAATCTTTGCAGTCAGTTTAGAGACTAAAAATTCAAAGATATCCAATTTGTAGGGTGCCTCAGCAGCGAGAATTCCTGGATATTTCCAGAAATTATTCGTACTGACGCACCCGACTAACTATTGAGCTACTCTTTTGCGACGACAAGACATAACCATACCCGCACCGACTAAACCTAAGCCTAGCATTGTGCTTGGCTCAGGAACGGTAGTTACAGCAAGACCAGTAAAAGTTGCTTGGAATTTTTGACCAGCATTGTATTCTGCTTGTGCATTATTGTCTTGCGTAGCAAAAGTGATGTATCCCTGTCCTTGATACAATAAACATATTTAATGTTGAATTTTACGGGAAATTACTCAACCTTTTTTTAGATAAATATAGTAGTAGGAATCCGATTTGAATTGGAAAATAATCTAAGTATTTATACTGTTTATTTTAATGTAGAAAATATTATGAATTACGCAAATGGCACAAAGAATTAAAGTTTTTTCTCTTAGAGACCATTTATAAAGTAAATCTTAAGTAGGGTGCTCTGCGGCTTCAGCCTAACGCACCTTGTTATCTGGCGGTGCGTTAGGCGCTCTAATCATGTTTTTCGTGACAAATTAGTTCAAAATATGCGCTTAACACACCCTACGGTTCTTAGGGACTTCCAGAAATTAAATTATCCACGGTAGGGTGCCCCGGAGTGAGAAACTCTTGATATAGCCAGAAATTATTGGTACTGACGCACCCTACAAAATATAAAAAACTCCACCCACTTTTTGCTTGGAGTTTCCCTCCTATTTTTTATAAAAGCTTCTATTATACCACAGTTTATCCTATTAAGGATAAACAAGGCATCTTTTTTTATAAAATCTCCGAAAAATTTTATGTTAGTTCAAATCAATATTTGAATTGTGATAAAAATTGCTTTTGAATTCTGACGATTTCACGTAAAATACGGTAATCCGATAAAATTGCCGTAGTTAACAGACTATGAATGCCATTCAATATTATCTAATTGGAAATTACATACCTATGGGGAGTCACACAAAGTAACAGGGGAAAAATAACTGCAAATCCAATAGCTTCTGCGTCTAGTAGCTACTTTACGGGTCTTTGAAGCAAGAATTTTACCTCTGTAATTAACGACAAAGGCAAGTTTTGGCTAGCTATTAGAACTCAATAATTAACAGGAGTATGACATCAAATACTGCTGTTAGTTTCTCATGTCAATTTAGAGCAAGTTCATTCATTTTTAAGGTTGAGGAGTCATGTTCAAATTTCGCTGGAATTCTCAATGGGTTTTGTTGTTGTCGTTGCTAGATATACTAGTGATTGTGGGATTAATGCCAGCAAAAAGCTGGGCTAATAGTTCCGAATCGGCTGTATCTACTATCAATAATGTCGCTAGTACGCCTACTTCTAAGCAGTTGGTGGGATTGGTTCCCCAAGATAGTAGTGGTAATTCTGATTCAAGTGAGATTACGCCGGTTTCACAATTACTCTCACCTGTGGTTGAGCGATCGCCTAATCCATCGCCTAATACCATATCCCCAGATCCTACGCTGAATGATAATCAGGGCACAGAAGACGATCCGAACATCAGCCAAGTTAATTCTGTGTCTCAGCTATCGGATATAAAACCAACCGACTGGGCTTTTCAGGCATTACAATCGTTGGTGGAACGGTACGGTGTGATTGCGGGTTATACAGATGGTACATTTAAAGGCAACCGTGCCCTGACTCGCTATGAATTTGCAGCTGGTTTAAATGCAGCTTTAGATCGGCTCAATGAACTAATTGGGAGTTCTACACAAGAGTTAGTCAGAAAGCAAGACTTAGAAACCCTCAAAAAGCTACAAGAAGAATTTTCTGTAGAACTGACTGCATTGCGGGAACGAGTTGATCAACTGGATGCGCGAACAGCAACCCTTCAACAACAACAGTTTTCGCCTATCATTAAACTAGCTGGTCGAGTTGAGATTGTTGCTGGCTCACTACTGGCGGGTAATAATGTCGTCACAAAACAACCAGCACCCCGCAACGTCACATTTCAAGACTATCTTGCTTTAAGGTTAAGCGGCAGTTTCAATGGTAAAGATGCAATAGGTCTAACACTAGGCGGTGGAAATATTGAATCATTAGGACAAGGCGGTTTAGCTATTAAACAAGGACCAGGTCAATTAGTCAATGGAAATGGGGCGTCATTATTAGGAACTTATGATGGGAGAACTGCTGATAATGCCAGTATTACATTTGATCGCAATTCATTTCTTCTCACTGGTGTGCGCTATAAATTCCTAGCTGCTCCAGATACCCAAGTCAACATTTACGCCTTGTCCGATGGATCTAACGAGTCGGCTTTTCTGTTCCCATTAACCCATATTTTGAAGCTACTTTTGCCAGTGGTGCTAATGGGATTTCCCGATTTTCACGGCGTGCGCTGGTCTACAATTATGGAGATAGCGGTGCGGGAATTGCAGTCCTGCAGCGATTAAATCAACAGTTCCAATTAGGTTTAGCATATAGCACACCCAACGGGAACAATCCTACACCTAACAATGGCTTCTTTTCTGGTAGATATTTAGCTTTGGCACAGTTATTATATACCAGTCCTAGTAAGAATTTTCGTGCGGCTCTAGCTTACGTTAATACCTACAGCCCAGCTGGTACCGCTGGTCTAAGTGGAACAAACTTTGGACCGGCAGACGGGACTAACCTAATTAACAGCACTGTGGCTGGAGCAGGGACTATCGCTAACCTTTATGGCATCCAAGCATTTTATCAAATTAATCCCAAGTTCGCCATCAATGGCTGGGCAAGTTATGCCGCACACCGTTATATAGGGTATGGAGATGGTAAAGGTATCGATTGGGCGGTAGGATTAGCATTCCCGGATTCTTTTCGTAAAGGTAGTACTCTTAGGCTTGTTTGTTGGTCAGGCGCCAACACTCATTAGTCTGAGTAAGAATGTCAATTTGGGAGCAGGTTATGGAGTAGCGGACAAAAATTTCTCCCTGCACATTGAGGCATTCTATCAATATAAACTCTCAGATAATATTGACATTACGCCGGGTCTGATCTGGGTTACTGCACCTAACGCGGACGACAGCAATCCTGCTAGTTTATATGCTTGGGTTCGGACTCTCTTTAGATTTTAAGTATCCTGACAGTCCAATACACTCGTAAGGGCACGGCAGTGCCGTGCCCCTACATACGACGATATAATTTTGTATTGCATCCAACTGAGAACCGCTATAGATATTTAGGCTCAGCAGTTATATTATTTTCTGAAGCACCCTACAAATTGGGTATTTTTTAATGGGTATTTTTTCAATTGTCAGTCCCTGACTGCCGGGTAGTTCACGAAGCAAATACTTGGGACCAAGTTGTGACGAGAAAAACCACAACTGCAGCGATCGCTAACAACCCCTGAATCAAATTCCCAATCAATGTACCTACCACAATTCCGATACCAGCCTTAATCGCTGTCCCTAATTGGCGTTGGTAAAGGTATTCGCCGATAATTGCTCCTAACAGGGGTCCTAGTAAAATTCCTAACAGGGATCGCCAAAAGGTAAAGCGGGTAATAATCCGAAAAAACCCACAACCAAACCAACAAAGGTGCCAATTTGTCCCCATTTGCTGGCTCCTGCTTGTTTTGCGCCCAAGTACCCAGCCAAAAAATCCACTCCAATACTCAACAGCAAAACGATAATTGTCACAATAAGTGGTATTTTGATCGCAGTGAAGGAACTACTCACAATTCCCCAGATAATAATTGCAATTAAAATTAAACTAGTTCCAGGAATAGCCGGAACCACTGCACCGATGATACCCACCACCATGAGCGCAACTAGTAGCCAATAGATAATTTGCATAACTTAACACTCACCAAGAGTAACAGCTAATTTATCAGCAATTCCAGCAATCCAGTTTTCATCTTGTTTGGTATAACTGCGAGGAGTATTTGCTGCTAAAATCAGGACTCCCTTGTCACCAATGGGTTGACAAATTACACCTTGTGTATTTTCTGGTAAATAATCAAATTCAATTTTTCCGGGATAGACTTTCAAAGCCACTAAATAAATAGCTTTGTGTGTTTCGAGTACTCGTTTTAATATTGGGCCTGGTATCACTTCAGATTTATTACCCAGAGTACCGCGACGCAACAAAACTTTACCTTGATAATAAACAACCAGCGATCGCGTGACTGTATTAGTCAACAATATATGAGATGCCCAAGCTAGTTCTGTTTTTACCGCTGCTGGTAAATCTGCTGTTAGCTCAAAACCCTGTTCCCCAATCAATTCTACAGCTTCAGGCGATCGCGGCTGTACCTGTTGCCAAATTAACCCTGTTAAGATTAACACCGCACTCAAAATCACTCCCAGCACATCTCCACGCGCTTGGGATTCTGTCAATTGCGGTGTCAACAACCGGTTAGCCAGCAAAAGCACAGCGCCTAATCCACCGACAACAAGAGGTAGACGCCGTAAAACTAGATTAGGATCAGGTTTAGCCATGCGTTTTGAGTGCTGAAGTGCTGTGTCAAGAGTCAAGAGTCATTTTCTTGTTCCCCCATCTCCTTACTCTTCACCCGGTTCAATAATCCTTTGAAACAAATAACCAGTACCTCTGGCTGTGAGAATCAATTCTGGGTTACTGGGATCATCTTCTAACTTGGCGCGTAATCGGGATATATGTACATCTACCACGCGGGTATCAACATGACGCTCTGGTGTGTAACCCCACACTTCTTGCAAAATTTCCGAGCGCGAAAAAGCTTCTCCAGAACGGCTCACTAATAACTCTAGCAAGCTGAACTCCATACCTGTCAAGCGAATACGCTCATCGCCTTTGTAAACTTGGCGCTTATTTGTATCGATTTTGATATTACCGACATGGATTACCCCAGAACTGGGTATACCAGAAGCACCTGTTTTGTCAACTCGCCTCAGCACTGAGCGAATGCGGGCTTCTAGCTCTTTTGGCGAAAATGGTTTAACTACATAATCATCAGCACCCAATTCAAGACCAGTGATGCGATCGGCAACATCCCCTAATGCTGTTAGCATAATAATTGGGACATCTGATTCCTTTCGTAATTCTTGACAGACACCATAGCCATCTAGCTTTGGCATCATGACATCCAAAACTACTAAGTCAGGTTCAGCTTTCCGAAATGTTTCTAAAGCTTCTTCACCGTCCCCAGCGGTGACAACATCGTAGCCAATCATGGAAAGGCGCGTTTCCAAAATCCGGCGAATGCTGGCTTCGTCGTCTACCACCAGGATTTTTTCTTTATGATTTTCCAAGTTTCTCAATGCTCCTTAACTAAAATTTTTCATGATTAATTTTTAATACCATAATATTAAGATATCATTCCATGAATTCATTTGGAAAAAGCTGCAACTACTACAGTTATTGGATTTCATTTTTTTCCAAAATTTAAGGAATAATTAAGATTATTTAATTAATTTTAAGAATGGCAAAGGCAAAAACCGTTTTTATTTGTAGCAATTGTGGAGCAGAATTCTCCCAATGGTTTGGAAAATGTTCAAATTGTGACACTTTTGACTCTTTAGTAGAGCAGAATCCTAGCCCGTATACAGTAGATATACCAGGTCGTGGGGGTGTGGGTAATTGGCAAACTACTCTAGGTAATGGGAAACCTACAGGTAAACCAGCCAAACCGCGAGCTTCCTTGACATTTGACCAAATTAGCGATCGCCAAATCACGCGCTGGGAGTCTGGTTATGGAGAACTAGATCGGGTGTTGGGAGGAGGCGTTGTCCCTGGTTCGATGGTGCTAATTGGTGGTGATCCTGGCATTGGTAAATCTACTTTATTGTTACAAGTATCAAATCAACTGGCGCAGAGATACCGTATCCTTTACATCACTGGGGAAGAATCAGGACAACAGGTAAAATTAAGAGCTGCTCGTTTAGGAGTCTCAAAACCTGTAAGTGTCGTTGGTGATGAGAATAATCCACCAGCTAAAGATCATCCGGTAAACCCTGAGAATATAGGTGCTGATTTATATATATTACCAGAAACCGATTTAGAAGAAATTTTGCGAGAAATAGATTCCCTCAGACCAAATGTAGCCGTTATTGATAGTATTCAAACCGTATTTTTTCCCGCTCTCACCTCCGCACCAGGTTCCGTGGCTCAAGTGCGGGAATGTACCGCAGCATTGATGAAAGTGGCGAAACATGAAGATATTACCATGTTAATTGTGGGACACGTCACCAAAGAAGGAGCGATCGCAGGTCCCAAAGTCTTAGAACATTTAGTTGATACAGTGTTGTATTTTGAAGGCGATCGCTTTGCATCCCATCGATTATTAAGAACAGTAAAAAACAGGTTTGGTGCAACCCACGAAATTGGTATATTTGAGATGGTAGCCCACGGACTGAGAGAAGTACCTAATCCCTCAGAGCTATTTTTAGGTAATCGTGATGATCCGGCTCCTGGTACCGCCATTGTTGTAGCTTGTGAAGGAACACGCCCGATAGTTGTAGAATTACAAGCTTTAGTCAGTCCCACTAGTTATCCTTCCCCACGACGTGCAGGAACTGGTATAGACTATAACCGCCTAGTGCAAATCCTCGCCGTATTAGAAAAGCGAGTGGGGATACCCATGTCAAAATTAGATTCCTATGTAGCTTCAGCAGGTGGATTAAATGTAGAAGAACCAGCGGTGGATTTAGGAATAGCCATTGCCATAGTAGCGAGCTTCCGCGATCGCATAGTCGATCCAGGTACAGTATTAATCGGAGAAGTTGGGTTAGGGGGACAAGTGCGATCGGTTTCCCAAATGGAACTGAGATTGAAAGAAGCCGCTAAACTGGGATTTAAAAGAGCGATCGTCCCTAAAGGGACAAAATTCCCCGATCTGAATATCGAGATTTTACCAGTTTCTAAAGTAATAGATGCGATTATTGCCGCCATCCCTCAGCAGACGTTGACAGATGCGGATTTAGCACCAGATGAAGCAGAATAAACTTCCATCTGGCTGACTTTTTGTAGGGTGCGTCACAGAAACACACAAATAATTTGCTTTCAATATTTTAGGTCTGACGCACCCTACCCCTGTGCCTCTGCGTGACATAAATTCATATACTCAAAAGGAAAACCCGCCATGACAGCCATTATCACCCAGCAATACCAAATCACTTGGGAAAAACTACCCGATGATTACGTACTACCAGATGATCCAGTGGATAATATTAACCAACCAGCCCTTGCAGCACTGCCTTAACAGAAAGCCTACAACTAGCCGACAAAATCCCAGTCAACGCTCTGACATCAACCAATTACGGCATCTGCGCCACCTTAAATGGCAAAATTGTCATTAAAGCCCCTGATTGGGCATACGTGCCCAAAATCAAAGTTGATAGAGAGGAAATCATCCGCAGTTACACCCCCCAACTACAAGGAGACATTCCCCTAGTGGTGATGGAATTTATTTCCGACACCGATGGGACAGAATATTCCATCAAACCCACCTATCCTCCTGGTAAATGGTTTTTTTACGAGCAGATTTTAAAAGTGCCAAACTACGCCATCTTTGAACCTCATGGTGGCAACTTAGAAGTTTATTATTTAGATAACCAAACAGATAAGTACATTGTACAAACCCCCAACGAAAACCAACATTACTGGATAGGGGAAATGAATCTTTATCTGGGAGTATGGCAAGGTATTCGTGAGAACCGTTCAGGAAATTGGTTACGGTGGTGGGACGAACAGGGACAACTGTTACTGTGGGGTGCAGAATTAGTTGAACAAGAACGCCAACGCACTGAACAAGAACGCCAACGTGCTGAACGACTAGCAGCACAATTGCGAGCTGCGGGGATTGAACCAATATAGTAGCATTGCCTACCACATCTGGGTTTTGGTGGGCAATACTCACCCTACCTGTAATTCAAAAGTTCAAATTTTTTTGATAAAAAAGATTTGAATATGAATAATTGAATAATTTATGACTTCCTCTCCACACTATATTCCTCAATCTGATCCGCCGCTTCCCCCTTGGGAAACCCTACCCACAATGTATGATTTACCAAGTGATAACCCAGAGGAACCAGGTTTGCCAGACGACTTTCATTTTTTACAACCCTTACTTTTATACTTAACTTTTCAACCAATTAACTGGAATCCCGAATTAGTTTATAGCGCTGCTGACCTCAATCTTTATTACGATCTGCAACATCCTTTATGGTATAAACGTCCCGATTGGTTTGGTGCAGTGGGAGTATCAAAACTATACAAAGGTGAGGATTTACGTTTAAGTTATGTAACTTGGCAAGAGCCAGCAAACCCTTTTGTGGTAGTCGAATTATTATCTCCAGGAACAGAAGAAGAAGATTTAGGCATTAAAAAAAGTGCAGCCGATAAACCTCCTACTAAATGGGAAGTTTATGAACGAATTTTGCGAATTCCTTACTATGTTGTCTTTAGTCGCTACACTAACGAATTGCGGGCATTTCAATTAGTAGGTGGTCACTATGAATCGGTGAATTTAACTGAGGGACGCTTACTAATGCCAGAATTGGGTTTAAGTTTAGGCTTATGGCAAGGGATATTTCGAGATATTCCCAAGTTGTGGTTAAGGTGGTTTACTCTTGAAGGGGAATTAATTTCCGCACCTACAGAAGTAGCCACAGCGGCTACTGAACGAGCCATTATTGCTGAACAAGAAGCGATGGAAGCTAAACAAGAGGCTACACAAGCCAAACGAAAAGCTGCACAATTAGCAGAACGATTGCGTCAGTTAGGTATTAATCCTGATCAAATCGATTAATTTATGACCAAGTATCAGTGAATTAAGGGGAGCATCCCAATTGTGCCAAAATAAAATTTGTAGTGGGAGCATCTTGCTCCCTAATGTCGAGGAAGCGGGCTAGAAGCTACAAAAAAATAAATTTACACATTTGGGATGCTCCCGAATTAAGCCCCCTTAAAAAAGGGGGCTTAGGGGGATATTCCGTGGCAACATATCACTAACAACAAGCGTATTGCATTAAAGTTAGTTTCCCAAACACCTAAAACAGAGATTGAAAAACCGGGTTTTTGTGCCAGGAAAGCACCAAAATTTGTTGCACCAACTCAAACAACCCGGTTTCTGGAATTAGTAACTTGGCATTTTAAGGTGTTGGTGTTGCTGTTGGTGTGTCGGTTGGTGTGTCGGTTGGTGTCGCTGTTGGTGTTGCTGTTGGTTTAACTCTTGGTTTGACTCTTGGTTTAACTGTTGGTTTCCCCGTTGGTTTAACTGTCGGCTCAGGCGTTGGTGCATTACTCGGCTGTGAAACGACTTTTTTGGCTTCCTCATTCAACTTATGGCGGAGTGTTAAATCAGCAATTCCGGTTTCTTTTAGCTGGAATTTTCGCTGAAATTCCTTTACCGCCGCTTCTGTTTGGGGTCCATAAAATTGATCGCGCGGTAGGGGCGATTTGGGCTTGAGTACCACATTTAAGTTTGCCTGCAAAATTTGAATTATGTGCCCGGCCAAATTTTGAGTTTTTTCTCCTGCTATCCCATCAGCAGTTAGCTTGTAACCCTTCTGAAAGGCCTGAATTGCCTTTTTAGTTTCGTCATCTGTCAAGGGTGTATTTGTCACCTTGACTTTATAGCCCAATCCGCGCAATACAGACCGGAATTGCTGTGGCGTATAGTTAACTTGACTAGCGGCAAAAACTGTGTCAGAAATCGTTACGCTAGCCGTTACCATGCAGATAGCAGCAATAGTTACGCTTGATTTTTCAAACCCACACCACATAATTAAAACTCCCTTGTGTTAAATCAGCAGGATATAGAGGTTCACAGGTGTATTTTAAGTTTTTTGAACATCTTTTCTCCTAATTATTCATGATTTTTTATTAATCAGAGTTTGATTGGTTGTTTTAGATAAATATTTTGGTAAGCTTTTGTCATCCATCTATAGATTGATATTCAATTAATACTTGTAATGTTTTGATAACATTCAAGACTATAATAATTGAGAGAATTGCCAGTAGTTTTTTGTATAATCAAATACGAGAATAATGTCTAATCTCCAATCCCCCAAGTGGCAGCAACTTTACTTTGAAAGATTGATGGCAATTATTGCTACAGTCAACTTATGTTTAGTTTTGTTTAATTTAAGCTACATTCCTTGGCGTGATTTATACTGGCGGAAATTTCCCCAAATTACCCAAATTTATGACCCGGTTAAGGGGATTGAAGCCTATCGAGAAACTCAAAAATATCTGGACACAGTAGCCGCGCTAGAAAAACAGGTAAGTCAAACAGGTTTACAGTCGCAGCAGGTAGTCTCACAACTGAATGAACTCAGCCGCCTTAGCACCGAAATGATTGATACCAATCCCTTTGCTGCGGCGCTGAAGAGTGGTAGCCTGGAGAAAATCAAAAACCGAATGCGCGATCGCATCGGACAAGAGTCTGCTAAAAAAGCTTTTAACATTTTTTGGAGCCAGGGGTATTTATCTTCAAAGGGTTGGAACCAAGAAATTAATTTTTTCAACCAGAAAATCAAACCGTTAATATCCAGCAACTACTATCGCAAACTCGGTGAAAATGGCGACTTTGTTGATAATTTTTGGCTAATAGATATCCCGTTTGTGATGATTTTTGCTCTAGAGTTACTGGCACGTACTGTTTATATTAGACGCCGACATCGCGGTTTTAATTGGTTAGATGCTGTATTGTGGCGATGGTACGACCTGTTTCTCTTGATACCATTCTGGCGATGGTTGCGAATAATTCCTGTAGTAATTCGACTGGGAGAAGCAAAATTATTGAATTTGCATCCAGTGTGGCGACAAATTAATCAGGGAATTGTCGCCAATTTCGCGGAAGATCTTACAGAAATAGTTGTGATCAGAGTAATTAACCAGATCCAGGTATCAATTCAGCGAGGGGAGTTAACGCGCTGGCTGTTGCAACAAGAGAAAGTGCGTCCTTATATAGATATTAATAATGTCAATGAAGTAGAAGCGATCGCTGGTATTTTGGTAAAGACAATCGTCTATGAAGTTTTACCCAAAATCCAACCAGAAATCACAGCCATTTTGCGCCACAATATCGAAACCGTCTGCGATCAAGTGCCCATGTACCGTAATTTGCAACTACTTCCAGGCGTAGGACAAGCACAAACGCAACTGAGTGAGCAACTGGCAACCCAAATTACAAGTAACTTATATAACGCTTTGGTCAGTGGTATCCAAGATCCCGTCTCAGCAAAACTTACCAGTCAACTTGTGCAAAGCTTCAGCACCGCCTTGACGGAGCAAGTGCGAAAAAAACAAGTCCTTTCAGAAATTCAAAGCTTACTGTTTGACTTCCTAGAAGAAATCAAGCTCAACTACGTCCAGCGTTTATCTCAAGAGAATATAGAGCAAATTCTCGATCAAACCCGCCAGCTAAGAACACAAGCAGCTGTGCTACCAGAGGGTAAGGACAAGTAGGAAGATGGGGAGATAATAACAACCGTCAACCTATACCCGGATTTGGGATTTTGGATTTGTTCCGCCCTGATTGGAGCTTGCAAGGTAGCGAAACAATCTAAAATCTAAAATCTAAAATCTAAAATTGCCTTGGTCAACCTTCAACCGACTCTTGCCTATTATGAATTTATCCCTACTGCCTTCAAAGAAATGCGCTAAACTCATTTAAGAGTCGAACCATCCTTTGGTTCGGCACAAGACTTCTTGGAAGATATCCCTATCGCAGGAAGTGGGTCGAAGCCCACTTTTTTTATTGAATTCTCGCATGACTCATCCTCTTGTCCCACAAATTATTGACTTGGCGACACCAGTTGCAGAACAACTGGGATTAGAAGTTGTTGGTGTAGTTTTTCACACTAACCAACGTCCGCCAATTTTGCGGTTAGACATCCGTAATCCCCAGCAGGACACTGGGTTAGATGATTGCGAACGGATGAGCCGTGCTTTAGAAACCTCCTTAGATGCGGCGGAGATTATTCCAGATACCTATGTCTTGGAAGTGTCAAGTCCTGGTATTTCGCGACAATTGGTGACCGACAGAGAGTTTATTTCCTTCAAAGGATTTCCGATAATTATCTCCACTTCTGGACCCTACGACGGACAGCAAGAGTGGACAGGATCGAATTGATTCGCCGGGACGAGACAACAGTTTACTTAAACCAAAAAGGTCGTGTAGTAGAAATTCCCCGCGCCCTAATTACCAGGGTGCAACTGGATGAGTGCAGGTAAAACTTGGGACTAGGGACGCTTAGGCTAGGGGGTAGAGGCTAGGGGCCAGGTGCTATGGACGCTTAGGCTAGGGACTAGAGTAAAACTTTTCTCTAATCCCTAGTCCCTGATGCATAGTTTCTACTCTCTGTGCCCTCATCCCTCATCCCTAGCTCCTAGTCCCTAGTCCCTAATTTTTACAGGAGATTGCTGATGTCAATGGTTAGTTTGCCTGGATTAAAAGAACTAATCGAAAGTATTAGTCGTGAACGTAATTTGCCTCGTTTAGCAGTTCAATCAGCTATTAGAGAAGCATTACTCAAAGGTTACGAACGTTATCGTCGCGCCCAAAATTTGGAGCGCAAACAGTTTGATGAAGATTACTTTGATAATTTTGAAGTAGAACTCGATATTGAAGGCGAAGGTTTTCGTGTTCTTTCTACCAAATCCATCGTTGAAGAAGTTGGTAACACTGATCATCAGATTTCCTTAGATGAGGTGCAACAAGTAGCCCCTGAAGCCCAGCTAGGCGACTCAGTGGTGCTAGACGTGACTCCAGATCAAGGCGAGTTTGGTCGGATGGCGGCGATGCAAACCAAGCAGGTACTGGCGCAAAAATTGCGGGATCAGCAACGCCAAATGGTGCAAGAAGAGTTCCAAGATTTGGAAGGAACTGTACTACAAGCCAGAGTCCTACGGTTTGAGCGCCAATCTGTGATTTTAGCCGTTAGTAGTGGTTTTGGTCAGCCAGAGGTAGAAGCCGAATTACCAAAACGGGAACAGCTACCCAATGATAATTATCGGGCAAATGCCACCTTTAAGGTATATCTCAAAAAAGTTTCTCAAGGACAGCAACGGGGACCTCAGTTATTGGTATCTCGCGCCGATGCTGGTTTAGTGGTTTATTTGTTCGCCAACGAAGTCCCAGAAATTGAAGATGAAGTAGTGCGGATTGTCGCCGTAGCGCGGGAAGCCAATCCTCCTTCGCGGTACGTCGGTCCGCGGACTAAAATAGCCGTTGATACCCTCGATCGCGATGTAGACCCAGTTGGTGCTTGTATTGGCGCTAGGGGATCACGAATTCAAGTAGTAGTCAACGAATTACGCGGTGAAAAAATCGATGTCATTCGTTGGTCTCCAGATCCAGCAACCTATATTGCCAACGCCTTGAGTCCGGACACGGGTAGATGAAGTTCGCCTCATGGACCCGGAAACTCGGCAAACTCACGTACTAGTGGCGGAAGACCAATTAAGTTTAGCTATTGGTAAAGAAGGGCAAAATGTCCGTTTGGCAGCTCGTCTGACTGGTTGGAAAATAGATATCAAAGACAAAGCTAAGTATGATTACGCAGGAGAAGATGCTAAATTTACTGCCGCACGAGCTAAATATAAAATAGAGGAAGAGGAAGATGAAGAAGATGCCGATATGGAGGAATTGAAGATGAAAGTCAGGAAGAATTAGAGGATGAATCTTATGAAACTAGTTATGAAAGTCGTTTTAACAGAAACGATCACGAATAATTAATCAGCCTCATAGGTTGTTAATGCTACTTACCCAAGTTAAAAGTATTAATAATGACTATTAGGTAAGTAATACCATTTGGGATTTTGCATGGTCAAAGCATTCAGTTTTGGAGCTATTGCCATCAATCTACCAATTGGTATAACTAAATATAAGCATCTAACTAACCTTTTTCGGCACAACAAACACAAGAAACATTCCCTCCCTCGTTTTCTGGTCTCTATTTTTCTCAGGAGTCAAGATAGGCGAGTAACAGCTAGATTTCATCAGCAGACTGCTAACCTGAGGTAGCAAAAAATTCATGAAACCGAATTATCGGCGATGTATTAGTTGCCGCCAAGTAGGCTTAAAAGAAGAGTTTTGGCGGATTGTCCGCGTCTTTCCGTCTGGAAAGGTACAATTAGATCAGGGCATGGGGCGTTCTGCCTACATTTGTCCAGCAAACTGATCTGCCTGCAAGCGGCTGGAAAAAAAAATCGACTAGGGCGATCGCTACATGCAACAGTGCCAGAAACACTGTACCAAACATTGTGGCAGCGTCTAGCCAAAGCAATACCCAAAATCAAATTTAACTTAAAAAATTTGTGGTGGTAATCCCCAGAGGAATTGTGCCAAAAGCCGACATCGAGCTACTAACACACCTTCTGTGATTGCTAGGGTTAGTGCCAAAATAGTAAATGGGTATAGTTGAGCTAAACGGCTCTCTAACAAAAGAGAGGCGAAGCAAGCAATACTCCCAACAAGTTTTACTCGATTGTGTTGTGGAAGACTCAGAATCAGCAAAACAAGAAACTACAAAATGGCAACCTGGTAGCGCTCAGGCGCAGTTCGGCGTCAAAGGGATAGATAATAAATTTTTATCCATTACCCGTCACCCATCATTCCTGGTGGGGATGCCAGTCTTAAACCGAAACATCTCTCTTTCCTGATTGGAGGCACCGGCAACATCTGTAACGGCAACCAAAAAACAGTAATCAAAGGATGGAGATGTCGCATACCAGGCAACCATCCGCTAAAACTGTAAATTAAAGGGGAAGAGTGGATGAACAACGGCAAAGTTAGAATCTACGAATTATCAAAGGAATTGAATTTGGATAACAAAGAGCTATTAGCAATATGCGACCAGCTCGAAATAGCAGTCAAAAGCCATAGCAGTACGATTTCAGATTCTGAGGCAGAACGCATCCGTTCGGCGGCGGAAAAACTCGCTGCAACGAATGGATCGCCCAAAAAAGATATTGGTCCATCCAGTCATAAACCAAATTCACCTCAAACTGGCTCTCGAAACCGACCTGCTCCACCACCACACAAACAACAAATTTTGGAAATCCGTAAACCCAAAATATTGAGAAATCCTACCTCCAACGCCCCAGAGGCGTCAGTTGCTACTAATAGCCAATTTGCTTCTTCTGAAGTTAATTCTGCTTCACCTCCCAGGCCTTTCGCTACACCTGTCTCACCCATGCAGCCGACGGCACCAACTAGACCTGTACCCCGGAATTTGTCTGAGACCCCACAGCAACCAGCTGTTGCTCCTACAGACGCAGTTCCAGCCCCTCAAACAGAAGCTCCAGAAAAAATAGCGGCGCAAAAACCGGAAAAACCGGAAAAGATTCTCACGCCAAGAACCAAACCAGAAAAGCCCGTAAAACCCCAACTGGTGGCTCCGCCTTCTCGACCTTTAACAGAAGAACCCCAGGCGGTGGAACAGCCAAGTAATGGAATCAAGCCGATCCTGAAACGGGAGCGATCTGAGCCAGTAAAACCAGAACAAGTCAAACCAAAGGTTGCTAAACCAACAACCGACCAGGTTCCACAGGCATTACCACAAAAACAAAATCGTACCACTGCAGCACCAGTAAAACCGGAGCAGCGCACAAATCGACCATCGGGTCCAGGACCTGCACTGGGAGAACCACAACGCCCCAGTCGGCCAGTACGTCCGTCGGAAGCAGTAGCTGCAATGCCGATCGCCACTCCACCAAGACGAGTACTAGGTGATGCTGGCAAAACCCAGGGATCAGAAGATGCTGTGATCCCAGGCGATATCATCGATTTAAAACGCCCCACACCACCTCGACTAGCCAAGGGCGGTAAAAAGTGGCAGGAAGAGGAAATTATTGACGAAATCAAAGAAAAGGCTGGCAAGGGCGTCGTCAAAGGCAAGCGAGTCAAGCCAATCTTGGATGATGACTTTGAAGAAGATGATTTCCTCGATGAAGAAGGTCTGGAAATTCCCGCTACCGTCCAGGTTAGTCTTTCTATCGCCCGTCCTCCCAAACCCAAATCTAGCAGACCAACACAGCAACCAGCATTAGCTGTAGCCGCCCCAACTGCTAAAGGTAGTAAAAAACCTTCTTCTCGCGATCGAGATCGAGATCGCGATCAAAACCGTCGTCAAGAAACTGAAACCAAGGTCGAACGTCCAGCAAAAGTGGTGATCACAGGAGCGCTGACAGTCCAAGAACTGTCTGAAGTCTTGGCTGTAGCCGATACAGAGATTGTGAAAATCCTGTTTATGAAAGGCATGGCAGTCAGTATCACCCAAAACCTGGATATTCCCACAATTACCCTGGTAGGAAAAGAACTAGAAGTAGAAGTTGAAACTGCTGAACCAGAAGCAGAAGCCCGTAAAGTCACGGAAATGATCGATGTGGCCGACCTGGAACACCTCATCCGTCGTCCGCCAGTAGTGACAATTATGGGTCACGTAGACCACGGTAAAACTACCCTCCTCGACTCCATTCGCAAAACCAAAGTGGCAGCCGGAGAAGCAGGCGGTATTACCCAGCACATCGGTGCATACCATGTGGATATCGAACATGAAGGTAAACCACACCAAATAGTCTTCCTGGATACCCCTGGTCACGAAGCCTTCACCGCAATGCGGGCGCGGGGCGCAAGAGTCACAGACATTGCCGTATTGGTCGTGGCTGCTGATGATGGCGTCCGTCCCCAAACGATTGAAGCCATTAGCCATGCTCAAGCCGCTGAAGTGCCAATTGTCGTCGCCATCAACAAAATTGACAAAGAAGGGGCACAGCCAGAGCGAGTCAAACAAGAACTCACCCAGTATGGTCTGACAGCAGAAGATTGGGGTGGTGAAACCATCATGGTTCCCGTCAGCGCCATCAGAGGCGAAAACCTCGATACGCTCCTGGAAATGATTCTGCTGGTAGCAGAAGTAGGAGAATTATCTGCTAACCCAGATCGTTCTGCTAAAGGAACTGTCATTGAAGCACACCTGGATAAAGCCAAGGGAGCAGTTGCTACCTTGCTGATTCAAAATGGCACCCTGCATGTGGGCGATATGCTAGTCGCTGGATCGGCATTCGGTAAAGTCCGCGCTATGGTTGACGACAGAGGTAGAAGAGTAGAAATTGCTAGTCCTTCCTTTGCTGTTGAGGTGTTGGGGTTAAGCGATGTGCCAGCCGCAGGCGATGACTTCGAGGTGTTTAGTAACGAAAAAGAAGCAAGATCCCTCGCCGCCGAACGCGCCGACAAACAACGCCAATCCCGCCTGTTGCAGGGACGTGTCACCCTCACAACTCTTTCCGCTCAGGCTCAAGAAGGCGAGTTGAAAGAACTCAACTTGATCTTGAAGGGAGACGTGCAAGGTTCCGTGGAAGCTATTGTGGGATCGCTCAAGCAAATCCCCCAAAACGAAGTCCAAATTCGGATGTTGTTGGCTACGGCAGGCGAAATCACCGAAACAGATATCGACTTAGCTGCAGCCAGTAACGCGGTAATCATTGGCTTTAATACCACCTTTGCTAGTGGCGCCAGACAAGCCGCCGATGAAGCGGGTGTTGATGTTCGTGAATACAACATTATCTACAAACTCCTAGAAGATATCCAAGATGCCTTGGAAGGTCTTTTGGAACCAGAGTTGGTGGAAGAATCCCTCGGACAAACCGAAGTCCGCGCCGTCTTCCCAGTCGGTCGGGGTGCGGTTGCCGGTTGCTATGTGCAATCTGGTAAGCTGGTTCGTAACTGCAAACTGCGGGTACGTCGCTCCAATAAGGTGATCTATGAAGGCGTCCTTGACTCCCTCAAACGGATGAAAGAAGATGCACGGGAAGTCAACGCCGGTTATGAATGCGGTATTGGCGTTGATAAATTCCATGATTGGGCTGAAGGTGACATCATCGAAGCCTACCAAATGGTAACTAAGCGCCGCACCCTCACATTGACTAAGTAGTGCTGAGTAGAACGTGCTGAGTGCTGAGTCAAAGTTAAGAATGTTGAGCTAGTTGACAAAACTCACAACTCACAACTGACAACTCACAACTCAGCACTTCAGCCCCAGCATCAAGCACTCATAACTTTAATATGCCCTCATTTCGTTCTGAACCTATCTTATGGATTCACGTCGCTGGATTAGTGACGCTACCAATTTCTTTGCTTCTGTGCTTATTGTTCCTGTCCGTGGGTGAACCCTTATTACCAGTATGGTTGGAGCTATTTTTAGTCGCCGCCATTGGTGTTGTTCCCCTACTGTGGATGCAATTTCGTCGCCCTTTTTATATATTTGCTATTCTGGGAGTAGCGCTCAAGCCAGAAAATCTGACTGAGCAGCAACGGAAAATTCTTTGTTTAATTAATACAAATTTCAATCGTGTGCCTGCTCTATTAGCAGCAGTGTTTTTAGTCGCGGTGCTGTGGCAAATATACCAAGTTGCACCACTGGTAGCCAACCTTGCCAGTTTTCTACCCCAATGGCGCAGCGTCGGATTATTGCTTGCAGCTATAGCCTTTTTGGCCAGCAATCTGTTTTTGCAAATTCCCGTGAGTGTAGCACGGGTTTTGGTGACTAATGACACAGAATTTGCTGCCCTAGAACCATTACCTTTAGAAAAGATTCAACAGAATTTCACGATTTTAGGGGTGCGGGTTAATAAAATCTTGCCCCAGTTGACTGTTAAAGTTAAAACTGAGGAATGAGGAACTATGGCTCAAATTCAAGCTTCTAGCGATGCCTACTCTGGGCGTAGCGATCGCCCATTTGCTCATGATGGCGAAATTTGGCACAGTCTCAAATTCGCGATCGCCGCTAGTTCTGGTTTCCAACGCTGGCAACTAGAACGCGGTGCCCAATTATACGAGATGCGTCTAGAACAGCAGGTACAGCGTTATTTGCGGGAAACTTTAGAAACTTTAGCTTACTAAACATACCCATATATTTTAGTAGGGGCACGGCATTGCCGTGCCCCTACTGGTGTTGTATCTAAACTGTCGTAACCTAAGCCTTAGCGCTAGCTTTCAAGTTTTTGTATTTGCGAGATAATCCCAGCAGGAAACTACCGCCTGTCAATGAACCCAATATAGTTAGGGGTTCGGGAACAGGTTGAGTTGGACTGTAGGTGAAGTTATCTAAAGCAAAATTTGCGGAACCAATACCATTAGAATTAGCAACTGTAGGGGTAAATCTTACAGTATCGATGCCAGTCCAATTGGCGGTTAACAGTGTCGGACTTGTAAATCCTACACTACTTAGAGTCGTTGTGTTCGTGACTACGTTGTTTAACAAGCCCTGTACCAAAATATTCACAGGATTGACACCGCCTGTGAGATAAGCACTGGTGAAGTTAAATGTACCACTGCCAATGCTGGCACTGGCAATGCTTGCGCCGCTATTGTATGCGACGTTTGATGGTGAGACGGTTCCATTCGCAAAACCAGTCACACCAGAAGTCGATCCCTTGATGGAATTAAAACTATTCCAATTCAATCCCTGATAGCCGTTTGAAATTGGGATTGAGGCGGCAGGCAAATCGTCAAAGGTCACAACAACCGCCTGTGCTTGCCCCATTCCCAGTGTTCCTAGAGCAACAAATACGGTTCCAGCACAAGCCAGAGAAGTCTTTTTCATTACATTTGAGGTGGTCATCTAGTTTTGTCTCCAAAAGAGTAAAATATTACTAGAACTTGAGTATTTTTACGACTCATGAATTCCGAATCAAACAATGTTCCTATTGATTGAAATCCAGTAAAAATGCCTGTATTTCAAACCTTATATGGGTAGATATTTTTACATTGACCCTGATATATTATTGATATTATACTCAAAATCTGTGTAAAAAATAGCATGTATTATACATTTTGTTGGTAAAATTACTTACTTTTTTAAGAGTATAATTGTAATTATTATTGCTTTAATCCGGCTAACGTTAATTTTACGGAAGAGATTAATTGCGTAATTTATAAGTATTTATAAACACAATAAATTAGGTATCTGGGTTTGTGCTAATGACCAAGGGTATTCGCACATTAGGTATATTTAGCTCACATATCATATTTTGCGTAAATTCTAGGATTTTGTTTGAGAAGTTGGCTGATAATATGTTGGTCTTCGGGTATAGTTTGGCAAGGGATTGACAGGTAGAAACAGTCTGCTACCGTCAACCCTGTTCAACTAACCATTATTCAGCAGATCTCAGGCATAAAAAATGAAATATCGGGGTTTTGACATTTCTTCAGGCAAAAATTCTCGCCTGATTTCTCACAATCACATAGGATCTACTTTCCCCTTACGAGCTTCCCTAACTGCTTTGTTAGTTCTTGTTGGTGGTGGATCGATGTTACTGTCTGGTGCGGTAAATGCTGGTGCTACTCCAACTATGACAGCCCAAGCTCCCGCAACTGGAACGGTGATTTACGTTAACCCAACTAGTGGTGCTGATACGGCTACCGCTGGTGTAACCGCAGCAGCGCCCTATAAAACCATTACCTTCGCCCTCAGCAAAGCTCAACCAGGTACAATTATTCAAGTGGCAGCTGGTAACTACAGCAAAGATACTGGCGAAACCTTTCCACTATTGCTGACACAAGGTGTCACCCTGCGAGGCGATGAATCGACCAAAGGTCAGGGAATATTGATTACAGGTGGCGGCTTCTACACTAGTCGCACCTTTGCCAGACAGGATATTACAATTCTGGCTGAAAACACAACTACGATCGCAGGTGTCACCGTCACCAACCCAAATTCACGCGGTACGGGTGTTTGGGTAGAATCTTCTAATCCCATTATCAAAAACAATACTTTTAGTAACAGTTTAAGAGAAGGCGTTTTTGTCACTGGTACAGGAAATCCCAAAATTGAAGGTAACGTCTTTGTGCAAAACAAAGGTAATGGGATTTCAGTGACTAAATCTGCCCAAGGAGAGATTCGCAATAACTTGTTTCAAGATACAGGTTTTGGTCTGGCAATTGGTGGTACTTCGACACCACTAATTGCTGAAAACCAGATAGTGCAAAACCAAGATGGTCTGTTTATCTCAGAAACTGCTAAACCTGTATTGCGTAAGAATGTCATTCAGAACAATAAGCGGGATGGCGTCGTCGCCACTATCAATGCAGCCCCAGATCTTGGTACAAATGAAAATCCTGGTGGTAATCTCATTCGTGGTAACACTCGTTATGACGTGAATAATGCCACTAAAACTCAAAAAATTGTTGCTGTTGGCAATGATATTGATCAAAAACGCATTTTTGGTACTGTAGACTTTGTGGCTGCAACAGTTGAGCCACCCGCAGGTGGTGCTGTGGCGTTCAAAGATGTGCCTACAGGTTACTGGGCAAAAGTTTACATCGAAACCTTAGCGTCTAACAATATTATTGCTGGCTTTCCTGATGGTACTTTTAAACCCAATGATCCTGTTACCCGCGCCCAATTTGCTACCATCATCAACTAAAGCTTTAACACCTGCAGCGAAACGCCCAGCCATTGAATTTAAAGATGTACAAAGCAATTTTTGGGCTTACGCCGCTATTCAATCGGCTTACAAAGGTCAATTTGTTTCTGGCTATCCTGATGGTACATTTAAACCACAGCAACAAATTCCGCAGAGTACAGGCTTTAGTCGCTTTAGCTAACGGTTTAGGACTACGTCAGACAATCAAAATATCCTTTCCTTTTACACAGATGCTGCTCAGATTCCCAAGTATGCGACGGCTATCAAGTTGCTGCAGCAACGTGCACGACAACTAGTGATTAATTATCCCACAGTTAAGCAACTTAATCCTAATGGTCAAGCAACTAGGGCAGAAGTTGCTGCCTTTGTTTACCAAGCACTGGTAAATGCTGGACGTGCGCCAGCAATTACCTCACCCTATTTGGTGAAAGTTCCTTAAATCGCGCATAAAAAGTTAGTTCCCCGACTTATTAACTTAAAGAAGTCGGGGATTCTGAAAATATTAATTTTAATCGCGTTTTTGTCGCCCCTGTTCCCAACGCCAGAGGAATACCATCAGAGTCACGACTCCCACCTGGAGTGCCAAATTAGGTAAAGTGCTTTCAATATCCCGGCCTGCAAGCAGTTTAAAGAAAAACACAAATCCACCAATCAAACCAGAAGCACCAACACCAATATAGATAAATTTTCTGACGCTGCGATAGGGTGAAGCTATTTCTGCTTTCAGCCTGGCATATTGTTCTGGGTGCAGACGATTTTGAGGATTTTGTTTTACCATCAGTAAATTATGCTATAATATTAAGCTGTATGCGCCGATGTGGCTCAGTGGTAGAGCAGCTGATTCGTAATCAGCAGGCCGTGGGTTCAAATCCCATCATCGGCTTTTATATAAGTATTACAGTAATTATTGGGGACGCTTCAACTTTAAAGCATCAGCAGCCGATATCCCCTCACCCTGAGTACCGAAGTACCACAAAGCTGTAACCGCTTCAGCACGAGTCACTGGTTTTTTGGGTTGAAACAGTGTTGTATAGCCAAACACTCGCCGAATATTCGATTGTTCAGCATTTTGGAAATCAGCTAACACAGCTTTTAAAGCCTTGGGTTCAATTTTGCCCGCATCCTGAAAACCCCAGGTTTGTCTGACTGCATCTAAGTTCGCAGAGGGTAAGGCTTGGCGGGTATCCAAGGGTAATTTCCACAGCAATAATTGCTCCCGCGTTAGGGGTGCATCAGGACGAAATAAAACAGATGTAGAATCGCCAGATAAAGAACTGGGAACTAATCCAGCCTCGGCTAATCCTTGAATTGCCGGAAAATCAGGGTTTTTTGCCGAAACATCACTAAAAGCTGGTTGAGTACTTGCCGATGCCAAGCGAATCTGTTTAGCTGGATTATTAGCATACATCGCATTGTTTGCAGCCACTAGCCAACGGGCATACTCGCGACGGGTGATAATTTTACTGGGTTCAAATTGCTTCGCTGTGGCATGAGAGTTACTCTTAGTTGTCTGAGAATCTAGAGATAAAACACCTAATGCTGCCAAATCTTGGATATGTTGTCGTAGTTCTTGGGGTGCTTTATTAAGATCTGAAAATTCCTGACTTTCAGATGTTGCTATAGGAGTTTGTTGATTATCAGTTGTAGCTACTGACGGTGTGGCTACATTATTAGCGGATGGTAAGAGGCCCTATAAACTGTGGATCTCCAGCTTGGGGAACATCATTAGGAGTTTGAGCGTTAGCGGTTGGTGTAGGTTGTGCCGTTGCGGTGCTGTGAGGTTGGTAAGAAATCAGTAATTCCGTGGCTGTTTGTGGTTGATTGGGTGTGGCGTTCGTTACCGATTTAGCCTGAATAGCAACCTTGATCAACAAATCATTGCGCCGCGCCTCAAAGACACCTCCCGCATCATCTGTAGGTTGTTGTAAAATCTGCCAGTTGTTTGTTTGCAACTGGTTACGGTAAAAATCGGCAATAAAATTACTAGGATCAGAACTCAGCCAGCGAGTTGATATTTGGGTTTCTGAACTACTTGACGGTGTAACTTCCTGTAGTTGGACACCAGGATATAAGGGGATATCTTTGGGAAAATCAGTTGGTAATGGAACCTTTGGTTGATTTGGCGATTCTTGTGGTTGATTAACCTTCGGCGTTCCAAAAACATCTGGATTATTTTGCAGCCTAGAATCAGCCGCCAGAGACTGTTCCAGGTTTTTGGCGACTGGTGTGTTAGCACAGGCTGTTAACGAAGTGAGTAAAACAGCCAAACTCAGAAGTACAACTGGACGTTTACAGGGCAGCACAAGAAATCACAAATCGAGTGTCAATTCCTACCCTAGCGCAGAGAGTGTCACCTTGGAGATCTCCTAGTAGTCTGTATGATTATTTCTCATGTGAATAAGGGACTTCCAGATAAAAAAATACTCAATTACTTCTTGTGGGGTGGGCGTCTCGCCCGCCTTTGACTAGGGGTCTGGATGTCCACCCCACAAGATTGGATAATTTATTTGTTGGCAGTCCCTTATTCAACGCTTAAAAGTTGCTAAAAACTGACGCAAACTCAACAAATTTAGGGTTTGTCCCAAATTTAGCGGGAGAATTGATACACCTTCTAAACGAGATTGCACCCAACCTTCTCCCCAGTACCATTCGTGAAAACCGTCAATACCTCCACTAAGTAGCAATCGCAGACAATTGGGCTTTGCCACGTTCACTTGGTGATGAATTGGGACAAATCCAGTCCAGCTAGTAAATTCAAATCCAGGATGCAATTCTTCTGGCATTCCTGGGGCAAAACGTTGCCCCACGAGCCATTTTTCTAGTTGCTTTGGCAGCAGCAGACTGTCATGAATGGCATCTGTTGTAGCTTCGATTTCTATCCGCAGTTGGCTTTGTTGAAAATTACCCAGCATGTTTTGAGGATGGTATTATTGAAAATTTCTCACATTGAATTTAGGGTTATCATTAATGATAAATCTAAAATTGCCAGTCGTGACTTAAGTAGATTTCCTGATTCCACTTGTTGGCATCTTCACCGTAACCTCATATCAGCTATCACCATACTCAGCATAACCTTTGTACATACCCTGCTCCTACTGATTAGCAAATCTACTAGTTTAACGAATTTTAATCAAATAGAAGTTTAAGTTAAGTTTTGTTATACTAAACTAATGCTTTCATTCCCATGCCTAAAAGCAGGGAATTTCAACAATAGAGTATTGGTAAGGTTCTTCATGGCGGATCAGTTAATTCGCGCCACGGCAGCCGAGGGTGGGATTCGTGCAGTCGGTGTGATCACTACGCGCCTGACACAAGAAGCTCGGCAGCGCCACAAGCTATCCTATGTGGCAACAGCAGCACTTGGACGGACTATGGCAGCAGGCTTGTTGATGGCTTCTAGCATGAAACGAATTGGTTCTAGAGTCAACGTCCGGGTCAAGGGCGATGGGCCATTGGGTGGTATATTAGTAGATGCTGGCCTTGATGGAACGGTGCGCGGTTATGTAGGAAACCCATCAGTGGAATTGCCCCCTAATGCTAAAGGAAAACTAGACGTTGGTGGTGCTGTCGGTAGCGGCTACCTCTACGTCGTTCGGGATATTGGTTATGGCTATCCTTACTCTAGTACGGTAGAACTGGTTTCCGGTGAAATTGGCGATGATGTGGCTCATTACCTGGTGAATTCTGAACAAACGCCCTCAGCATTAGTTTTAGGTGTGTTTGTCGGAGCAGGTGGAGTAACGGCTGCTGGCGGATTATTGGTGCAAGTGTTGCCCAAAGCTGCAACAGACGAAGCCCTCGTAGCCACTTTGGAATCAAGGGTATCGGCTTTAGCGGGATTTACACCGTTATTGCAAGCCGGAAAGTCCTTGACAGAAATCTTTAGCGATCTACTAGGAGACATGGGGCTGTCAATATTCCCCGAAACCCAAATGCTACGTTTCCATTGTGGTTGCTCGTTTGATCGTGTGCTGGGGGCACTAAAGATTCTGGGAGAAGCCGAACTGCAAGACATGATTATTAAAGATGATGGCGCTGAGGCAACTTGCGACTTTTGCAACCAAGTTTATCAGGCAAGTAGCGATCAGTTGGCTCAGTTAATTGTCGATTTGCAAGCAGAATCTTCGGTTTCGCGATAAAGTATAAAAGAACACTAAAAAAAATAATGGTTAATGGTATCTGTAAAGAGAGATAATAACAAACGTAGCTTTTAAATTATGAGAAAGTTACTCTGGCAAGAAAAGAATTATCGATCTAATACTAATACAGATCGCTATTAAATTATTTTGGTGTGAGAGATGACAGAGCGGGATATTCCAGACAGTTGGTCCCCAGCCAGAGCCAGACAATCAGATAAAATGAGAAACTTATCCCGAACAGAAAATTTCGGTGATACTCACGCATTTGGTATTCCAGCTACTGGTTCTAACTCGAAGTCAGTGAAGCAGCAAACAGAAAACAATTCCGAAGAATTACCTTTAGATACAGCATCAGAAAAAACATTTTTTCTCAGTAATATTGCCAGGAAATTACCACGCTGGATGCAAAACTGGATGGTGTGGTTAATTGTCTTAACTTTAATACCTGGTAGTATAGGCTTCTTGGCGATGGCAATGCTGCTGAAGTTGCCATCTGCTCCCAATTGCCCCAAGATTTTCTGGCCTTTGGCTAGTGAGTCGGTGCGCCTACATTGCGCTCAATTGGCTGCTTCTAAGCAAACGGTGAACGACTTACTGCAAGCAATTGGGCTAGTGAAGCAACTAGCACCAGATCACCCACTGCGCCAAGAAGCGGATCGGTTCATCGAACGATGGTCACGTGATATTTTGCAGTTAGCTGATCAGAGTTTTCAAGCAGGGCAATTAGAGGAAGCGATTAATACTGCGCGTAAGATTCCTAATGATCTTCCTGCTCATAAATTAGTAGAAGAACAAGTCGCCAAATGGCAGTTAATCTGGTCTAAGGCAGAAGGAATCTACAAAGAAACAGAAGATGAACTACGGCAAAAGCATTGGCAATCGGCATTTATGCTTTCAGCCAAATTACTGCGTCTGGACAATAAATATTGGACGACTACGAAATACGACCAATTGAATCGTCTAATTGCCACGGCGCGTGAAGATGGTGAACAGTTAGCAAAAGCTGACAATCTCGCCAATAGTGGCGTTGTCGCTAGTATCATCAAAGCTATCAACATAGCCGAATCGATTAAACAGGACAGTTACCTTTACCAAAAAGCGCAAGAATCAATTCCAGCATTTGGCCGCAAAATGCTGGAGTTGGCACAGAAAAAGTTAGATAGCCGCGACGCCGATACAGCCCTAGACATTGCCAGACAAATTCCGGAAAGTACTAAACTCCAGGCGGAAGTTGAAGATTTTATTGCCTTGAGTGAAGCCCAACGCAGTGCATGGATAGGTAATGTTTCCGGCTTAGAGACAGCAATTTCCCAGGCACAACAAATTACTCCCAACAGGGCAGTGTATGAAAAAGCACAGAGACTCATTGCCCGTTGGCAGTTAGAAATTGAAGACGTTGCCCGCTTAGACAAAGCGCAAGCATTGGCTAGCGACGGTACAATCAGTGATTTAACAGCAGCAATTTCCGAAGCCCAACTTGTCCCCTCTAGTAACCCCCGTGGCTCGGAAGCTAGAGAAAAAATGGGTCGTTGGCAAGGGCAAATAGAGACAATCCAAGACCGACCCTTCTTGGAACGAGCTGAACAAATAGCGCTGTCAGATGATGTTAACTCCTTGCAAGCAGCGATCGCCGAAATCAGTCAAATCCGTAGAGGTCGGGCATTGTATCCAGAAGCACGGAAACGAATTCGCAATTGGACAGGTAAAATTGAGCGAATTCAAGACCAACCTTACTTAGATCAGGCACGACAACTAGCCGACAGTGGGAATTTACCTGCAGCCATTAGCGCAGCTCAACAACTTGCCTCATCAGGAAGGGCACTTTCTGGGGAAGCACAAGCAGCTATCGATGATTGGCAAGGGGAAATCCGCGCTAAAGATGAGTGGAAGCAAGCGCGGGACATGGCACTTGCTGGCACACCAGAATCTTTGGCTGAAGCAATGCGGCTAGCGGATCGAGTACCCAATCGTAGCATTTTACGCATGGATGCCAATATAGCTATTGACCAATGGAGTCAGCAATTGTTGGACATAGCACGTTCCCAAGGTCAGTCTGATATAACTAGAGGCATTGAGACAGCCAAGTTAATACCACGAGGTACTGCTGCTTACAGTGCAGCACGAGAGCAAATCCGGACTTGGCGAGAATTTCTCAAGCCTAAGCCAGTGCCTACCCCAGAGATACCACAAATTGAGCCGTCAACAACTCCGAGTGGGCAGTAATTTCCCATTTAGATTCACTTAGGTAGGGGCACAGCAATGCTGTGCCCTTATTGTTCTTGGGGCATTGGACATGGGGCATTGGGAACTTACTTGCACCATTGTTTGATTACGATTGAGATTCAATCTGCCTCACCACCGTCAACGCCGAATAACTCACCCCAGCCGTACCTTCACCAGGATGGGTAGAGTCACCGACTAACCACAGATGCTTGATGGGTGTACGATTAGCAATGCCAAAAGGGCCAAAAGTGGGTATGCGTTGCCCAATACCACCGACTATACCGCGATCGCGAGCTGTGTAACGAGCAAAAGTGCGGGGTGTGGCTGCTTCTTGATGTACTATGGTTTCTGGTTTGAGGTAGAAATATTCCCCCAGTCGAGCGATCGCCTCTTGGGTATACTTCTGTTTGAGTTCGTCATAATTCTCAGTTTGCCACCACTGCGTAGGGTCTACAAAGGAAGAAGCAATAATTGTGGCTTTACCATCTGGGGCGCGTCCATCTCCGCTATGGCTGACGGATACAAATAAGGAATTATTTTCACCTATTTGACCATTGCCATCGTACATAAATTGGAGATGGGGTGGACAGCCAACAGGAATGGCACTAGCATCTACACCCAAATACACTACAAACGCCCCTGACGCTGGGGGTAATTTTTCTACTCGCTGTTTATAACCACTTGGTGCAGCTTCACCCAGTAGTTTCACTAAGTCCTGCACAGTGACATTAGCAACCACATGGTCGGCTATTTCTGTCCAAACTTCCCCTGTTTGCTGATTTCTGATGACAACAGCAGTGGCTTGATTATTTTCTACTTGGATATTTTCCACAGTGTGGCGCATCAACAACTTACCACCGTCTCTTTCTAGGGATTGCACCAGGCGATCGCTTAATACTTGCATACTACCCTGCAGGTGGAATAAGCCTTGGGGTAATTGCGACACACTCAGCGCCGTTGCTGCGTAAAGCAAGGCTGTTTCTTCAGCATTTACCTGAGAATATAGCTTGAGTTGCAAATCTAAAAAAGTCCGCAACCTTTGGTCATTACCCAGTCCATATAGTCGTAACGCATCCCCCACCGTAAATAGGGTAAAGGGCACTGTAATCAATGTCCTAGGGCGCACTGCTTGAATTAACTGCCACAAATCCCACAAATTACGTGGCGGTAACACCGGATCACGTCCTTGAAATTCCCAACTCGCATGGAATAATGTTGCTAGCAATTGCCAAAACGGTTCGCTACCGGGAAACTGTCGTTGGCGTTCCTCTCGCCATTTTTCTCGATCGCGCCAGACGTTGATTGGTGTTGGTTCCCCAGGAAGATAAACTGCACAAGCTGGATCACAAGGCGTTGCGGCTGGTAAATCTATTTCTAGTTCGGAAAATATGCGGTGGTGAATCCCCCCCGGTTCCAAACCTGCGACTTGAGTTGCTCCCACATCAAAGGTAAATCCTTTGCGTTTAAAGGTGGAAGCACAGCCTCCAGGAACTAGGGCTTGGTCTAAGATAAGAATGCTGTAACCTCTATGGGCTAATAATGCGCCAGCAGTTAACCCACCTATTCCCGCACCGACGACGATGACGCGGGGTTTACTTTTGTTAAGAGATGTACTGGGCATTGATAGTTAAGTTTATATTTCTTAATATTCTTCATAATTGTAACAAAAGCAGGACTGAGGCAAGATTTATCGGTTGAGTAAGGGCACGGCAATGTTCCCTACACCGCGTGATACAATTTTATACCTCATCTGAATGTCTTGCGCTATATAGAACTTCTTGTTAAGTTCAAAGCTGAAATTTTTTTGTTTTAAGTAAGAAAGTTGAACTTTGAAAAGCGATCGCTCTGGAATATAGCAGTCCTAAATCATTTGTGAAAAGTTTAGATCCCCGACTTCTTTGAGAAGTCGGGGATCTTTGTAGGGAAAACCCAAAATATTTTTTACAAGCAGACAATCTTACTAGCGCCGTGCCCCTACAGTTTCATCCATTCAACTCTAACTAAACTGTATTGGGATATTGGTAGAGCTAGGAAAATCAGTTAAACTTAAGGGTTTTGTACGTTCTCAGGTTTATCGAGTTCACCGCCATTAAATCCTTTTGTTCCAGTAAGGAGACATCTTTCATGGACAGTAGGATAATTGCCAAAAAAACGACAGAAGCCAATTTCTCCATTAGATTCAGCAAGCTTAAATCCTCTAGGAAGAGTAGGATAACCCTGGTCAATGCCTTTGGCAGACCTAAAATTACGCAATGACTCTTGAAATCCGCCGTCTGGAGTACCTAATGCACAAGAAATAAACATTTGATCTGGAGTACCAGGACCAACAAAACGGCAATAGTCTACTATGCCATCATCATTAACATCAATTAGTTTACTAGGTAAGCTACTGTAACCTGGATCAATGCCTGGTGGTGCAGGATCATGATCATCATCTGCTATAGCGGTATTTGCAGTTGATGACAGTGCAAATAGTCCAATTATAGTTAGTCGATAAGCGAGTCGTTTATTGATACTGAATTTCATGTTTATCCACCTCGTTTTTTCTTGTTTTGCAATGCACTTTACTTAGTTAGTGACATTGTTTTTTGTCTACATATTTTCAAAGTAAAAGGTAAAACTTTTTATTTCTATACGCTTTTATATTATTGAAATTCAGTAAAAAGCTTGAGAATTTATACTAATTTTGGTGTTTTTTTTTACAACGTATTTAGCTAGAAATTTTAGACGCTGAAAAGTTTATTTAATATAGCTTTTAGCTTTTTTATTCTTTTAATTTATCTAGTATAAACACTTAGTACAGTATTTTATTAATTGGTAGCGAATTCTCCGCGTTACTCTGCGCTTACCTCTGCGCCCCTCTGCGTTTAAATATCTGGCACGGTGTGCGTAGGTGTAGCCCACCATAGGTATCGCTTGTGTAGAGAGAAGGGAGACAGTCAACTATCAGTCACAGATAAGATAGAGAAGTAAAGAAGCTTCTCTGTCTCCTCTTCACCACAAACAACTACCAATGACTTCTACACTACCAAAATTCCCTCGTCTCAATGCGCCAACGCTGCATCAGTTACCCAATGGTTTGACAATCGTCGCCGAGCAAATGCCAGTTGAAGCGGTTAACCTTAATTTGTGGATTAAGGTAGGTTCAGCAGTAGAATCGGATACCATTAATGGCATGGCTCACTTTTTAGAGCATATGATCTTTAAGGGAACTGAACGACTGGCTAGCGGCGAATTTGAACGTCTTATTGAAGAACGGGGTGCTGTAACTAATGCAGCTACTAGTCAAGACTATACCCATTACTACATCACCACTGCCCCTAAAGATTTTGCCGATCTAGCCCCACTGCAAATTGATGTAGTCACTAATGCTAGTATTCCTGATGATGCCTTTGAACGGGAACGCTTGGTGGTTCTGGAAGAAATTAGACGTTCAGAAGATAATCCCCAGCGGCGAACATTTCGCCGGGCGATAGAAACGGCGTATGAACAGCTACCTTATCGTCGTCCAGTATTGGGGCCAGAAACCGTGATATCTCAACTGCAACCCCAGCAAATGCGGAATTTTCACGATACTTGGTATCAACCCCAATCAATTACCGCTGTAGCTGTCGGTAATTTACCTACGGATGAATTAGTCGAAATTATTGCCAAAGCATTTACACAAAACACTCAACAGTCAACACAAAACACTCAGCACTCAGCACTAAATCCTGAACCAGCATTTACAACCATTGTCCGACGGGAATTTACCGATGAAAGTCTTCAGCAAGCACGACTGTTAATGGTTTGGCGGGTTCCAGGATTGATCGAACTCCATCAAACTTATGCATTAGATGTTTTAGCGGGAATTTTGGCACATGGAAGAACATCAAGACTAGTGAGGGATTTGCGGGAAGAGAGAGGTTTGGTTTCCGCCATTTCTGTCAGTAATATGAGCAATCGCCTGCAAGGAACATTTTATATCTCAGCTAAGTGTGCAGTCGAAAATTTACCAGCTGTGGAAGATGCGATCGCCCAACATATCCGCGTGTTACAAACAGAGTTAGTCAAAGCATCAGAAATCGCCCGCGTACAGCGACGAGTCGCCAACAGATTTATTTTTGGCAATGAAACACCAAGCGATCGCGCTAATTTATACGGTTATTATCAGACATTAATCGGAGATTTAGAACCAGCTTTTAACTACCCAGCTAGTATTCAAGCCCAGGATGCAACTGATTTAATCCAAGCCGCACAAAAGTATCTTTCTCCAGATGCTTATGGTGTAGTTGTCGTCAAACCAGTTTAGCCTCCTACTTTTGATGATTTGATATATGGCGTTTCTCGACAAGCGTGAGATACACCGGTAAGGGCACGGCAGTGCCGTGCCCCTACACTTCGCGATATAATGTTGTACCTAACTTAACTGAGAACCGCCGCTATAGACTCCTAACTTTAATCAATGATGTGGACTGAAATTGATGCTCATATTAGTCGAGTAACTGGCGAAAAGTTTCACACTCAGCAAAGACGCAGTGTTAGTGGCGGATGCATTAACCAAGGTTATGCTGTTTCTAATGCTCAACTGACTTATTTTGTCAAGCTCAATCAAGCATCTCAAGTGGCTATGTTTGAAGCTGAGGCGTTGGGTTTAGCGGATATGCTGGCTACGGCTAGTATTCGTGTTCCTCAACCTCTGTGCTGGGGTAGCGCTGGTAATTCTAGCTATTTGGTGTTGGAATGGTTGGAAATGGGCGCAGATCACCCCAAATCTTGGGAAGAGATGGGGCGCCAATTGGCGAGGATGCATCAATGGGGAGATGGAGTGAGGTTTGGGTGGAAAATTAACAATACTATTGGTTCGACGCCGCAAATCAATACTTGGACAACTAACTGGGGGGAATTTTATACTAAACATCGCCTGGGTTATCAATTTCAGTTGGCTCGACGACGGGGTGGGAATTTTCCCCAATCAGAAAAATTACTAGCAGCTATCCCAGAACTATTAGCAGAACACGACGTACAACCTTCTTTGGTACACGGCGATTTGTGGGGAGGGAATGCGGGGTGTATGGTGTCGGGAGAACCGGTGATTTTTGATCCAGCGGCTTATTTTGGCGATCGCGAAGTTGATATCGCCATGACAGAACTTTTTGCTGGTTTCCCAGCAGCTTTTTATCGTGGATATAACGAAGTTTTTCCTTTAGATGCAGGTTATGAACAAAGAAAAATCCTCTATAACTTGTATCATATTCTCAATCACTTCAATTTATTTGGGGGCGGTTATGCATCACAAGCTAACCGCATGATTGAACAGATTTTGCTGTGAATCCTGTGAAATATTATCAACAACAACCGAACGCTTTCACCAGCGACTATTTAAATAATTTGTGGGGAGAAATTCATGCTTCCCCTTACTTTAGTATTAATAATCTCAATCGTGATTTTGTCGGGACTAAGGGATTTTCTGTGGTGTTTGTGCGATCGCATTTACCAATGGTAGAACAGCAGTTTCCCTACTTCAAGCCTTACCTAGATTTAGCTCTCCAGCCAAATTGTAATGCTTTTTACCTCAATCCTTTACTGTTGAAGGAAGGTTCCCGTGTCGATCCGCACATTGATCGCTCTTTACGTTCCTATTGTAAAACCATCGATCCGCCTGCCATTGTGAGTGTTCTTTATGTGCGCGTACCAGGAGATATGCAAGGGGGAGAACTGGTACTGCGATCGCCTAAACGCCAACTTGGACAAATTAAACCGCAAATGAATACTTTGGTCTATTTTCAGGGCGATTTAACCCATTCTGTAAATGGTGTGAAAACTCCAGGCGATCGTCTCAGCTTAGTTTGTGAACAGTATAATTTGAGCGAGGCTGAACTCCAAGAAATCCCGGAGTTTACCGTGGAGTCCAGAGTTGCTCAGTCTACAAAAAAGAAGCGAAATTAAGCTCGTTCTACCCTTGTCCTCTGGCAAACAAATTAACTATTCAATAAATAATGGTAATGCTTGGTATAAGAACAATATGGGCTTTTTGTCTACTCGCTTTGTTTCTCTTCGGGAGGGGAGACGCTACAGCGGGTGAATTATCTCAACGACTGACAAATTTTCCTCAGTGGGAAAAATTAACTTCCGTCAAACCTGCTATGGGAGATTTGATTTATCCTGAGTGGATGGCGGGTTCTTGGAAGGTTACGAGTACCTTAATTGATTTGGTAGCGCCTTTAGCACCAGATATCGTTACACCTGGGTTTGAAGCTAATCGCCGTCAACTGCATCAGCCTATAAGTTTCGTAGTACGTTTTATTAATCAGCAACCTCCTATTTCTCCCTTAAAAAGCATCCCACAGATAGATAATAAATCAAAAATTTTGCTCGTAGCTGATAGAGCATTTAATAGCTTGAATTTAGCAAGGGCTTATTTAGGCAATGAAGCTGTTTTATCAGTAAAAGTAGATCCAGATTCGCCTAATCGTCAAATTACTTTATTGCGTGGCGAACGCCAGTTAGTTTCCATAGTCACTGCACGCAATACAGAAACTACTGCTGATGGTAAGTTCATCACTTCAGAAGTATTTCAACAATTATTTAAAGGTGGGTTCCGCCCATATTTAAACTCTGTGGAATCTACCACTGCTTATCACAAACTAACAACATTTAATCCCTCAATAGAAGCAGATCAAGTTACTGCTGTCTATCTTTCCCCCCAAGATCCAGATTACTTTAAGGCAACTTCTCAACCAGTCGCCCTTTATCGCTATCACCTAGAATTCTTTGCTCAAAATTAATAATTACCACCTAAGAATGATTTAGTCGTTTAGGTCTTGACTACCATGTAATATCTATGTAGCATATATATATTCCAAGCTAACGTTCGCGCTCTTGGAAGGTGTGCATCATGGCGAAATTCCGAGATATTGTTGATTATTTTCGTCCCTACTGGGGGCTGAGTATTGTCACTATTACAGCATCCAGCATTTACAGCAAATCAT
>CAVYXS010000088.1:0-22873 GCA_963772205.1 uncultured cyanobacterium
CAATTACAAGAGCAAGGCTATGCTGAAGAAATTTACGATCGCACGGGATTAGTGATTGATGCCTATTTCTCTGCTACTAAGCTGAGGTGGCTATTAGATGAGTTTTCTGGGGTTGACACCAGCAACTTGTTAGCAGGCACAATTGATACTTGGGTGCTGTGGAACTTGACGGGAGGTAAAGTTCATGCTACAGATCACAGCAACGCCAGCCGCACCATGTTAATGAATCTGAAAACTGGGGAATGGGATGAGAGACTATTAGACCTGTTCCAGATTCCTGCTCAGATTCTGCCCCAAATTCAGCCCAGCTTAGGATTATTTGGCGTCACCGATGAGGCTGTGCTGGGGGCGACTATCCCGATTACGGCGATTTTGGGCGACCAGCAAGCAGCGTTGTTTGGTCACGGCTGCGATCGCCCTGGTTTGACAAAATGCACCTATGGCACTGGTAGCTTTTTAGTTGCTCACACAGGCTCAGAAATTGTGCGCTGTCTACGAGGGGCTACACCTACGCAACGTCAACTCATTTCCACCGTCGCCTGGACGGATAACCATAGTGGAACTTTAGATGTAGGCTATGCCCTAGAAGGCAGTATGTTTACTAGTGGTGCTTGTATCCAATGGTTGCGGGATGGACTAAAATTGATTACCACCGCTGCAGAAACTGAAGCGATGGCGAATCAAGTTACAGATAATGGCGGAGTCTACTTTGTCCCCGCCTTGAGTGGTTTGGGAACACCATACTGGGATATGAGCGCCAGGGGAGCCTTTTTCGGCTTGACAGCTAACGTCCAATCCCAGCATTTAGTCCGCGCCGTCCTCGAAGCGATCGCCTATCAGGTTTTGGAAGTAGTACAGGCGATTAATGCATCGAGCAAAACGCAGGTGGGACGGTTAACTGTAGACGGTGGGGCTTGCGAGAATAATTTTCTCATGCAATTCCAGGCAGATGTCTTAGGTATTCCCATTGAACGCCCCAAAATGCGTGATACTACTGTACAAGGTGCAGCATTTGCCGCCGGTTTATCGGTGGGGTTTTGGGATAATTATGCAGCACTGGTGCGTCAACGGCAGATTGACCGAGTGTTTGAACCTGGTGAGGGAAGAGATAGTGCCTTAAAAAACTTTGTTACTTGGCAACAGGCGGTTAAGCGGACTCTGGCTTGGGTAGAGTAGGTTAGCATCCGTGTTACCCCACCCCGGTTTTGTCTAAAGCCAAAACCTCCCTTCCCCGCAGGCGGGGAGGGGAGACTTTGACGTAAGTCAAAGGCTCTTTGGGGTTCTTCTTTTTGACTTTTGCAAGAGGTGTATTGGGTTCAAAGGAGAACTTTCTGATTCAGCCAGAGATTTTGCTCAAAATTAAATTTGCATCCCAGGTATACACACCAATTTTATCTGGAACCCTAGAAAATCGCCCTGTACGATATCCTCTGGATAACTCATTCAAGACTTTGCTTTTGACTTCTCGAACTTCCTCCGAATCTAGTTCGCCATAAAGTCCGCTGATGACTTCGGCGACGGTGAAAGCTTTCCCCGCATTTTGTTCTAACAGAGAAGAGATCGCATCAATTAAAAATTGACCATCAAATTCTCTCAGCATCGGTACTATTCTCGTCTTAGGAACTATCATAGGTTTTTTCTTTTTACCTTTGACAGTTCTGGCGCCGCCATTGTGATTACTAGATCTGAGCAAACCTAAATCTATGGTGTAACAACCAGGCTCGTCGGGAATAGCAAACCAAGCATTCTTTTCTCTACCTTGTGTCAGAGAAGATTGGACTCTACCTTTAACTACCTTAAAGATGTGGGGGTGTAAATCTCCATAAAGCGATCGCACAATGAAATCTATATGACACACAGTGCCAATATATTCTTCTAATAGCTTTTTGATCGCTTCCATGCGACTTAGAGGTTGAAACTCTCTCAGCATGGGAATGTCAGCCCCTTTGATAGAGTTATTGTTACTCTGGTCTGATGTAGTCGGAGGTTCGGACTCTTTTGTTTCTGTAGCTGCTGATGAGGAATTATCTAACTCTAAGTTGTCAGACTCTTCTAGTTGGGACTCAAAAGACTCTACTAACTCAATATCAGAAATCTCATCAGATGAAACAGATGAATGCTTCTCTTCTTGGGGTGGAAGAGACAAACGCCTCTCTTCGGGTAGAGTAACTAACTCATGACTTATGTCCTCTGCTGTGAGTTGGTTATTGGTATCTGACGTTGACCAGGTAGATAACAAAGCTTCCACATGGTTGAGCTGCGATCGCGCTTGGGTATATAAGCGTTCATACTCTTCTACAATTTGAGCATAGTAGTCTCGTAATTCCAAGAGTGGACTGACGAAGGCGTCAGGTGGTGGCTCTAAATGTCTGTTTGTCATTATCTTTTAATCAATCTAAGTCACTTATACTTTTGTACGTCATTGGTCTAGGTTTAGCCTTTTTAGTTTGCGCCTGCAATTTCTTGGGTGCTTGGGGAGGGCGGCATTGTTCGCAATATAATGGTCTAGTCCCGAATGTCTCGCGTTTTGTCGTTTCATTGCACTGCTTGCAGACAAAGTTAAAAACACGAGTGTGAATCTCTCTTTTGTGCGCCCTGACAGTATATTCTCTAACGTCAATTACCTTACTAGCCATAGTCACCTGTTGTGAATTTTTGTCCTATCAATATAGCTATTCAAGCAAATCAAATTCGATCAGTGTGTATCAAGTTGCCAGTTTTCTTCAAAATTAGTGATTTCGCCTCATTGAAAATCACTGGCTAATAACTCAATATCGTCGCATGTAGGGGCACGGCAGTGCCGTGCCCCTAAGAGTGTATTGGACTCAGCCGATAACCGCTATAGTTAGCCGATTGATAAAATTTTAGAATGGTTGCGGCCTAGTTGATTTGATTTGCCCGTTAGTCACGTCAACTTGTCCGTTCGTTACGACAGAGATTGCTGTCCTGACGACAGAGGTTACTGTCCTGACAACAGAGGTTAGTGTCCTAACGACAGAGATTACTGTCCTAACGACAGAGGTTTTTTTTGTGTTAACGCTTATGTGTTTGTTACTAATAATTTAATAAAACTTATGTAAGCTGTCGCGCTTTTAAGTTGCACCCTCGACGCGGGCAGGATGCCCGCACTACAATAATTTAAATAAATCACGATGTGCAAATTACAAGATTATCAGCTTATTGAGAGCCTTGGCGGTGCGTTAGGCGTTCCGTCATCACACACCCGACGATTTGGATATTATAGCGGTTATCGGTTGAGTCCAATACACTCGTAAGGGCACGGCACTGCCGTGCCCCTACACGCGATGATATAATTTTGTATTGCATCCAACTGAGAACCGCTATATTTTAATTGCAAGTCCCTGAATTGATAACTGTTCACTTATTTACGGGAATTTTCGCTTTTTGAAACACCTGCTCGACGGTAAATTCCCAGCCGGTAAACAGAGAATCGGTGATGATTTCATCTCCCATATAAGTTTGTGGCGCCGCATCTGGATAAAATACAGTAATGCTTCTAGCTTTGCTATCTACCACCCACACTCGCAAAACTTGAGCATCTAAATAATTTTTAGCTTTGGCTGCCATTTGTCCAAAGGTTTGACCGGGGGATATAAGTTCAATCACCAAATCAGGAGGAACAGAACAGGCTCCTTCTTCGTTCCAATCGGCGGGTAAACGTTCATTAGAGATGTATATTAGATTCTGGTGTTGGTCCCCAATCTTGACCGCGATGAGTTAATGCTAGAGTCAATTCTGGACAAACTTCTCCTTTACCCTCACACAATTCTTCAATCAAATAGATAAAGGCGCGAGTCAATTTTGAGTGGAATTTTTTTGGTGACATCTTCGGAATTGCTTGACCATTAACAAGTTCGTAGGTGATATCTCCCTCGCCTGGGGGAAGGTTAAGGAACTCTTGCAATGTCAATTGATTACTTGCTTGGAGTATCATAATCCAAATTCGGGAGTGGCTAATTGAAACTTTCGTAGTCAGGGCTTTAGCCCTCAAAATATGAAACTTTCGTAGTCAGGGCTTTAGCCCTCAAAAGATGACAGCAAAGTGATTTTTGTCGGGTTGGCAATGCAAATCAATATTTATAGATTCGCCTGTTACCAACAGATCCGCAACACCCCACCCCCAGCCCCTCCTCGCTTACGGGGAGGGGAGGAATGAATATTTATGGAGTTAATTGCAATCCCTGCAGCACTTGGCGGATAATATCCGTTGGCACCTCATCGGTAACTGTCACTTTACCAATCTGTGTGGGCAGGACAAACCGCACTTTACCCGCTTTGACTTTCTTATCTAATTGCAACGCCTCAATGATGGCTTCAATATCTACCCCTGCAGGTAATTGCGTGGGTAAACCGGCTTTTTGAATCAAGGCGTTTTGGCGTTCTGTATCTTCTTTTTGCCACAGTCCCAGTTGTGTAGCTATGTGCCCCGCTGCTACCATGCCAATGGCAACGGCTTCACCGTGATTGACTACTCGATAACCTGTGACGCTTTCGACGGCATGGCCGATGGTGTGACCATAGTTTAAAATTGCCCTTATTCCCCCTTCTTTCTCATCTTGTCCGACGACATCGGCTTTCGCTTGACAAGAGCGATTTAATATGTATTCAATCAGTTCCGGCTTAACATAGCGGATTTGATTCAGGTGTTTACTGGCTGCCAATTCGGTAAACAATTCAGCGTCCCAAATGACGCCGTATTTGATTACCTCCGCCATTCCCGCCCGAAATTCGCGCATGGGGAGAGTTTTCAGCACTGCTGAGTCAATTAAGACGAAGCGTGGCTGATGAAATGCGCCAATTAAGTTTTTCCCTTGGGGATGGTTCACGCCAGTTTTACCACCCACAGAAGAATCTACCATTGCCAACAGGGAAGTAGGCACTTGGACGACATTAATTCCCCTGAGCCATGTGGCGGCTGCAAAGCCTGTCATATCGCCAATGACACCTCCCCCCAAAGCCACCATCGTTGAGGAGCGTTCTAGGCGGTTTTCTAAGGCGATATCATAGAGTTTGTGGATGGAATTGAGAGTCTTGTAGTGTTCACCCGCAGGGAGATTATAACTAGCGACTTCAAAATCAGCAGCTTTTAAAGAAGCGATCGCTCTTTCTCCATAATGCTTAAAAATCGTCGGATTAGAAACCAGCAGTACCTTTGAGCCTAGCTGCAAACTGCCAGATGTTTACCCAGTTCGTCTAAACTCCCCGGTGCGATCGCAATCTCATAAGACTGCTGTGGTAGATTGACATTAATCACAGAACTCATTGCCCACCCTCAAAGAAGCGCTAGTGGGGTGTATTCTATCGCAATCTGGGGGATTGGGCATTGGGCGGGCATTGGGGATATGAGAATAACTCTTGCCCCATACCCCATAACAAATGACAACTGACATTGACTAATGATTCAATAGATTTATTGAAGTATTGTGGAGAAAGGTAAATGTTTGCAGTTGTAGCTTATATCGGTTTCTTGGCTTTGTTCCTTGGTATCGCTGTTGGTCTGTTGTTTGGTCTGCGTGCTGTTAAGGTGCTTTAGTTAATTGAAGCACAGATCCTCGTAAGGGCACGGCATTGCCGTGCCCCTACCGTGTGGTATATTTGCTGTGCTGCTATTTAACTAACAACGGCTGGACTGACAATTTTTGCTTCTCTTTGTACAGGAGGACGCATTTCTAGTCCAAATAAATTCAGCATTTCTTTGTCAGCGTCGTAATCTGGACAGGGTGTGGTGACTGTTAACATTTTATTGTCGTCGCTGGAAAAGATAGAATTGGCGCCAGCCATAAAGCAGAAGGCTTGTTCAACTTGAGTAAGTCTCGCCCTCCCAGCGCTCAGACGCACGTCGGCTGTGGGGATGACAATTCTCGCTGTGGCAATCATTCTCACTATATCCCAAATGGGGACATCGGGTTGATTTTCTAAGGGTGTGCCTTCAACTTGGGAGAGAATATTAATCGGGACAGATTCTGGATGAGGCTGTAAATTTGCCAGGGTGTGTAACATGCCTACACGGTCTTCTACAGTTTCGCCTAAACCGAGGATACCGCCTGAACATACAGTAACATTTGTTTGGCGGACATTTTCAATTGTGTTCAGGCGATCGTCGTAAGTGCGCGTGGAAATGATTGTGCTGTAATGTTCTCGTGAGGTATCTAAGTTATGGTTATAAGCGTATAGTCCTGCATCTTCCAATCGCTTGGCTTGGTTTGCTGAGAGCATTCCCAGAGTACAGCATACTTCTAAACCCATTGCGGTAACATCCTTGACCATATCTAGGACTACCTCAAATTGAGAATTATCCCGCACCTCACGCCAAGCAGCGCCCATGCAAACGCGGCTGACACCCTTAAGTTTAGCTGTTTGGGCTATACTAAGTACTGTTTCTTTTTCTAGTAGTGCTTGGGGCTTGACCTCTGTTTTGTAGCGGGAAGATTGGGCGCAGTAGCTACAATCTTCGGGACAACCGCCTGTTTTAATCGAGATGAGCTTACAGACTTGTATTTTTTTCGCGTCATGATATTGGCGATGTATGCTAGCTGCTTGATAAATCAGCTCTAGCAATGGTGTATTATATATCGCCTGAATCTCTGCTTGCTGCCAATCGTAGCGTATTCCCACCGACATCATTATCCTTCTTGTAGACTGGATTTACGAAGAGTTATCTTGTTGTTGAATCTGCTGCAGTACAGTGTTTGGACAAAAAGATTTAATTAATTGCAGTTATACCGCCCACTGTGCTTGACTATCGCTCAACTTTGAATCCTGCTGTTGTAGATATTAGACATCAGCTTATCAAGATTTTGGTTGATTGGCAGATTAACGGTAAAAATACTCACGCTAAATATTTGAAATCAAAGTGTTCATCTGGTATTTTTGGAGTCATTACTATTTTCTGATTCTGGCGTCTTTTGATGGTGCTAGGCTGGCACAGCCAAGGTGACTACTGCTAAATTTATGAATTGTGAGCAATGCTCATGAGATTTCTGTAAACTGCGTCACATTTCTCTGATAAATCTTACCAAATCTATGAATACACAGCCTCACGAAATCATTAAATCGTCTGAAGCATCTGCGGCTACAAAACCAACTCCTTTGACTACTTATGTTGTTAGAACTATAGAAATCTTAAAATCAGTTATTATTTCTATCGAAATTCCTCAAGCAGCAGTCAAGCCACTTATCGGCGGTTTAATTATGACAGGCGTCATAATTTTCATGATTATTCTGGGAAATATCACTAACGGCGCCAATCAATCACTATACCAATTACCAGGAGTTTCCGGTAATCAGATGGAATTAACGGCTGATTATTATCGTCAAGGTGTCCTCTCTGATTATCTGAAGACGATGACGCAAATTATGTTAGAAGAAAATCCACGACAAGTTAAAGATAAATTAGCTATCTTTCGGGGGATGACTCAGGCGACTTTACAAGAGTTAGATCCAGGGCGCCAGCGTTATGTTGTCTTGTTTTTACAAGATGCAAATTTACTCCAAGTCTCGTCTCGAAGACAACCACCGCTGCTTTTTGGCGCCAATTTAGTGGGAGCTAACTTACAAGGAATCAATTTAAAGTCTGCTAACTTGCAAGGTACTAATCTAACTGGTGCTGATTTGCGCGGTACTGACTTACGGGGAGCCAATCTAGTCAATGCCAATTTGACTAATTCCTGCTATAACGAATTTACTATATTTGACAAAAAATTTCTCCCAAATAAAGTAAAAATGAGAGAAGTTGCCACCTCCCAAAAATGTTTTTAACTGTGAGTGGCAAGCATAACTTTAAATTGTGAATTTTGCATTGTGCGATCGCGCAGTCTCTGACAGATAAGTCCTACTAGTTTATGCAATCAGAACTACCTTTGATATCTAGCGATCGCCTGTTATTAAGACTGGCGATTATCCAGGATGTAGACGAACTTCTCAGATATTTTACTGAGAACAAAACCTATCTAACTCCATTTTATCCTACTTGGGTTGATAATTTCTTTACAGAAGAATATTGGCAATATCAAATTGAGGCTAATTTGCTAGAATTTCTCAATGACCATTCATTAAAGCTATGCATTTCTCCAAAGAAAAATATTGCTAAAATTATCGGAATTATCAATTTTACTAATTTTGTGCGGGGAGCCGCCCAATTTTGTTATGTGGGATATAGTCTAGCGGAAGATCAACAGGGTAAGGGATATATGACAGAAGCGCTAAAAACAGCAACTCAGTATGTTTTTGATGAATTAAATATACATCGCATTATGGCAAATTATATGCCCCATAATCAGCGTAGTGGTAATGTTCTTAAAAGACTTGGGTTTGTTGTGGAAGGATACGCTAGAGATTATTTGTTAATTAACGGACAATGGCAAGATCATATTATGACTAGTCTGATCAATCCTAACTGGCAAACTCCATGAAGATTTAGGGGTTGCTGAGTGAAAGTGTGATTTTTTCACGCAGAGGAGCCTATGGGGAGCATCCCAATTTTGCCAAAATACAATTTGTAGTGGGAGCATCTTGCTCCCTAATATCTAGGAAGCGGGCTAGAGAGCCATCACTACAAAAAAATAAATTTACACATTTGGGATGCTCCCTGACTAAGGACTAATGACAACCTACTTAACAGAGGTACTATTAAAGGAAGACTAAATTAAGCTTTACTCCTAATGACTTTGGCTGAAACTCCCAACCATACAAATTCTCGCAATCCTTTTCTGACACTCAAGTACGAAAATGCCTTAGAATCTCTAGGTAATGATTATTATGATGAAGTGACTGCGGCAGAATTTCCTCAACACATCCTGCGCTGGCGCAATGACGCAGTATTACCACGTTTGGGATTAAATCCCCAAGCAGTTACAGACGAAGATTTTATCACAGCTTTTGGTAAATTTGAGGAACGTAAACCATTATTGGCGCTGCGTTATCACGGCTATCAATTTGGTGAATATAATTCTGCTTTAGGCGATGGTAGAGGTTTTCTCTATGGACAAGTACGCGGTGTTGATGGTGAATTGTATGACTTTGGTACAAAAGGTTCTGGTAGAACCCCTTACTCTCGTGGTGGCGATGGTATGCTCACACTCAAAGGCGGAGTCAGAGAAGTTCTCGCCGCCGAAGCATTGCATTACTTAGGTGTACGTACTTCCCGCTGTTTGAGCATGATTGAAACAGGTTTATCTCTGTGGCGCGGTGATGAACCCTCACCTACTCGCTCATCTGTAATGATCAGAATGAACCGTTCACATATTCGTTTTGGTACTTTTGAACGATTGCACTATTTCAAACGTTCAGATTTAACCCAAAAGCTGTTAGATCACGTAATTGAGCAGTATTACCCACACTTAATTGGACAACAAGATAAATATGCTTTATTTTATGCAGAATTAGTCCAAAAAGTCGCTCAATTAGTAGCGCAGTGGATGGCAGCAGGCTTTTGTCATGCAGTTCTCAATACTGACAATATGTCCATTACCGGGGAAAGTTTTGATTATGGCCCTTATGCTTTTATTCCTACTTATGACCCGTATTTTACCGCTGCATACTTTGACTATTATAGACGATATTGTTACAGTCATCAACCAAGTATTTGTAAATTGAATTTAGAACTACTGCAAGAACCTTTGAAGGCGGTGATTAATCAAAGCGATTTAGCAGCGGGATTAGCTAAATTTGATGATTATTATCATGCTGAATACCGCTCTTTGATGTTGAAAAAGTTGGGTTTTGAGCAGTTGCAATATCCAGAAGCTGATGAGCTTTTGCAGCTAACAATTCAATTTTTACAAGATAGACAGGTTGGTTATCATCAGTTCTTTTATGAAATTGCTCGTACCTTTTCATCTAAATGGCGAGATGACCCCGGTTTTGTGCTGCATGATTCAGATATTGCCCCAGCATCGGGAGTTTCTGCCATTTTTGATAATTGGTCAATAATATATCATAAGCTATTAAATAATTTTTACCCTGACCAACTGAATACTATTGCCCAAACATTGACTATTCAAAATCCCAAAACCGCATTATTAAGACCTGTAATTGAGTCGGTTTGGGAACCAATTACTCAAGAAGATAATTGGGAGCCTTTTTATAAATTAGTTCAGCAAATTCAGAATCGGGATTAATTAATTAGCAGTTCTCGGTTGCATGAGAGACAAGAACCCCACCCCCCTCCCCGCAAGCGAGGAGGGGGCGATAATGTAAGCTGTCGCGCTTTTAAGTTGCACCCTCGACGCGGGCAGGATGCCCGCACTACAATAATTTAAATAAATCACGATGTGCAAATTACAAGATTATCAGCTTATAACTCTGGAATTTTTTACCTGATTTTGTTAACCTTGACAACAATATGGAGCAGAAATGGTGAAAATAGAGAAGCAACCTCTGTTTCACCTTGATAGTGCGTAACCAAGAAACTCATTTAAACCGCGCTCGTGCTAGTCTCCGTCAAGCTTTGTCTTGGTATGGACATCTTCGCAAGTCTGGAAAGCTGTCATCGCACCCAGAATTGGTAGGTTTGCTCAAGCCCGAATTAGAAGCTTTGAGCGCCACACTCAATAAGCTAGACTCGAATGTGATTAGAATTGCTGTTTTTGGTTTGGTGAGTCGTGGTAAGTCGGCGGTGTTGAATGCTTTGCTAGGAGAGAAAATTCTCCAAACTGGCCCCTTAAATGGTGTCACTCAATGGCCTCGTTCCGTGCGGTGGCAACCAGGGGGGAAAATTCAGGTAGAATTAATTGATACTCCCGGTTTAGATGAAATTGCGGGAGAAACACGGGCAAGAATGGCTCGTGATGTGGTGTTTCAGGCTGATTTAATTTTATTTGTGGTTTCTGGTGATATCACGCGCACAGAGTATCAAGCATTACTGGAATTGCGGCGATCGCAAAAACCCCTGATTTTAGTATTTAACAAGATAGACCTGTACCCAGATACAGACCTGACAGCAATTTACAAAAATTTACAACAATTAGGCGCAGCAAATCCCCAAGCCAAGCCATTACTCCCGGATGAAGTTGTTATGGTAGCTGCGGAACCAGCACCAATGGAGGTGAGGGTGGAATGGCCTGATGGTAGCGTCAGTTATGAATGGGAGACACCACCACCGCAAATAGAGAAACTACAGCAGACTATATTGAACATTCTCAATCGTGAAGGGCGATCGCTGTTGGCGTTAAATGCACTGATTCAAGCACGGGATGCAGAAGCGGCAATCGCTCAAAAAACCATTGACTTACGCGCACAAGAAGCTGAAGAAATTATCTGGCAATTTACTAAGTATAAAGCTTTGGCAGTTGGTCTAAATCCTATCGCCTTCTTAGATATTATTGGTGGCGCTGTTACCGATTTACTATTAATTCGCTCTCTCGCACGGTTGTATGGTTTACCAATTACAGGTTATGAAGCGGGCAAGATTTTGAAAACGATTTTATTGAGTTCTGGTGGTTTATTTTTGGGTGAATTAGGTAGTAGTTTTCTATTAGGTTTAGGTAAGAGTACCGCTGCTTTAACTAGTGGTGATAATCCTACCAATATTACTACTTTTGCCGGCAGTGCGATCGCTCAGGCTGGTATCGCCGGTTATGGCGCCTACGCTGTGGGTAAAGCTGCACAGATCTATCTTGAACAAGGCTGTACTTGGGGACAATTAGGCGCTAGTACCGTTATTCAAGAAATTCTTTCGCAAGTTGAACCAAATACAATTATGTATCGTTTGCGGCAAGAATTGGGGGGACAATTTGGTGATTTTTGAAATTTGTTGTCCAAGTAACATTTTGCAGTTTTAGGTGTGTCAAAGCCTTTATGAACAATAAAATCATGACTAAGCTACAAAAGTATTGAGAATAACTAAAACCTAATTTTCTATTTGTTATCCTGTTTATATTACTGTTTCTCAACTTCTAGCAAATTACTCTGAGAATTTATCTAACTTGGCAATCTCAGATACAAAATTGCAAAAATAATTCGTTTTTACTAGTAATTGCTAGTAATTGAATTTGCATAAGTAAGTGAGCAATAATAAATCAAACTATGTTATGGCGTTTCCCGAACTAGTGACGTACACCCGTAAGGGCACGGCACTGTTCCCTACATCTTGCGATATAATTTTGTACCTCATCTGAATGAGAACCGCTATTACGCAATCTAAAATTAATTAAATTGTCTCATAGTAAGGGCTAAAGTCCTGACTACAAAACTTTAATTAGGGCTTGCTGAATAAGTCTCTAAAGCGAATCTAGAAGCCACACAGGTTACAAAATGGTTGTTTTGTTGCTCAGTTTCCAAATTTACCCAGCGATCGCTAACGAAAGTGCAAGGGTTTTGAGACTCTAGATGTTATAACCTTGCACTTGTTTGGTGGAGAAAGGCTTGAACCCCTTATCTGGACGGCATTACACCTTCATTCAGCAAGCCCTAATTATTCACATCCACTTACTTACTTTGTGGCATTAAAGATGGCAAAAGGGTGATTTAACTTCAAACATGGCTAACTAGATAACAGTATTTATTACCGCTGTTCAGCCTATCTAAATTAGAAATGTGAGCTTTCGATGTCATCGACAGATGTTAGTTATTTCTATCTCAATACAAAAAGGTAAAATTATCATGCAGAATGCAACAGAAGTAGTTCAAGCTGCTGTTATCGCCGAGCAGAATGGAACTAAAACTCTTGAAAAAGCAATTCTCGAAGCCACTGTGGAAGCTCGCGCAACTTGTGAGCAAAATGGTAATAATTCTCCTGACTGTGCTGTAGCCTGGGATATTGTGGAAGAATTACAAGCGGAAAAAGCTCATCAACAACAGGCAAAAAAACGCAAAACCCTGCTGGAAAGTTATTGTGAAGAACATCCAGAGGCGATTGAGTGTTTAATTTATGATGTTTAATTTTTAACTGTTATAGCGTTTCTCGGTTGAGTTAAGATACAAAAACCCCACCCCCAACCCCCTCCCCGCAAGCGAGGAGGGGGCTATGACATATAGCGGTTCTCATTATGATTAGGTAAAATATCATATCGCAAGGTGTAGGGAACAGTGCCGTGCCCCTACGGATGTACGTCACTAGGTCGAGAAACGCCATAACAGACTAGACAGGGAAATGCTATATCAATGATTTTGCTGATTGAGTGATTTGCTCAATTGCTTCTAAATCTGGCGCTGGTGTTTCGCTTTCCATTTTCAACCATAAAAGATATTCGATATTTCCAGCAGGGCCAGTAATTGGCGACCAAGTCAAGCCTTTGTATTTCCATCCTAGCACTTGAGCGGCTTGCAACACCTGGAAAATCGCGTCTGCTTGGTCATGAGAATCGCGCACCACGCCTTTTTTCCCGACACGGGACTTTCCGACTTCAAACTGTGGCTTGACTAGTAACACTGCTTCCCTAGGAGGTTGAGTCAGTGACCACAAAGCAGGTAAAATTTTACTTAACGAAATAAACGAGACATCGACTACTGCCAAATCAGGAATTAGATCACTCTCAGTATACAATTGCCCTGGTTGTAGCTGTCGTAAATTGGTACGTTCTCGCAAAATCACCCGCTCATCATTTCGCAGACGCCAGTCAACTTGTCCATAACCGACATCAATACCGTAAACTTTTGTTGCGCCAGCTTGTAACAAACAATCAGTAAAGCCACCCGTAGAAATACCGCCATCTAAACAAATACGTCCGGCTACAGAAATTGTAAAGAATTCTAAAGCCTTTGCCAGTTTCTCTCCGCCACGAGAAACAAACCGCGATCGCTCTTTAATTTTAATTTGAGCTAAAATATCAACTTCTGTACCAGCTTTATCAACAACCTGCTGATTCACAGTCACTTCCCCCGCTTGAATTAGCCGCTGTGCTAAGGCGCGAGAAGCACATAAATTTAACTCTACTAATAATGTATCAAGTCGTTGTTTAACCAATTAACTTGACTCTCCTGGTACAATTATAGCGCTTCTCAGTTGGATGCAATACAAAATTATATCGTCCCGTGTAGGGGCACGGCACTGCCGTGCCCTTACGAGTGTATTGGACTCAACCGATAACCGCTATATTAAATCCACATTTGCCTTTGGCAACGCCAAAGGCAAATGTGGATTTTGCTGATATGCTTGGGCGATTTCTCATCGCCAGGACTAGATGCTAAATATCGGTTTCGCTCAACTCACGGGTTAAGTGATCAAAAGGCTCATCGATAAAGGCAACATTAGCTACACCAGCCGCCGCTACTTGTTCCTTAGCTAAATCCTTGATAATTTGGATACCACGAACCGTGGGACTAATGGGCACTCCTAAAGAATTGTAAGTTTCCCGTAGTCCTTGCAGTACACGCTCATCAAGCACATTGGTGTTACCCGCAACTAAAGCATAGGTTGCGTAGCGCAAGTAGTAATCTAAATCTCGCAAACAAGCAGCATAACGCCGAGTTGTATAGGCGTTTCCACTAGGACGAATCAACTCTGGTAGTTCTTCAAATAACTTCAAGCCAGCCTGCTTGACAATTCCCGCCGCATTGGAATTAATTACCGCCGCCGCTTGTACTCTGGCTGTACCACTTTCAAAATAAGACTTGAGGCTGTCGATCGCATTCCGATCAAAATACCGCCCAACTACGTCATAATTCTTAATTAAAGTTGTTACCGCATCACGCATTTCTTTTTCTCCCAATCATTACTATTTATGGTTTGATATTTATTTGGCTGCTATTATGCACTAGCAGCTTTTTGTGCCAATAAATCAAAATATTATATATATTTGGAATTTGGCACAAAAACAATCTACCCGCTAATAAAGGATTCTATGCCAAAGTTGTCCCCATGAGATGAACTTTCCACTTTTGTGCAAATGGTTACGGAAAGGTTAATATAATTGGCAAAATCAAGATTCTGTAACAAAGGCTACAAAATTTCCTAATGTCTACTCTTTAGGATATTCCTGGTGTGCGACAATTTGGTTCATCACAGCAGGGTCAGCATGGTGTAAAGATTCTGGTTTTAGTTTAGTTAATTGGCAGAGAAGGAGTTATAATGACCACCCCAAAAGAACTCTTGAAGAGAATTCAAGACGAAAAGATTGAACTGATTGATCTTAAATTCATTGACACAGTAGGAACCTGGCAGCACTTGACTGTGTACCAGAACCAAATTGATGAGAGTTCATTCACTGATGGCGTACCTTTCGACGGTTCCAGCATTCGGGGTTGGAAAGCGATCAACGAATCAGATATGACAATGGTTCTCGATCCGAATACTGCTTGGATCGACCCGTTTGATAAAGTGCCAACTCTAAGTATAATTTGTAGCATTAAAGAACCACGCACAGGTGAATGGTACAACCGTTGCCCACGGGTTATTGCTCAGAAAGCAGTAGATTATCTAGTGTCCACTGGTATTGGTGACACAGCTTTCTTAGGCCCTGAAGCTGAATTTTTTATCTTTGATAGTGCCCGCTTTGCACAAACCGCCAACGAAGGCTACTATTTCTTAGACTCTAAAGAAGGTAGTTGGAATTCTGGTAAAGATGAAGGCCCTAACCTAGCTTACAAGCCCCGCTTCAAAGAAGGTTACTTCCCAGTTGCGCCAACGGATTCTTTGCAAGATATCCGTACAGAAATGCTGTTAACAATGGCAAAACTAGGTGTACCCATTGAAAAGCATCACCACGAAGTGGCTACTGGTGGTCAGTGTGAATTGGGTTTCCGTTTTGGTAAATTGGTTGAAGCTGCTGACTGGTTGATGATTTACAAATATGTCATCAAGAACGTTGCCAAAAAATACGGCAAAACTGTTACCTTCATGCCTAAGCCGCTTTTCGGCGATAACGGTTCCGGGATGCACACTCACCAGTCCATTTGGAAAGATGGTAAACCTCTGTTTGCTGGTGATAAGTATGCTGGTTTGAGTGACATGGCATTGTACTACATTGGTGGTCTGCTCAAACATGCACCAGCACTGTTGGCAATCACCAACCCCAGCACCAACTCTTACAAGCGTCTAGTACCCGGTTATGAAGCACCTGTGAACTTGGCTTACTCCCAAGGAAACCGTTCCGCTTCTATCCGTATTCCTTTGTCTGGCGATAACCCCAAAGCCAAGCGGTTGGAGTTCCGTTGTCCAGATGCTACTGCTAACCCCTACTTGGCGTTTGCAGCTATGCTATGTGCTGGTATCGATGGTATCAAGAACAAAATTGATCCAGGCCAACCCTTAGATAAAAATATCTATGAACTCTCTCCAGAAGAACTGGCGAAGGTTCCTTCTACTCCCGGTTCTTTAGAATTGGCATTAGCAGCACTCGAAAAAGATCACGCTTTCTTAACAGAATCTGGCGTGTTCACCGAAGACTTTATCCAAAACTGGATTGACTACAAGCTAGCTAACGAAGTTAAGCCGTTACAGCTGCGTCCTCATCCCCACGAATTTTACCTCTATTACGATTGTTAATTAATCGTTAATTAACAATCGTATTTGAGAGGATAAGTTTTGCCACCCTCAAGGGTGGCTTTTTTTTTAGTTTATAGACTGAAGCTACAAGAACAAACGCCGAACCCCTAATGGAGTGGGAGTTTTTCTAACTCATCGTCGCGTTGCTGTGTCCATAAATCAGGCGCGTAGTTGGCTCTATTTTTCCTTGAATCGGGTTCCAGTAGTGGGATAGTTCTTCATGAAGACCAAGTTCTTGTGCAGAGCGCATCAGCATTGATTGTTGACGATTTTTAACTTGCTGATATTGAAGCATCATAATTGCACGGGATTTTTCTGGAATAGACATACCCTGTCCCCCATAGTTTTTTTACTTTTCGTCTAACTAATGTATCACAAATTCTGTAGCTAAAGTTACAAAATGCTTGTAATTAACAAAAATTTATATTTTGAAAGAACTCAGAGAACGCGCCACGATTTTGCGTAATATTACGGAAGTATTTTTACTGACTAGTGGCTTTAAATTATGAAAATCCAAAAATCCAGATTTTTTTGGGTTCATTTCGGCGATATGGGTACGAGAAATTGAGATTACTAAGTTTTTTCATGTTGATTCCGGCGTTAGGTGCGCCCGTGTCAGAGATAGTCGCTGGCGCCCAGAACAAGGTAATGGCTCAAATTACCCCAGATAATACGCTTGGAAGTGAACATTCTAGAGTCACACCACAAAATCAGCTTGTTGACAGAGTTGATGGCGGTGCAATTCGCGGTACAAATCTCTTTCACAGCTTTGAGGAATTCAATAGACATGTCCAAAATATAATCCAGGCACAAAAAAATGGTAGAAAGTTAAATTAGCACTCTACCAATCCGGTTAAAAAATGTGTATTGTCCTTGATTATATCCAAAAATATCCTCTCAGAACAAAGCAGATTTTGGGCATTAGTTATGAGCAGTTTCAATCGTTGCTGAAAGCTGCGGCTGAAGAACATCTCAGAATGAAGAAGGAAAATGAAAAGCAGAAAGTGAGAATTAATTCTCCTGGGGGAGGACGTAAAGAATTATTATCAACTTCAGAACAAATATGTTTGTGTCTATTTTACCTGAGACAGATCCCAACTTTTGAAATACTAGGAATGTTGTTTAGCGTATCAAAAAGTGAAGCGAATGCAACTTTTCATTAAAAGTTTTTCTCTGGTAAGAAAAAACAACATACTTTAAAAAGTCAAGTAGTTGGTCTACCAGAAGCTAAAGATATAGTTGATATCGAAGTAGGTTTTCCAGGCCCAACGGCAGACATTAATTTATTTAGGCAACAACAAACAAAATTTGACGAGCGACAGGAATTTGTTCGCGTAGCGTCTCGAAGAGAGGGAGATAAGGGATACCAAGGTGGTAAAAATATTACAACTCCTCATAAGAAAAAAAGAAAACAAAAATTAAGTGATCAACAAAAAGAAGAGAATAAGGTTTTATCGAGTAAGCGTATCTTTGTAGAACATCTAATACGAATAATTAAAATATTCCAAATTGCTTCGCAACGATTTAGGCTGAATTCAGATGTCTATAAGGAAATAATTTTAATTGTATGCGGGTTGGTTCGACTACGAATTGGTGCTTGAATTTTATGACTTAATTAAAATTCATTGAAAATAGCGATCGCATTAATTAAGATATTCTATCTTTATCCTCTAAACTATCGGTAACTATATCAAATGCTGATTAATACGTTGAAAAAAAGTCTGCAAGGTTTGGTTTTAAAGCCTTGTAAATATTGGTTTGTGAGTTTTAGGACGTGTCTAATGTTTCCCGCTTCATCTCCCAGACGTGTATAAATTTCCCCTGCTTGTCGCAAACTATTTAATGCGGCTTCTGGCTTCCCTCGCACATACCAAAGGCGACTTTGGATATCCAAGGATTGCGCGTAGATTTTGAGTAGCGTTGGAGAATCCTGGTTTGATTGCGAGGGTTGTAATAGTTGCAAACTGGCTGATATATTCTGTTGTGCGGCATCCCAGTTGCCTAACTGCTGATATGCTAGAGATAAGTTGCTGTAAATCGAAGCTCTAGTGCGATCGCGTAGCGGCTCCTTCAGAGCATCGCTATTGCGAGTTGTGGCGAGTTGCAATGCTTGTTGTAATAACTTGATAAGCTGTTGTGCAGCTAAATCGAATAAATAGCATTACCTTTATTTTTAACTTTGCGCTCCCATTTAATAATAAGACCTCCTTCGTTTAGCAATTTAGTTAATAATTCTTCTAACTGTTCTACTGATTCAAATAATCTGTGAGCTATATATTCTTTCGCTGAATGCCATACCAGTTCAATTAAATTATAATCTGGACTATAAGGTGGTAAAAATTCTAGAATAATATTTGGCATTTCTGCTTCAATACGAGCCAAAATATCTTTTCTTTTATGGTAACTAGCATTGTCAAGAATAATCACTATTTTAGCCGTATTATCATGAAATTCTTCAGGCTTATTTCCTGCTTCTATCCATTCCTGTCTTAAAAAATGATTGAGAGATTTCAACTGTTCGTAAAACACATCTCCATTTCCCTGTTTAATCACAAAATTTATTCTTTTCTTGTCATGATAACGCAACCCTCCCATAATATTCACTCTTCCCCTTCTTCTTTGTCCTGTCACCTCTTTTCTCTTGCCTTTCTTTCCCCATGTTTTTCTTCTTATCACTCTTAAACTAAATCCACTTTCGTCCCAAAACCATACCTGTAAACGCTCTGGCTCTGATTTAGTTATTTTTAAATATTCGGCTAATTTTTCTTTAAATAACTTCCGCTTCTCTGGATTTTGTTTGTCCTCTAGGCTGTACTTTGCCCAAAGGTAAACGTACTTTTTTCTCTCTAAAATTCTCCTTACTTGCGAACTGCTTAACTTTATTCCTGTCTCTATTTCTAGATATGTCGCTAGTCTTGCTGATGTCCATCTGCCAAATTCATATCCACATTCATCAGGGTTCTTCTCAATTACTTCCAACAACAAATTCTCATATTCTTTTGTTACTTTACGGAAGTTACCTTCTCTTCTTCCATCTAAAAAACTGTCTATATTATCCGGATCTCCATGCACTGCCCAATATGCTACTGTTGTATATGCTATGTCTAAAAAATCACTTATTTCCTGGTAAGTTTTTCCATCATTCATCAACAATAATATTAGTATTTTCTCTCTTACATAAGGATTATCTTCCTCTTTTAGGTGTTTTAATAGCTTTTCTCTCTGTTCTTGATACAGATGGTTTTTTGCTGGCATAATTCAGAAGCGAGCGCTTAGTTACCTAATGTTCTATTATACAATCTAGCTGCACAACAGCTTACCTGTTCCGATAACTTGGTAGAAACTTCGTTTTGGTACTTGCGGCTATTTTGCAGCAATGCTACTAAATGGCGGTCTGTTGGTGCATTGAACACTCGCTGTTCTTCTAACAACATCTGCATTGCACCCAAAATTAACCGTCCCGATACCTCGCACATCGCCTGTACAGGAAAGGTCAAGTGTCCAGAAGATTCACCCCGTGGGGCATATACCAAACGCAATTCTCTACCATTACACAAAATACCTATAGGAATTTCCTTCTCCCGCAACAGTCGCTCAAACTTCGCCTGGGGGGTGGCGTGCCATCCTGTAGATTTGATATTCTCGCTGACTCTATCAAGGATCACTACCAAGGGAAATGATCTGTACCAGCATCAACCAACCACCATTATCCGGGTTGGGTACGGCATAGGTTGGTTGTAAGGTTTCACCGTATTCTGGTAGCGATACCCCCAAATCCTCTGGACTCTCGACTAAATCTGTCGGTTGCCAACCCAGAATTTCTACTGTGAAGGTGGGAAAGTCAGAAATTACGCAGGTGTAGTTGCTGCTGTCATCAGGAAAATCTCGGCGAACTATTTCGCTTAACCGTTGCTGTAACTCAACAACGTTGCGATTTACCGACATTTGGGCATTATTTAACGCTGTTGGCGACACTACCAACCCCACTGGCTGAAGAAAGCCCAACCATTCCTTATGCGCTTGAATTTCTCGATCCTTAACCATACTCCTCACCCCCTCAACCCGAAACTGGCCACAAATAAATCAATCCCACAGGTTCAACTCGCACCGCCCTCACTTTGTAGGAAGCCTCAATTCGGGCAGGTTCTGAATTAATCTCTTCAGCCAGGTCTTTCAATCGCTTCTCCCAGTGGCGACGGTCTGCTTCTAACTGCCGTTTTTCCTCGACTGGGAACTCTGCAAACGGAATTGATAGCTGGATAGCTTTGGTTTGTTCAATTTCCTGCTTACGTTGGCTAATACGCTGCTGCTGCTGTTCGAGAATTTTTTTCATCTCCACAGCTTCTTTTTTGCCCCGTTCGGTTAACTTTTTCTCAGCCCTTTGCGCCAAAGTATTGGCACGACGTTGTGACATCTCCTACACTGAACCGAGACGGTTACAGTGTAGGCTTCCAACAGCCCGATGAAGGGTATGAAGGATTTCCTTCGTGGTACTATCGTCCATAGTTCCAACTATGTCTAGTTTCCCACTACGGCGTTTTATACTGGGGAAAATGCCCAACCCCAGTCTTTTCAAGTTGACAGCGGCGTTAATATCGCGGTCAACCATCAAAGTATTTTGCTCATCCCAATATTCTCTGATACTGCAATCCGTAAAAATAATTTCATTGCGGTAACTGAGAATCATTGAAGTATATTGTGGCTTCTGTGAAATTGCTACAGCACCAGCTTTTTCGGCTATGCACTCCAGAATTTCAAAGAATTGTCCAAAAGCACCATCAGCCCACGACTTATTCAGTCCTGACTTAGCGGACTGTCTATTGGGAAGATAGCTTCCATTCTCATCCTGTTTGGTTTTATTGCGTCGGGTTAGCCCTTTAAGGTTCAAATCCTCGTAGAAGAAAAACTTCTTTCCAGTTCTGACAAGCTTGTGAGCAGTTTTGTACTGGAAATCTTTGCGACTTCTGGCAATTTTTTGATGCTGTTTAGCTTCCCGTTTTGCCAACTTACGCCGAGATTTAGATCCCCGCTTACGTCTATTTCGTTTAACAGAAATACGATCTAGCTTGTCTTGATTCTTGCGTAATGGCTTTAAAGATGGGAGCTTTTCACCAACTGATGTTGCAAGATAATCATCGCCTTGCAACACAGCATCAATCCCCATTGAGTTGTCCCAATTGGGGATAAGCTTGATCGTTTGATTTGGGATGGTTACATCTGACAATACCATCTGCATGTACCAGCCATCAGCCTTTTTTGTAACGCTAACTTGCTTTAGTGTAAATCCGTCAGGTATCGGTCGGTGCATCCGAACCTTAAACATCCCCAATTTGGGCAAACGAATATACAACCAGTTTTTACGAATTAGCTTTATCCATTCATTATTAGCCGTTGCAAACGTCATGGTTTTGAAACTCACCTCAGTTTTGAAGCGTGGTTTCCCAGAACGTTTACCGCTAGAATCCCCAATCACAAAACGCTCGAAAGCTTTATCAACACGAGAACAAACATCCTGTAGAACAGTTGAATCTACACTTTTAAAATCAAGTAATTCACCAGACCATTGCACTATGCTCAAGTCTTTTTTGATGGCTGGTAGCTGGAGCTTCTGACTGTAATAGTTAGGTCGGTCTAGTAACTCAGGGAGTCTGGTTACAAAAATTGGACAACTATTTACAGCATGACGGTTATTTTCCCACCAGGAGAAGCGTTCACCCAATTGGCTGTTATACCAGTACCGACAAATTCTCAACCATTCGTTAAGAATTAGTTTCTGACTTGATTTCGGCTCTAGTCGGTACTGGTAGGTTACTTTCATCCTATTAGCTAAATGGGTGTTATGATTTAAGCATACACTAATCATACCATAATATTCTTTCAAGAATAATGAAAAATGATTTTGTATCCAAAGGTCGGTCAGTGAGTGATTTAAAAGCTCACTTAGTTTTGACGACAAAGTATAGACGCAAAGCCTTTACTCTAGAAATGTTAAAACGACTGGAGGATATCTTGGTTGACTTGCTCGAAAAATGGGATTGCAAGCTAGTAGAATTCAACGGAGAAGAGGATCATGTCCACCTACTATTTCAGTACCACCCAGATTTGCAGCTTAGTAAACTTGTAAACAACATTAAATCTGTTACCTCCCGCAGGTTACGCCAAGAATATGCCGAGCATCTAGAAAAGTTTTTCTGGAAAGATGTATTTTGGAACGGATCTTATTTTGTAGCTAGCTGCGGCGGAGTGACAATCTCAAAGCTCAAAGAATATATTGAGAATCAAAATAGCCCAGAATGAATATGGGTTCATGGCTCGACATAGCAATTAATTGTTTTGGCTACGCCAAAAAGCATTAATTACTATCTCTCTCCACTCCCGCGCATTCATCTCACACCCCTAAGAGTGGGTGTGAGGCTTCTGCTGATCTAG
>CAVYXS010000089.1:0-12073 GCA_963772205.1 uncultured cyanobacterium
TTAGTCGGCGAGAAAAAACCAAACTAAACCTCCTCCATTTTGAAACCCGGAGTAGTGCGGGCAGCGTTCGACTGAGCGCTCACGCCGTACCCCTCCTCAAAAGCAAGCTGCGCGTAGCGTCCCGCACTTAAGTCTTGCCCGCTACCACCCCCAGGGAGCAAGATGCTCCCACTACTTTTAAAAGTATGGTTTTCAACCTAGACGGGGTTTATGTAACGAAAAGTAAAATCTTTGTATTTGGCTTGTAGTTGCGCTTTAGCGCTATTCGCGCAGCGAAAGCCAAGCGCAACTAGAAACCAGTGATAGTTAAATACCCGGTTTTTCGGAAAAAACCGGGCTTTTTGGTTATGCTTACCTGAACCATATTTGGGTATAAGCCTGACAAGATAACGCGAAATTCATAACATCTGAGCGAAAATAATTTCCTCATATGGAACATCAAATGCTCAACCCATGAGAAAACCTTTGTGGGAATAAAGTGGAACTGGCTGAAGACAATGTTTCCCACAACGAAAATATCAGTCATATCCCAAGTGGAAAAATGATGGCGATGCAGTCAATACAACCCTACAGTCTGCTTGGCGTTCCGAATTCAAAAATTTACGCGGACTATATATACAGAGCTTACGGATGAAATGCCGAGCAAATGCGGAAATTGTACGTAACTCAACTGTGATATCTCTACTAGAGATTTTGGCTAAAGAATGTTAGGTATAATACCTTAACTGACTGTATGATGAATCTCTTACTACAAGATAAATCCCGCGTTTACAGAAGACTGAGCGCGGTTTGGTTACACAGCAGGATGGCTATTACCGTAATATTCCATTAACTCTCTGCGTCCACTACCACGATGGGGTACTGGCTTTTCTGGCTGGTTGACTCTAGGTTTCAATTTAACTGAGAGCATCTGTTCTGAACCAGAAGGCGCAAGACCCAGATCAGAAAACCGATAGACCATTCCTTGGTAATTCACAGCTAAGGAGTCGAACATGAGACCTGAGACTAAAAGTGAAATTGCAACACGCATAGCAGATGTCTATTTTAGAACTCTCTTAACTACTGCTACTGAGTTTTTATTAGTGCATCCGGACGTTTTGGAAAAAAGTATTGTTTTTTACTGAATATAAATCATATTGATTATGCATCAAGATATTCTACAAGTAACCAATTACCGGCATAATTTAGGCGACCCCAAACTTTCAGCAATTGCTGATGGGAACAAGCTTGTAGTTGTTGATCAATGTGCGATCGCAAAGTTACAAGCTGCCAATTTTGTCCTTGATTTGTCGTCGGCGCTGTGATATTGAATCTGTAGTCTTGCTGATTCTGACGATGGAAAATGCCTGTAAAACATTCACCGCGCCGTATTAATACTTGGTCAGAATTTGAGTAGTCGTACTTATCCAAATATGAAGCAGGAATATAGCCACTAATTGGATAGGCTTCTGGATTATTTAAGTAATACAGTTGCCAGTGCAGCCATTCCGAATTATCAGGTAGTAAATTAAATAAAGGCACAATTGCCGCTCTTGAGCGATCGTCTTGCAATAAAGCTGTTTGCAACGCCTTGACTGGTAAATCCCTCGGCTGACAGTTCAACTCAACGCACATAGCCGCAGCCATTCCCGCCGCTTGTCCTATACCCATCACCACAGGTTGCAATCTGGTCGCCCCATTGGCAATATGGGAAACAGATATATTCTTTTCACAGACTAAAAAACCATCTGTTGTCGCTGGAATTAGGCTAGTATAGGGAATAGTAAAAGGAGTTCCCGTCCAACGTCCTCCCCAGCGGATAGATTTTGGTTGCAGTGGCAACGTGAACCCAGGATAATGGTGGTCATTGGCGTAGTTACCAAAAGCAATACTATCTGGCTGCAAAGATCCAACCCTACCCCCAGATATTGGCAAAATATCCTGTTCTCGGATAGTGGTTAATCCCACCAAACGGCGACTTTCTCGGTAATAGGGATGCAAGCCAAACGCTGGCTGGTTACTGGGAAACAGATTTTGCGCCAAGCCGTAGCGCCGACCAAGCTGATTTTGGATAAAATGGGCAAAGTTTTGACTGTGCCAGCGGCATTCTTGAATAAACTCCCATCTAGACGAATCTGACTCTATCAAACGCCCTAATCCTGCGCCGTAGTCATTGCCACAAATAGGCCAATTCATCATGAATAGACCCCCTGGTAGGCGTCCATAATTCAAAAATGTCTCTGCACCGTAGCCATCCCAAGCCCCAGCAAACACAGAGGGATGATAATTAGGAGCTTGGGGAATTTCTGGGGCAATTTCTGCACCAAAATCTTGCATAATCACCACCCCAGTAGGGGCTTGCACAGGATATCTTTCTGTGAGAGAATTAAAATCATCTGGTGCGCTTGGTTCTCCCCACTCCGATTTCAATTCCCAGCCCCAGCGATAATGAATCTCAGCTAAAGGCAGTAAATAGCCTAATTCTGTAGCGTCCAGAATAATTTTGGCTGTGACAGTAAAATCAGCAAACCTGACGCCAGTTACACAATTACCCTCACGCAACACCTCCAACGGCACCTGTCCAGAAATCCAGCGGAGATTGGGCAATTCCTGCACCCAATCGGCAAAAATTTCCGCACCAATGCGGGGATCATAACTAAAAAAGCTCACCCAGCTGTGATCTAATCCTTTCGGGTGGCGCCGTCGTAATTCCTGCAAAAAGGCGCCCCATAAACCGGTTTGAAAAGCTTCTAATTCATTACCATCGGGTACAGATACCCCCGCCGAGGTTAACATTCCCCCCAACCAAGGAAATTCACTCACCAAAATAGTTTTCGCACCCCGTCGCGCCGCTTGGATTGCTCGCAGCGGTGCCACCGGTGCCGCCACCGACTACTAAAACATCAGCTTGATATTGATTAATCATTTTTTTACCTGTGGGGATTGGCGACTAATGATTTGTCTCATTAGTTCGCGTAGGATAATTCAATTCGTAGTCTTCGCGCAGCGTCTCGCAGAGAGGACTTTAGTCCTGAATTTTCAAGCACTAAAGTGCTTACTACGAAATCATCAAAATTTTTGGCTGGCTATTTTAGGAATGAGCTAGCATAAATTTGTGTATATTACTATAGTTCTACTGCGTAATTTTATGGATATTGCTTTAATCGTTAAATTTCTCGCTCCCTGTCTGCCATTTCTGCTGAATGTGGGGAATAAAGCTGTAGAAGGCGCATCACAGAAAGTAGGTGAGGATGTTTGGAATAAAGCCAAGGCGATTTGGGCTAAGTTACATCCCAAAGTAGAGGCGAAAGCAGCAGCGAAGGAAGCTGCAACAGATGTAGCTGAAAATCCAGGAGATGAAGATTTACAAGCGAGTTTGCGGGTGCAGTTAAAGAAGATTTTGGATGCGGATACAACACTGGCTGAGGAAATAGCCAAGATTTTGCAAGCGTCGCCTGACAAACCTGGTGACAATATACAAGTGAGTGCTAACGCTTATGACAACAGTAGCGTCAAGCAAGTCGGCAAGATTGAAGCAAACGAAGTGACTTTTTAACTCAGCGATAGCGCTTCCCATTCAGCTAGGGTGCAACATTATATCGCTAGGTGTAAGGGCACGGCAATGCCGTGCCCTTACCGCCTAGATTACAAAATTACATGATTCGGGCGGGCAAGATGCCCACCCCACAAGAGTTTTATATTAGTTCCGAACACGAAGTTCCGAGTTCCAAACACCAAGTTTCGAGTTCCGAACACCAACTTCCGAGTTCCGAACACCAAATTCCGAGTTCCAAACACCAAATTTCGAGTTCTGAAGACCAAATTCCGAGTTCTGAAGACCAAATTCCGAGTTCCAAACACCAAATTCCGAGTTCTGAAGACCAAGTTCCGAGTTCCAAACACCAAGTTCCGAGTTCCAAACACCAAGTTCCGAGTTCCAAACACCAAGTTTCGAGTTCACAGCCGCAACATCAATCATAATTTTGAAATGCTGTAAGCTATGACAGAAGAACCCCACCCGAGTAACCCGAACAATATTGAAATGAATGTCACTGCCCAAGGTGATAGCAAGGTGACTCAGGTAGGGCAGATAAATGCTGCAGAAGTCAAGATTATTGTTGAGCGACTAGAACAAATTACCAAGGTAGAATCGCCGGGGGTTCTCAAAGCCGGCAACCCCGGTAAAAGTTTACGTTATTGGCAAGGACGAAAAACCGAAATTGCCCAAATACAGCAATGGTTAACTGATGACAATACCTTTTTAATTGGCATAGAAGGCATCGGTGGCGCGGGTAAATCGATGCTGGCTGCTAAAATTTATGAGGAAATTACAGGTTTCCCCAAGCGATTTTGGGCAGATGTCAGTAATGGCGCAAGTTTTAGCGACTTAGCAAGACAAGTATTAACAGAATTTGGCTTTTATGTACCAGAACAAGAAACGCAGTTAGTAGAGGCGTTAGTTAGGTGTTTGCGTTCTGGGCAATTTTTACTGATTATTGACAACCTGGAGAGTTTATTACAACCTGATAGACAGTGGGGAAGCCTATTCTACGGCGACTTTTTCAACGCTTGGGTGGAATACGGCGCTAATAGTAAGGTGTTAGTCACCACCAGAGAAAGACCAGAATTAAAAGGCTTTGAGTGGCTATCCCTGACAGGTTTACAAGTAGATGAAGGGGTAGCGCTGTTAACTGCATTAGGTATTCGCGGAGAATTAGGGGAGTTTGTCAAATTAGTAGATGGGCATCCCCTGCTGTTAAGATTAGTAGCAGATTTATTAAAAGAAGAATATCCCCAAAATCCGGATTTAAGCCGATTAGCAGATTTAGGCTTAGGGAATTTGCAGCAATTGTTGACAGATCCCCAAGTGGTGGGTGTGCATCGCCGGGAAAATGTGGGGATGGTGTTGGTGTTGGATGCCAGTTTTAATAGATTGAATGAGTTACAAAAGGCTTTATTACTCAATATTAGTGTGTATCGTGGTGCGGTTGACAGTGCAGCCGCTGCAGCGGTGTTGCCGGGAAGTTCAGCAACAGAAATTGAGGGAGAATTAAGGAATATTGTTAAGCGTTCTTTGTTGGTAGAAAAGCTGAATGGTAAGCGGCGATTTGAGTTTCAGCCTGTGGTTTTAGAGTATGTGCGGTATAAAGCTGGTGAGCAAACAGAGGCGCATCAACGAGCAATTGATTACTATAGTTCAAATCTTAAACAAGAACCCTGGCAGACTAAAGAAGATATTAAAGAATATTTAGAAATTTTTCATCATTGGTATCAACTAGAAAATTATGACTCAGCATTTGATGCATTAAACCTTTGCGATGGTTTTTTGACCTTGCGGGGTTATTACAAAGACCAAGTTGACTTATGGAGACAGTTGATAGCAGTTTGGAAAAAAACTGGCGCAAGAGAAAACAGGAATTATGGGGTTGCTCTCACTAACTTAGGTAATGCTTACTATTCCCTGGGACAATACCAACAGGCGATAGAATTTCACCAACAGAGGTTGGAGATAGCCAATGAAATCGGCGATTCTCCAGAGGAGAGGCTTGTCTGCGACACGCTGCGCGAACGTCAACGCAATGGTAAAGTAAGTAGTTTAGGTGGTTTAGGTAATGTTTATCAATCCTTGGGACAATACCAACAGGCGATTGAGTACCACCACCAGTGTTTGAAGATAGCCAGAGAAATCGGCGATTCTCCAGAACGTATCGAGGAAGCAAGAACCTTGGTTAATTTAGGCAATGCTTATCAATCCTTGGGAGAATATCAACAGGCAATTGAGTACTGACCAGCAGTCTTTGAAGATAAAAAAAGAAATCGGTGATATTCAAGGACAAGCTAAATCCTTAGGCGGTTTAGGTAATACTTACCTCTGCCTAAGACAGTACCAACAGGCGATTCATTTTCAGCAGGAGTCTTTGAAGATATTTCAGGAAATAGGCGATCGCAATGGAGAAGGCACTTCCTTCATCGGTTTGGGTAATACTTACTACTCACTCAGACAGTACCAACAGGCGATTGAGGTTTTTCAGGAGTCTTTGAAGATATTTCAGGAAATAGGCGATCGCAATGGAGAAGGCACTTCCTTCATCGGTTTGGGTAACACTTACAACTCTCTGGGACGCTACCAACAGGCGATTGAGGTTTTCCAACAGTCTTTGGAGATATTTGAAGAAATAGGCGACATTGAAGGAGAGGCGATCGCTTGGCTTAAGTTAGGTCAGGCATTTGAAAACATCAATCGAGAACTAGATTCCCTGGATGCTTATCGTCATGCCCGTAAATTGTATCAGAAATTGGGAATTGATTCCTCGAAGAGTGCTAGCTTGCAACTTAATTATTCAATTTCTTTCTCGACCAAACACGCCTTTGGGTATTCTGTATAGGGTTGTTCGCTGTGTAGGTTCGCTTATGGCGTTCGGTTCGTGCTTGGTTTCGGCGGTGAAAAAGGTATACGCTATAATCACAGCGTTATAAACTTCCTAAAATATTTCCAATATAGCGGTTATCGGTTCAGTCCAATACACTCATAAGGGCACGGCAGTGCCGTGCCCCTACACGCGACGATATAATTTTGTATTGCATCCAACTGAGAACCGCTATAGTTATGCGACTTATTTTAGTTGAAGATGAACCAGATTTAGGCACAGCAATTAAAGAAGTGCTGCGTCATGAGGCTTATGTAGTTGATTGGTTTCTAGATGGAGATCAAGCATGGCAATACTTGGAAAGTGGCTGGACTCAGTATAAAATAGCGATTTTTGATTGGATGCTACCAGGACTTTCCGGTTTAGATTTGTGTAAAAAACTGCGAGCCTCCAAAGGAGGAGCGTCTCTAACGCAAAATAATTCTTTGCCTGTGTTAATCTTGACAGCAAAAGACCGGATGGAAGAAAAGATTATTGGATTAGATAGCGGCGCAGATGATTATTTAGTCAAGCCGTTTGATATGCCAGAATTACTAGCAAGATTACGAGCATTACAACGGCGATGTCCTCAAATTCAATCGCGCCATCTTCAATTAGGTTCCATTACCCTTAGCTACAGCACTCATGAAGTAACTCGCCAATATCCCAATGGCAATAAGTTAGTAAATTCATTAACCATCAAGGAATTTCAATTACTAGAATATTTGATGAACCATCCTAACCAGATTGTCACTCGCAACCAACTCATAAATCAGCTTTGGGAAATTGGGGCAGAACCCATGAGTAATGTAGTAGCAGCACAAATTCGCTTACTTAGACGTAAACTGGGAGAAGATAACAGCGAGTCTTTGATTGAAACTATTTATGGTGTAGGGTATCGCTTTCATGTATGAAAAGGCATTGGGCATTGCCCAAACAGCGCATTGGGCATTAAAGTTATTTCTTCCCCATCTCCCCATCTCCCCAATCCCTTGGAACGTAATGAACTCTTCTATCTAACTCGCCTCCGATTAGCAGCTTGGTATGCGCTGGTAATGGGCTGCATCTTGGGTGTGTCTGGCTTGGGAGTTTATCAAGTTGTTGCTTATGCCTATAACGAAACCATAGATCAGGGTTTGGAGTCAGTAACGAAAGCACTACATAAAAGCATTGAACCTGTCTGGGGAAAACCCAAACAATTAAAGCAACTAGCCAAGCAACTTTCCTTAGATGTTTGCTTGACTCAGGCAGATTGTCTATTATCTCAAACAGCAGGCATCAAACACCCACTTACCGAGGTGGCAGATCCGGTTAATTACTATCTGCGCTTGTTGGATCAGTCAAAAAGACCACTTACCATTGCAGGAGTGCAACTTAAACAATTAGCGATCGCTTCCCCAGAAATCCGTCGGCAAACTCTCATAGATACATCGGGCATACGATATCGTCAAATAAGTTTAACACTACGTACCCAATATCAGCTTACAGGCTACATCCAAGTGGGGCGTAGCTTGAAAGACCTAGATCAGCATCTTGCTGCTTTGAGATTAGCTTTATTCTTGGGTTGGCCTGTAAGTATGATTGTCATTGCCATTTGCAGTTGGTATTTAGCAGGGCTAGCAATGCAGCCTGTTTATCGCTCCTATCAACAAATGGAAGAGTTTACAGCGGATGCAGCTCACGAATTTCGGACTCCCTTAGCAGCAATGCACTCTAGCATTGATGCTGCTTTTAGATTGTATGGACAATCAGGATCAGAGTTATTATCTGAGCCAGTAAGTAGAACTTTGCAAGTTATCAAGCGGCAGAATGCTAGGCTGTCTAAATTGGTGGGAGATTTACTGTTATTGGCTAGACTAGACCAGCATCAGTTGACAGGAGAACATCACTTATGTTGTCTGAATGATATCATCAGCGATTTAGTTGAAGAACTGGCATTTCTAGCGATGGAAGCTCAAGTTCAGCTAGTGCAACAGGTGGGAAATTCCAAAAAACTTTGTATTTTAGGCAATGAAGAACAACTTTATCGCTTAATTTCCAACTTGATTATTAATGGTATTCAAGCGACACCTCATGGTGGACAAGTCACAGTGACTCTAGAAAGTAGCGATGTCTTAGGACAAGTTGCTACGCGCCTACGCTACGCCTTAATCATTGTACAAGACACCGGAATTGGTATTGCCCCAGAGCATCAAGGTCAAATTTTTGGTCGCTTCTACCGCATCAATAAAGACCGTTCTCGTGCCAATGGTGGATCTGGATTAGGATTAGCACTTGCAAGCGCGATCGCCAGATCCCATAGAGGTAGTATTCAAGTACAAAGTCAGCTAAACAAAGGCAGTACCTTTACAGTTAAACTTCCTTATATATTGTAGGCGCACAGCAATGCAATGCCCCTACCGCATGGTCTATTTACAGCTTTAATGCCTAAAGTCTTAATTCATGTTTGCAATCTCCTGTCAATATCTAACCCCAAATATATATCTTTAGAAATAGAAAAATTTCATTCTGATTTCATTTTTTTATGAAACCCTAGAAATAGGGTGAACGGTAAGACATTTCACACATTTATATACCTTCATTTATGACAAGTGATTGCTAAAAATATGTTAGCCAGGGGTAAAATTCTCTGGTTGAGGCTTTCCCGTCAGCTACTTCGACCTAGGCGCTTGGCTTTTGTACAAGCTTGCCTAATTGGTCTAGTTTCTGGGGTAGCGGCAGTTTTGTTAGGACAAGCAGTGGATTGGGCTGGCGCATGGCGAGTGCGTGTTTCTTACCTTTGTCCTGCCTACTTGGTGCTACCAGCTATTGGACTAGTAGGGGGACTTTTAGCTGGTTGGCTAGTAGAGCGTTTTGCTCCTGAAGCATCAGGTAGTGGGATGTCGGAAGTCAAAGCAGTATTGGCTCGCGTGCCGATGCCATTAAATCTGCGGATTGCTTTAGTCAAGTTGATCAGTGCTACACTAGTGCTGGGTTCGGGAATGCCTTTGGGACGGGAAGGTCCGACTGTCCAAATTGGGGCAGCCTTGGCAAATCAACTGAGTAATTGGGCGCCGACTTCACCAGAGCATCGTCGCCAACTGATCGCCGCCGGCGCCGGGGCTGGGTTAGCGGCGGCTTTTAATGCACCCATTGCGGGTGTGCTTTTTGTATCGAAGAATTACTGCAAGATGTGTCAGGTATTACTCTTGGCACGGCGATTTTGGCTTCTTTCATCGCTTCAGTCATCTCCCGGCTCTATGGTAGTCACAGCCTGGATTTGAATCATCTAAATTTAGCATCTGTGCCATACAACTTTCTTCGCTCAGGAAATCCCTTTCTACTTGATTTTGGGAGTACTGGCGGGACTACTAGGCATTCTGTTTAATAAAGGTATTCTTGCTAGTCTAGCAATTAACCGCAGCCTAGGACACCTGAGTTTACCCTGGCGAATGGGAATTGCTGGGTTAGTTACTGGTGTGGCGATCGCGTTATTACCTGTTGCTTTTCGGGATCACGCTGGGCTGAGAGAAATTTTGCTTACAGGTACTGCTAATTGGTCATTTGCAGCGATCGCTCTTTTAGTCCAGTTTACCCTAATTATTTTAACCTATGGCTCTGGAGCGCCAGGGGGTTTACTGGTGCCTACTTTGGTCTTGGGTGCTGCTCTTGGTTACTTAGTGGGTGCTGTTGAACACAGTTTACTAGGAATGAGTGCGGCAACAACCTATGCTCATGTGGGTATGGCTGCTTTGTTTAGCGCCGTTTCTAAGGTACCAATTACAGCAGTGGTGATTGTGTTTGAGATGACAACAGATTTCAATCTGGTGCTACCGCTAATGATTGTGTCTGTGGTAGCCTATTTAGTAGCGGAAAAAATTGATCGGCGATCACTCTACGACCTTTTACTAGAGTGGAAAGGGATTCATATCACCAAAGAGCCTACCACAGAAGGGCTTTTAGCACAACTGAGTGCGGCAGATGTGATGCAGCGACGTGTCGAAACTCTCTCTAGTCAAATGAGTACTGATGAAGCAGTACAGGCGTTTTCCCACTCTCACCATCGCAATTTCCCTGTTTTAGAGAATGGTACAGTTGTTGGCATTGTTACTCAAAAAGATTTAGTTAACATTCCCTCCCAACAGTTAGATGGAGAGACAACTATCAGCGAGATTATGACACCAGAGCCAGTGACAGTAGGTCCCATAGCTACACTGGCTTATGTGCTGCATTTACTTAATCGTTATAACCTCAGCTGCTTGCCTGTTACAGAAGGTCGAAAACTAATAGGCATTATTACTCGTAGTGATATTATCCGCGTAGAAGCAGAACGACTAAGTGGTAATACTCAACAGGTAGAACCGAAATCAGCACCTTCTTATGTAGTTTACCAAACTCGCGCTCCAGCTACAGGCAAAGGCAGGTTATTAGTACCACTTTCACATCCCCAGACAGCCGAGACTTTACTGGAAATGGCAGTGGCGATCGCCAAAGATCGCAATTACGAACTAGAATGCCTACAAGTGATTATAGTTCCACCTAGCCGTATCCCATCGGAAACACTAGTGGAAACCGCTAAAAGCCATCATCTTTTGCAACGAGCAAGACTGTTAGGAGAGAATTCGCGGATTCCCGTTCATACCCAAATCCGAGTTGCCCATAATGTTGCTGGGGCAATTTTGGAGACTGTCAAAGAACGACACATTGACTTGGTACTGATGGGCTGGAAAGGCAGTACATTAACTCCTGGTAGAGTTTTCAGCCGAGTGGTGGATACCATAATTCGACAGGCGCCTTGTGATGTTATCTTGGCTAAATTAGATGATAAAAGATCCTTTGACCGTTGGTTGTTGCCAATGGCGGGTGGCCCTAACTCCAGCCAAGCAATTAAGTTATTACCTGCGCTTGCTTCTCTAAGTACATCGCCCCAAATTAAGCTATGTCAGGTTTTCCAGCCTACTGACTCCATTCCTGACACAACATTACTAGATAAATCTGTTCACTTTCTCCAACGCCGAGTTAGTGGTAAAGTGATAGCTGCTCCAGTTTGTGCCAATTCTGTTTCTGAGGCTGTCCTGAAGTGTGCAGAACTTGACGATAGTGATGTGATTGTTCTGGGAGCAACCCGTGAAAGTCTCCTGCAACAAGTGATTCAAGGAAATATTGCCGAGAATATTTCTCGCAAAAGTAACTGCACAGTGATTATGGTTAAAACTTAATTACGTAAGTGCAAAACTTTTCTAGGGCTGTCTTTTAGACTTGTAAAAGCTTTGATAATTTCGATTTCTCACAGGGTACTAGTGGTCTGTCAATTTTCTATTTGTGGATAAAGACGCTTGAGACGGATACGGGCATCCGCTGTTGTGAACTGCCAATCTACAGATTTTTGTGAATGATTGCGTTGAATATACCAGAGCCGTTGTTTCTTGTTCTAAAGTTTCAAGATCAGGAATCCGACAATCTAAGCATTGTCGAGTCATTGCGGACAGTTCGTTTTCAGCGATATTGAGCCAACTTCCATGTTTAGGAGTGTGGTGAATTTCCAAGCGTTCAACCAGACGACGGGCAATGGACGGCTCAAAAGCTTGATATAGGGAGGCAAGTTTGTGAGTATTTAGCTGGTCACATACTAAAATGACTTTGTCGCTATCGGCATAGTCGTTGTCAAGTAAATGAGCAATACGCGAACTGAACCAGGCGAAGAAGAT
>CAVYXS010000090.1:0-17582 GCA_963772205.1 uncultured cyanobacterium
AGTGTGTCAGCTATTACGAGAAAATTGAGCCGTATTTGCAGTCAGAATTCCGCATCTTCCGCACCATTTTTGAAGAACATCTGAAAATTATCAACATTTGCGGCTTCTTCCCCCATAGAGACCACTACTATGGACGAGAAACCTCCGAAGCCGGACGGATACTGATGGAAGATTCAACGCTACGATTTGATTTACCCCTGATTGCCGAAAACGGCAGTGTGCGGTTTGGTACTGATTCAGGTCGGCTTTGGCAAGCGACAGGGCACGCGTTCGATGTCCTTGATCGCTTAGATTCACTTTCCACTCAGCGCCAAGCCGGTAGAACAAAATCCGTCAGTATTGACTGGATGAGCGATGACCAAATTGCCTTCTGTAAAGACGCATTTAGAAAATTCGATAAAGACGGCAGCAATTCCATGTCTGTTACAGAACTTGGATCTGTATTGAAAGCCGTTGGTCGCCCTATTCGCTCCAACGGGTTCAAGAAGCGATGAATATCATCACAGGTAAGCCCAATAGTGATAGCATCAGCTTTGAGGAGTTTGCCACCCTGCTGAAATCGGATCTGATGGACGATCTAGATAAACGGCTTTTAGAACGCTTTAAACTGTTTGATGCAGACGGTTCTGGTCAGATAAGTCTAGAAGAGTTGAGAATTTGTATTCGCAGCCTTGATTCTCTGGTCACAAGTGCCGAGATTCAAGACATGCTAAAGCGAGCAGACACCAACAGTGACGGACAAATCTCCTATGAAGAGTTCATAGAAATTTTTCAGAATTTCAAATCTAAAAAAGTTTGAGCCAGTTGCAGCGAATATGGGGTAAATCTAGCAAGCGTGTCCATTTTCCCAGCGGTTAATGCTGGCATAACTGACACCCAAAGATGCTGCAAACTGTGCTTGTGTTAGATTAGTGGTTATTCGTAGTTCACGGAGGAACTTGCAAAATTCTGGCTGTTTGGGCACCAAGGTTTTCTTGATGCTCGTTGATTATATTTAAGCTAGACACTGTTTACGTGTGTCTTAGGGAAGAATTAAGTAACATACGTAATATTATTTTATTAGTGGTATATCAGTTAATTTAGATACTTGTATTTGCTAAATATAATGCGATGCCGTAGGCGGGCACCGCGTGTCCACGCGAACCAAATAATTTTTGGTATTGCTCTGAGCATTAAAAATTACTTCTATAACTCCACATTTTACTAAAATAGCGAATACACTGGACTAAACTCAGAGTCTTTCAGCACTCAGCACGTACTATGTCCGATCAACCCCGTACCCAACAAGAATTGTACGATCGCATCCGCACCATTGGTCGAGAGGAATTCATCCTCGAAGAAATGATCCGCTATGGTTTTTGGGAAGCACAGGGTAAAATACCCGAAGACCCAGCGGATGAAATTCGTCGGCGCGGGGAAATTACGCGGGAACTGCAGACGCTACGTCAACAAAGTCACAAACTCCAAGATGAGCAAAAATTGCGAAAGCAATTCCTCAAACAACGCCTGGAAGAGTCTCGACGCCAGCAACAGGAAACCAAGGAACGACGCGAAAAAGAACGTCTGGAACGCTCCGAAGCTTGGCAACAACAGAAACAAAAAAATATAATTTACCTTGGTGAAGGTGTATCGGCTGGGTTAAACAACACCAGCGGAAATCTGGAAAGACTGCAAACTAACCAATTACCCCTTTGCAACACTGCTGAAGAAATCGCCACAGCAATGGGAATTAGTGTTGGGAAATTGCGCTTTCTTGCATTTAACCGCAAAACATCCACAATCAGCCATTATATCCGCTTCAAAATTCCTAAAAAGACTGGTGGAGAAAGATTAATTTCTGCGCCTATGCCCAACTTAAAACAGGCACAACATTGGATATTAGAAAATATTTTAAATAAACTCGAAGTCCACCAAGCCGCACACGGATTTAGAGCCAATCATTCTATAATTACCAATGCGACACCTCACGTTGGTGCAGATGTTGTGATCAACTTTGATCTTAAAGACTTTTTTCCCTCAATCTCTTATAAACGTGTCAAAGGATTATTTCAATCCTTCGGTTACTCCGAAGCCGCAGCTACCATATTTGCATTAATATCTACAGCAGCCGAAGTCGAAGCAGTCGAACTCGATGGTAAAACCTATTACGTCGCTCTCGATACAAGACATCTTCCCCAAGGTTCCCCAGCTAGTCCAGCAATTACCAATTTACTCTGTCGCCGTTTAGACAGACGATTGCAAGGAATGGCAGAAGAAATAGGCTTTATTTACAGCCGATATGCTGATGATTTAACGTTTTCTGCCTCTGGCAAACATACATGTCATGTATGTAATATCATCAAGCGTACTGCGTCTATTATTACCCATGAAGGATTTAAGATTAACCATGAAAAAACGCGCATATTGAGAAAATCCCGCCAGCAAGAAGTGACTGGTATAGTAGTTAATGAAAAATTAAACGTTTCTCAGAAGCAATTAAAACAATTTCGTGCAACTTTATATCAAATTGAAACACAAGGTTTAGAAGGTAAACATTGGGGTAATTCCAGCGATTTACTCGGAGCAATTACCGGATTTGCTAACTTTGTGGCGATGGTTAATCCTGCAAAAGGCGAAGAATTTAAACAGCAAATACAACGAATAAAACAGAAATATAGCCAAAAAAAAGAGGAATGAACTGCGTATACTAGAACTCATAAAACTGGTAGTAAGCACTTTAGTGCTTAAAATACCTGCTATGAGCGGAGCGATAAATCGCTCACTACGAGCAAACAAATATTTTACATTAGTCATTTATCAAAAATCATTAATTAGGGAGTTGAAATGAAATTAATTAAACGGACAACATTGCAATATACAGAAGGAACATCTGACAAAATATACGAAGTTGATATTTGTCAGACAACAGCAGAAGGTTATGTTGTAAATTTCCGCTATGGTAGACGAGGGAAGAGTTTAAAAGAAGGAGAGAAAACTACTCAACCCGTAAGTTTGAATGAAGCCCAGAAAGTTTTTGACAAATTGGTTCAAGAAAAGACAAAAAAGGGATATCAAGATGTCACTTCTGTCAGAATTCAGCCAACTACTTCGACAACAATAGATACTAATTTACGTAAGCAAGCCATACTTAAACGTCTTGAGAACAATGAACCTAGTAACTGGAAATTAGAAAGGGCTATTTGGCGTGCTGGAGAACTTAAAGTTAGTGAAGCAACACCCCTGTTAATTAAGCTTATCGCTACTGGTGAAGCATTACGAGATTACTGTATTGTTTGGGCTTTAGGATACTGTGGCGATGAAAGTGCTATTCCTGTGCTGAGGGAACTTTATAAAAAGCCATCTACACCTGAATTTGTAAAACGCATTGCATTTGAAGCGCTGTTAAAACTTGCAGATGCGCCAACTCAAGCTGAGTTAAAATCACAAATATTTGAATTTTTGCCGGGCTATTTACAAAAATTAGCTCGCACAGGTTATGCAGAAAATTTTGCAGCAACATTGAAGAATTATTTGGAATCAGGAGACTACAAGCGGTTTGAAGTGCTGGACAAAATTTATCAACTTGATAATACTAATGTTCGTCCGGCATTAATTGAAATTTTGCAAACTGCACCATTAACGCCGAATTACTTTAAATACATCCGCCATATATTTAAGATAGCAGAATATCGCCATGATGCCGAAGTATTTGGGATACTAGTTTATCGTTTTGATCAAGAACAAGAAAATTTCGACAGTTATAAAGATTCCGTATGGGATGCAGTTAATTACAAATACATTATAACTTCCTTACACTACGCCAAGGAACTCAAAAGTCCCAATTCTAGTAAAGCTTACAGCAAACAAACACGAGAATATTTGCAGCGAAGAATTTGGCGAACTCTCAAAGGTTGGGGAGAAGAAAGAGACAGTAATTATATAGATATGGCGGTTGGTGTGCTTCTTCAATATTCAGATCAAGATGCTAAAACCGCCAAACAAACTGTTTTATATCGTTGGAGTAATGACTGGAGAAGAATAGAACTTGTAAGTCACTTTGATATATACGCCGACTATATCACATTTAACCATATTATCTACGAAAATAGCCCGCGTTATGAATTGCGATCACACGCGAAAGCATGGCGGTGTCAAGAAGGTTATAAACCGGGAAATCCTGAACCAACGGTAAGGGAAGAAGCATTTCCAGAACTTTGGGAACAACACCCCCAAGCATTACTCAAATTATTACAACAAAGTCAATGTCTTCCGGTACATCAATTTGCAATCAAAGCATTAAGAGTATGTCAGGATTTTTGTAATTCTCTCGATATTAACACCATTATCGAGTTAGTTCAAAAGCCTTACGCAACAACGGCAAATTTTGCTCTAGAACTTGCAGTATCAAAATATAGTTCTAGCGAACCTAACAAAGAATTAGTGATGGCTGTAGTTAATTGCGTTTCCGAAAATGCCAGAAATCAAGCTTATCAATGGATTGAACTACAGAGAGAATATTTTTTAGCTGATAGTAACTTTATTGTTGGGTTGATGTTGAGCAAGTATGAAGATACCCATACCTTTACTAGAAAATTATTAACTTCTTTTGTAATTGCAGATGCAACAGCAAAGGTATCCTTAGGAAGGATTATAGCTGAACTCTTAGCATTTACGTCAGCAGATAACAGCAACATCGCCAAAGAAATTGCTGAAACCCTAATTTTCAGTTTTGCATCCCAATTACGCACCTTGGGGATGGGAGTCATCAACGATTTACTAGCACATCCAATTTTAGAAATTCAAGAACTAGGTGCGCGGATTTTACTCAATCACGAAATTGACACCGCCAATCTACCTCCAAGTTTAATTGAATCGCTGCTAGCATCATCTTATGAATCATTGCGAGTAATTGGTATTAGATTATTTGGACAGTTACCTGATGCAAAATTGCTGGGTGAAGACAGAATTTTGATTCTAGCAATGGCTATTAATGCTAGTGAAGAAATTCGCAACGCTGTTCAACCAATTATTCGTCGTTTGGGAACAGCATATACAACTTTTGCTATCCAGATGGCTATTGATTTTATAGAAATTTTATTCACACCAGAAAATCATGAAGGAGTTCACAGTTATTTAGTGCGCTTGTTAAAAGAAGATTGTCAAGGTTGGACGACAAGTATTGATAAAAATACAGCCTTAAAATTACTCAAACTTAAATCATCAGCAGCACAAGAATTAGGAGGTGTCTTACTACAAGCAAATTTGCACAATTGGGTTACAGAATTTAGTACCAGTGAAATAGTTAAACTGGCTAATCATGAAATTTTGATAGTACGCCAAGCAGCACAACAAATGTTCTCGCAAATCTTAGATAGACTTCGCACAGACTCACAAGAAATGATCGCAGCAGTACGCATATTGTCAGCCAAATGGCCAGACTCTCGCGAATTTGCATTTAACATTTTCACACATGAGTTTGGTACACAAGAATTCACACCCCCAATTTTAGTGAGTATCTGCGATAGTGTGAGAGAAGACGCGAGAAAATTGGGTAGAGATTTATTAATGCGGAATTTTCAAACTAGCGATGGTGAGGAATATTTACTCAAATTTAGCGAACATCCATCAAGCGATATGCAAACGTTTGTGACTAATTATTTAGAAGATTATGCAGGAGGTAATCCAGAAAAAATTCAGCATTTAGAATCTTACTTCTTCACTGTTTTATCTGGCGTCAATCGGGGACGTATAGCCAAACAGCAGATTTTTAAATTTCTCGCATCAGAGGCTGACAAAAATGAACAATCCGCTAAAATTATCGCTAATATTTTGACTAAACAATCACTAACAATGGCTATTGGGGATAAAGCTGAGTCCATACAAATTATGTTAAAAATTCAGAAAAAATATCCTCATATAAATGTACCAATTGCAGTCAAGCAGGTAGTTGAAATGAGAACATAATCATGACATTTCTCTGTGTTCTCTGTGGTTAGATTAAAAAAAATATTTTTTACAGATCATTTAGTATACCTATAAGCCAAGTTGCATAAAACCAGCGCTAGAGCCGCTGACTACAACCGAATCAGTCTAGAAAAAGAAATGACGATTAGCTTATCCATCCAAAACTAAACATCAGCAGGTTTGATATGGAATTTAACTACGCATACAAAGGCAGTACAACAGTATCAGAAAATGGCAATAATACCCAAATGTCATTTTCGCCAGACACCAAACGTCCACCGACATTTTTTGTCGGAGAGTTACGCCAAAATATCGCATTTCGAGAAGCCATCAGCGCCTTACATGATGTAGTGATATCCGACATGCGATTTCAACCTAAAGATAAAACAGCATACAAAGAATGGCGAGCCAAACAAGATGAAATAAATTGGGATTTAGTCGCAGCATTAAAGCAAGATGTCGCAGAAAAAATCAAACAATTACAAGCAGAATTAACTACATTATCTTCCCGCAGTTCTGAAAGATTAAAGCCATATTATCAAGCACGAGAAAAATTTAGACGCTATGTTTGGGAAAAACAATTAGATTTTTATTTTGTATTTGATCCCGTAATTACAGTTAACCCAGACGAAGTATTTTTTGAATGTTTCAGCGTCGATGAATCCAGTTATGGTAGATTGGGTGCAAGTTACGAAGTCTTCAAAAATATTAGCGAATTCGCTTGTGGGACTACAAATGTCGATTATTCCGCAGCTTTGTATGATGAATTTCAAAAAATTCGCACCTATAAAACCACAGAATTAAAAGTTGATCCTTCCGGTTTTGAAGTACAAACCAGCAACGAAACCGCATATAAAGAAGTCAAAATAGACTTACCTGATAGTTGGGTACGCGGGTTTTTACAAGTAAGTTCGGCGATGTGCTTACCCGCAACAACCTTCGACTTACACCCAATGGATATTCATAATATATGCTTCGTTCTGCGCCGTCACAAAGAGAAAGCAGGACCTCGTAGTATCCGTTACCACCTCGAACCCGGAAAACCCATCCGAGTAGTATTTGAACCTTGGAATATTGAAGTAGTTTGTCCGCGATCGCACTATCTGGGAAATACCCCCCAAACCATTCGCATCTGGGGGCGTCGTCGTCTCCACATTCTCGAACGTCTCATACCTGTCGCCAAAAAATTCACCGTTCATCTATTAGGAACAGGTATGCCCTCATTCTACATTGCCGACTTAGGCGATATGTCATTCACCCTTGGCTTATCCGGTTGGACAGCAAATGACTGGTCACAAGCTGGTAATTTTGATTTAATGGCTCCCCGTGCGGATGTCGATGAATGGACGCAAAAACAAATTTTTGACGCTTTGCGCGAAAACTGGGTCGAAACCGCCGATAGTCTCGCACAGAGGTTGAAATTAAGTCGGACTGCAGTTACAGGAGCATTAAGTGCTTATACTCAAGCAGGCAGAGTAATCTACGACTTAAATAAAAGCGTATACCGCATCCGCGAACTCAGTCGCGAACCCCTACCAATGGAAAGATTGCGTTTCGCTAACGAACGTGAACAAAGCGCTACAAGGTTCCTCAATACCAACGCTGTACAAGTAACATCAGTAGGCGATCGCGATAATTTACTTACTTTCACAGGTAGCGTTAACGACCAAAATAAAACTTATACACCAAGTTTGACGATTGATCATGACGAGCGTATAATTGAAGCAGAATGTACTTGTAATTGGCATCAGCAAAACAAGCTGTATAAAGGCCCTTGCGAGCATATTCTAGCACTGAGAATGCGTCACGCTCATCAGTGAAAATCAACAACAAACAAATAAAAATCACGCACTAAAAGCTCCTAAATAATTCCTTGCAACCCGGATGATGTATCGTCATCCATGCATTTAGTCTACACACGCATCACTAGCCCCCTCTTGACTGTGCGGTCTTACAGTGCTACCGGTTTTTCCGGTTTGACTTCCGTGAAGTGAAGAAACCGGTAGCACTGTGCCCGCTGGAGTTGAGTGATCTAGTCCTGAGAGATTTACGAAGGGAACCAGCGAATGTGCGTGATTTTTATTGTTGATTAATCATTATTAATACAGTCTTTTTTAAGTAAAAATACCACATCCTAGGGGCGCATGGCGTGCGCCTCAGAGAGTATATGTGGTTCAATTAACCGAAAATTACTAATTAGCTATTTCCATATATAGCATTTCCTAATCATATGAGGTACTTGATAGCCCCCTCCTCGCTTGCGGGGAGGGGGTTGGGGGTGGGGTTCCTGTACGTCATAACAGCCGGAAATGCTGTATAAAACATTATCTGATAATTTTTACACGCACTGTATCTATGATACGTAGTGGGGTGTCAAGGCTAAAATAGCGCAATAACAGAAATTCTATCCGCGTTTATCTGCGTGCATCTGCGTTTAATTCCATCCCAGTCTATTGCATCATTTTAGTCGTGTCAGTCCACTACAATACCTAATTTTGTTCAAAAATCAAATAGTAGTCCTATATATAGAATGCGTCTAAGTAAGTCCCTTCTGGCTATTCATTTTTCAAACACCGTCACCCAGTCACTCATACCATGATTTTTGGGATACTAAAATTACCTCAGTATCTTTGATAGCGGTTGTTTATCCCCAAAAGTTTGTTAATAGCTAACAAAAACTTTATCGAAAACAAATATTAAACGCTGCTCCAATTAGTATAATTCTATTAGTAAGAAATACTGAAAAGCGCCAATTTTTTAGAAAATATACGTAGTATCGCATTTTGTTTAATTATGAATAATGTTTGCATGAGAATTGTAATTTTTATTCAACACTTGTGATGTCAAATGATTAATTCAACATCAAAGATATAAAAATAAAGCTCAAAACTTCTAAAACCTTAGCAAATAATGTTGATTTTGCTATTTGGTAAGTATTTCATGGTTTTTATTCCGCAAAAATAGCCCTGTAATCAGATTTTTTATGTTAGCAGTAAAAGAATCAGTCAAAATTTTACATAATGTGAATAACGAATATGTGCAAGCCAAAATTGTACCTATTTCGTCAATGCATCTTGAAGAAATCGAATTAATTTGGAAGCCTCAACTGAAAGATCAAAAATGTTGGGATAAAAACTTAAATATAAACAAATACTTAAATGATTCTAAAACTTATGAAGTTTATGTGCTTGAATACAACTCAATTGCTCAAGGTGTAATAGTTTTACAGATTAATAAATGGCTTTCCAGGTTAGAACCGGGCAAAGGTTTAATTTATGTAAATATCCTAACTGTAGCTCCTTGGAACCGTGCATCTATTCAAGAAACACGGAACTATAAAGGAGTAGGAACTGTTTTACTGACATTTGCAATTTTACGCAGTTTTAACTTCGGTTTTGAAGGAAGAATAGCTTTGCATTCCGTAAAAGAAGCTGAGAATTTTTATCAAAAAATGCATTTTATTCATAGAGGATATGATTTATTTAATTTAAATAATAACGGAAAGTTATCAGAATTAAAGTATTTAGAAATGCCAGAAGAGGAAGCTGAATTAATTATGTTGAATTCCTATTTAACTTCGTATTTAAATTAACATTGAAAAATTTACTTGACCCACATCCGCAAATTCCCCAAGATACATAGTGACAAAAAATCTTAGATATCACATAATTTTGAATATTGATGGAATAGAATATTTGCCCATGTCCCTATTAAGAATTAAGGTTTTTTGATTAATATCTATCAAGATTATGATTAATTAAACTAACAAAACCTGATTCATTAGATCTATCTAGAGAGTGAGATTTTAGCTAAAAAATGTCAGATGCACTTCATTCTCTAGATTGATTCAAGTGTTAGTCTCCTCATAGTACAAATAAGCTACGCATAACTGAGATGAAGAATATCTGTGTATCGATTTACATCATACATAGATGAGTTTTTTGTTAGTCATTACTAAATTATATCCAAAAATCTCAAACATATTTCTTCTTGAGGTTTCGTTCATGGTGCGATAAGTTAAAGATGGAAGTAAGACCTGACAATTTGTTGAACTTGACTAAATAAAGGCGTAATCATCTTTAATTAAAGTACAAATCTTGTTTTGCTGACGCTATTATTGAGGACAAAAAATGAAGGTTATTGCTTTAGTTTTATCTATCTTAAGTCCAATACGCTTTGTAATTGTGGCTTTTACCTGTGCTTTGATATTTCTATCTAGCACATTTCCGGCTTTAGCAATCAGTAGTTATCAAAGTGACTCCCGTGAAGGTACTACACAACTTCTAGAAATTCAACGGAAAACTGACGAAATAGCTAAATCAGCACCCCCTGGATTAGAAAAAGTTCAAAAGGAATCAAACAAAGGACTTAATGAAGTTCAAGGAGACGCTGATATTGACAAGCAGAAACGTCCTGATAATTCCCAGAATGCAACTTCAACAGAACAAGAAGTAGAGAAGTTTCTGGAAAAAGCTAGAGGTAAAAAGTAAGTATTAGCACGGTTCCTATTTTATTCAGGTACATCTCATTGAAATCGCGGGACTAGTTCCGCGATTTCAAAGTCTTATATCCCGCTAAAGCGCCTTAAAAATGGGATGTAGATAAGATATGAGCTTCTGCATCTATCTGAGGTTACTTTAGAATAAAAAATCAATCTATCTCATGATAGACACGAAAAAAGAACAAGTGCTATACGATTGTTTTGATTAAAAATTAATTGCTTAATTCACCAAATCAAAGAGGCAAAAATATGAGCATTGAAAATAGAGTTGAAGCCACTGCTAAAAATATTGAAGGGAAAATTCAAGAAGTGATTGGGGAGGTAACTGGAAATCCAGCTGATAAGGCTGCAGGTAAAGAAAAGCAAGCTGAAGCCCAAGTTATTCACACTGTAGAAAATATTAAAGATGCAGTCAAGAAAACTTTGGATTAGTTAATCGCTCAAATATTAGAATCCTGAAGCTAATATTTATTACTCCACTATCTTTCAAGAAGTGGAGTATCTTTTTTATGTATATCCTCATATTTTAGAGAAGGGGTATTTCAAATTTTTTGCAAATACTCTGGTGGTACACTATCAACTAACCAAACACCATTATCAGAACAGTAGAAAATGTGCCCTGTTTGATGCATTGCGACAGCATCCACAGCAAAAACTACAGGTATTCCATGTCTTGCACCCACAGTTCTTGCTGTAGCAATATCTTGTGATAAATGTACATGATGGCGCGACATTTTCACAAGTCCTGTTTGGATGATTGACTCAACAGATTTTTGTCCGGTACCATGATATAGCACATCTGGAGGAATTACAGGTTCTAATTGCAAATCAACAGCTACACTATGTCCTTGGTTAGCACGAATTAGAGTACCTGTAGAATCAAAAGAAAAGCGGTTTTTATCATTGTTGGCGACTACTGTCTGCAATTGTTGAAGGGTGATCGGAAACTGGTGTTTTGCACAGGCTGCTAAAAGTTCATCAACAGCAACCCAACCACCAGGAGCTAGTTTAATACCAATGCTATCAGGTTGGTGGCGCAAATGTTTGCTCAGATATCTGCTGATTTTAACTATGTGAGAATCCATCATCTTACTCTTTTAGGTAACTCCAAAAAATCAAAATAACTACTTTAAGTTGTCAACAGTCAACATATATCTTTAATATATAGTACTTCCTATTCAGATGAGGTACAAAATTGTATCACGCGATGTAGGGGCACGGCACTGCCGTGCCCTTACCGATGTACCTCACTAGGGCGAGAAACGCTATATGCAACCTGTATCTAGGACAAAATCCCCTTATTTGCTGATTTTTCAGTTAAGTAATTCAACCTAAAAAAAGGTAAAAGTTCGTAGTAGCGCTTCAGCGCTTAGTTTGAAGCTTTCTGGCGCTAAAGCGCTACTAAAAGCCAGAAAGCATTTTCTATTTAATTAGGTTGACTTACTTATTTATACATTGGAACTAATCGCGACACACTAAGTCAGATTAACTAATAATAGATAAATCAGCTAATTATATAATATATGAAACCTCAGTTTATTTATACTGCAATTGCCTTCACCCTCACCAGTGTGGGCTTGTCGCAAACAGCCTATACTAAAAGTCTCACCCCAAACAAAGCAGAACTCACACAAGAAGCCGCAATCCTTCGCGCAAAGGGTAAACCTGGGTTAGAGCAATTTCTCAAGACTCACGCACAAGAGCTTCACAACCCTTCACCGCAGATACGCGAAGCCTTAGATAGCCTTTGTCAGCAACGAGACTGCTACACTTCCAAACTATACTGGTATACCGACTTAGAACAAGCCAAAGCCGCCGCCAAAGCTACTGGTAAACCCATCCTCTCCCTACGATTATTAGGCAAACTTGACCAAGATTTAAGTTGTGCTAATAGCCGCTTTTTCCGTGTTGCACTATATCCCAATGCAGAGATTTCCCAATTCCTGAGCGATCGCTATATCTTGCACTGGCAATCTGTGCGCCCAGTGCCCAAAGTTACCATAGATTTTGGCGACGGACGCAAGCTAGAACGCACCCTGACAGGTAACAGCATTCACTACATCCTAGACAGTTCGGGGCGTCCCATCGATGCTATACCGGGTTTATACGGACCAAAAGCATTTTTACGTCAGTTAGTGGCTGGTGAAAAAGCAGTTAAAGAATATACTAATTTATCCGTAATAGAACGTAAAACATTTTTGCGTGACTACCACCGCCAAAATTTGGCATCTATCCAAACACAATGGCAAGCCGATTTAGCAAAACTTGGGATTAAAAATCCCCCACGCCTTGTGGAAATCCCTGTTAATAGTAATGAAGCACCCAGCGCCCCAGTTGCTGGAGCGATCGCAGTCAGCAAGAGTCGAGTAGAATTGCCTATCCTTCGCAACATCAATTCTACTACCAAAAATCAGGAATCACTCCAAGAAATTACTGACGCATCTACTTGGCAACGCATTGCCCAACTCTACACAGCAGATGCGAAACTAGATCATCACAGTGTGGCATTGATACGTAGCAAACGTTTTGCAGAAAACAATCCTGATAATTTACAGCCCGTTGTTCGCAATTTTGAAACAGCAATGGCGTTAGATACGGTGAGAAATGAATATACACTGCATAGCCAAATTCATCAGTGGTTTATGCAAGAGAACGCCACAACTAATGTAAATTCATTAAATGAAAAAGTCTACGCCGAATTATTTTTAACACCGAATTCTGACCCCTGGTTAGGATTGATGAGTAGTGAAAGTTACAGCGCTATTGATAATGATGGCATCCGCAAGTGATGCAAATGCAATTCTTGTACTATAAATTCAGATAGAGCAGTAAAACTGAGTATGTAGGGAAGTCTAAATTTATAGTTGTCAAATAATTTTGAATTCATTAGTGACCATTTGAACCATATTTAATCATAAAAATTGAAAATTTCGGCAGAAAATTAGAATATTTTTATGATACTTTTTTGATAATTGAAACTATTCCTTAAATTTTGAGACCTATTCATAAAATTGTAGTAGCTTAAAAGTCTCCTAAAACCCAACCCTGCAAGCGGGGAGAATTTGACGTAAATCAAAGGCTCTTTGGAGTTCTTTAGTTTGATTTATGCAAGAACTCTCATAAATAGAGTAATTTCTCTCTGATTGTTGGCGATGTTACAACCCGTCTTTTTTAAAGAGTTTAATATACCAACATCCTTACATCTTAACAAAACAAAAGTAGTTCACTTAAGGTATAGCAGTTTTTATGTGGATGGAATACACCACTCTAGTCTCTAGTCCCTTTTTCTCGCCAGAGTGTATTGCACCCAAGTGAGAAGCGCTATATAAGTCTTTCATTTGGTGAGAAAGACTTTTTTTTCATGTTCAGTAAATTTGTGATGTCATGAAATCGCTAAAAAATTCCAATTTTTTTTAGGGAATAGTCCGCTATAAAACAACAGTAAATCAACATTAAGTAAGTCAGGTTTTCTGCGCCACTAGTAAGAGGTAATCTATGGTGCAAAATTCTAAGATAGGGTACAAAATATTGTCCCCTAAATCTATTCTGCGTCCATCCATTATTACAGGGATAATTGCATCTTTATTAGTTGGAGGAATCAGCTTTTATACAGTCAAATATTGGCAATATTCCGGCAATTTGGAGACACAATCAACTGTCAAAAAATTACCAAAAATTACAACGGTGACAGACTCTGGGACGCCTAGAACCAAAAGGAGAGGTAATTAAACTTTCTGCTACCGTATCTGCAGAAGGGAGTAGGGTAGAGCAGTTATTAGTCAACGAGGGGGATAGAATCAAGAAAGGGCAGGTAATTGCTATTTTAGACAGTCGCGATCGCCTACAATTCGCTTTAATTGAAGCACAGGCACAGGTAAAAGTAGCACAAGCAAATCTGGCTAAAACCCAAGCAGGCGCTAAACGCGGGGAAATCACAGCCCAAAATGCAGCCATCCGGGGACTAGAAGCTGAACGCCTTGGCGATATCGAAGCGCAAACAGCCACAGTTTCACGCTTACAAGCCACAGTGGAAAATGCCGCAGCGGAAAACAAACGCTATCAGCAACTGTATCAAGAAGGAGCAATTTCCGCATCTCTTCAAGACAGCAAACGCTTAACCCTGGAAAACGCCCGCAAAAGTCTGCAAGAAGCACAGGCGCAGTTGAAACGTACCCAAACAGCCAGTGAACAAAAACTCAAAGAAGCCAAAGCCAACCTAGATCGGATTACAGAAGTCCCTGTATTCGATGTAAAAGTGGCTCAAGCAGAAGTCAATCGTGCTGTAGCAGCCATGAATCGTGCCAAAATAAATTTACAACAAGCCTACATGCGAATCGCCCCAAGATGGACAGGTGTTTGAGATTCACACCCATCCTGGAGAATTGGTATCAGATAATGGTATTGCCAATATTGGACAAACCAAGCAAATGTATGTCGTCGCCGAAGTTTACGAAAGCGATATCAGCAAAGTACATCCAGGGCAACACGTACAGGTAATCAATGATTTCTTACCTACCAAATTACAGGGAACGGTTGATCGTCTTGGGTTACAAGTACGTCGTCAGAATGTGATCAATACTGACCCAGGTCACTAATATTGACGGCAGAATTATTACAGTTCATATCCAACTTGATGAACCCTCTAGCCAAAAAGCTGCCAATTTCACCAATATGCAAGTCAAAGTGGTAATTCAATTGTAACAGGTGTTGGGGAATGGGGGAGTTTGTGAGTTTGTGAGGGAAGTTTTGGTTTTGAGAGTCAAACTTCAGCTTGCGAACACGGAACTTCAGCTTGCGAACACGGAACTTCAGCTTCTGAACACGGAGCTTCAGCTTCTGAACACGGAACTTCAGCTTCTGAACACGGAACTTCAGCTTCTGAACACGGAACTTCAGCTTCTGAACACGGAACTTCAGCTTGCGAACACGGAACTTCAGCTTGCGAACACGGAACTTCAGCTTCTGAACACGGAACTTCGGCTTCTGAACACGGAACTTCAGCTTCTGAACACGGAACTTCAGCTTCTGAACACGAAACTTCAGCTTCCCCTACTCCCCCATCCTGACTTTTCACGTCATGTGGAAAAGCCGACGAAAAACCTAACCCCCTAACCCCCTTCCCGATCGGGAAGGGGGGGAAGATTCAAAGTCTCTCTCCTTGTAGGAGAGAGATTTAGAGAGAGGTTTTCCAGATAAGAGTGAAAAGTCAGATCCCCATCAGCTTCAACATCCAAACTCAATGTTTTACAGCCTATGATGGGACTAATCCAAAAATTGCGGCGACGAACACCTCTAGGATGGCTGCAACTAAGTCATCAAAAAAATCGACTTTTGGTAGCATTATCAGGAATTGCCTTTGCTGATGTTCTCATGTTCATGCAATTTGGCTTTCAGAGTGCCCTTTATGACAGTAACACCAGATTGCACCGTAGTTTGCGCTCAGACATCGTTTTAATCGGTTCCCAAACCCGTAACCTGCAAAGAATCTCTACCTTTTCTCGTCGGCGATTGTATCAAGCAATGGATGTACCGGGGGTAAAATCAGCAGAGGCGATGTATGTCAGCAATATGATCTGGAAAAATCCCCAAACACGCCGCGAAACTGAGATTCTAGTAATTGGCGTTAATCCAGACAAACCAGTTTTGGACTTACCAGAAGTTAATCAACAATTGCCAGCGCTCAAGCTTCCTGATACTGTAATCTTTGACCGTGGTTCTAGAGGAAATTACAAACAGACCATTATCCAACTAGAACAGGGTAAAACCGTTACCACCGAAATCGAACGCCGCACAATTAACATTATTGGTTTATTCCAGATAGGGGCTTCCTTTGGCGCTGATGGCACCTTAATGACTAGCGATGAGAACTTTTTGCGGCTATTTCCCCGACAATTAGCCTCAAGTATTAGTGTAGGTTTGATTCAGGTAGAACCAGGTGCTGACCCCAAACTGGTAGTAGCCGGATTAAAAGCACACTTGAAAGATGATGTCAAGGTGCTGACCCGCGAAGAATTTATTGAATTTGAAAATGACTTTTGGCGGCGCAACTCCCCCATCGGGTTTATTTTCAATCTGGGTGTATCAATGGGATTTTCTGTTGGAGTGATTCTGGTTTATCAAGTCCTTTCCACCGACGTGAATACCCACGTCCGAGAATATGCCACCTTCAAAGCGATAGGATACCATAATTTATACTTACTAGGCGTCGTGTTTGAAGAAGCAGTAATTTTAGCAATGCTGGGCTTCTTGCCAGGAACCACAGCGTCTTTAGTGCTATACTATCTGACTCGCAATGCCACAAATTTACCAATGTACATGACCGCTTTTCGGGCATTGCAAGTATTAATTTTAACCGTTATTATGTGTGCAATTTCCGGTGCGATCGCCACCCGTAAATTACAATCAGCAGACCCGGCGGATATGTTTTAATTGTCATTGGTCACTAAGCATTTTTTGTGTAGCGGAATACTATTACTGACAGTAAAAGTGGACTGCTCAGAATAGCGATCGCTTTCTTGCTTCTCGTACTATCCTGTAGAAGAGTAGCAATTCTTCTTAGTCCACAAATTCATGATAGCCAAACAGGAATTAGCACAACGGCAACTTTCCCAAACTTCAACTTTGATCGGAACTGCTTCATTATTTGTCGCACTAATTCCTATATCGTTGGCACCAGTATTGGTCAAATTATGCGAACGCGAAATTGGCGCAAATGCTGTAGCCTTTCATCGCGCTTGGATCGCCACAATCGTTTTTGGGTTTTTGAGCGTATTTGAAGCTTTTCGAGATCAAAAGAAGTCTGATAAGCAACCAATAGAACAGAAGCCTTTGACTAGATCAGAATTAACACTATTGTTCTTGATGGGAACTGCGGGAGCCACCTACTCAATCCTGTGGGCTTGGTCGGTGACTCAAACCAATATTGCCAACGTGGCTTTATTGTCTAATATGAACTCCTTATTCGTCGGCTTGGCGGGGTATTTTTTATTCGGTCGGCGCTTTGATAACAGATTCATTATTGGTATGGTAATGGCAGTAGGTGGAGCGATCGCCTTTGAAATTAATAAGGTGCAATTTGCAAATCATCACATACTTGGTGATGGACTGGCTTTACTAACTGCTCCAATCCACCCCGATG
>CAVYXS010000091.1:0-10712 GCA_963772205.1 uncultured cyanobacterium
TCGTCGGCGCTAGCTACGATAGTGCTGTCCGGGCTGAATTTGACACTATTGACGAAACCTTTGTGCCCTTCCAGGATCTTGTCCAATTTGTTGGCGTTCGAGTCCCACAGGATGACTCTAGTATCTTGTCCCCCAGTAGCTAAAAACTTATTGTCTGAACTGACATCTAGTGTATTGATTGCGCTCTCGTGAGCCTGCAAAATCTGGTTTTGTTTGCCGGTTGCTAAATCGCACTTTTTCAATACACTGTTGCTACCGACTGTAAATAGGGTCTTTCCATCCGAGCTATAGTCAATATCATTGATGCGGGCATTTGAACATCCTGGCAACGTTGTTTTCACATTGCCTGTCTGTCTGTCCAACACTGTGATAGTACCATCGACTGAACCAGTAACTACAGTCCTACCATCTGGGCTAAAAGCGACAGCATCAATTTCATCATTGGAGTTCACTGTATTATTTTGAGCCACTGTATACCCATCTACCTGACCCAGGAAGATGATCAATAATAGGGTGCAGCAAAAAATAATCAGGTATCTAAAATTTCGTTTCATTCCTTGATTATCCTGAGAATTTGGTGGGTTTGAAGCTTCAAGTTTCTTTTTTTCATCAGTAATTTTTTAGTTGTAAATCAGATAAAAGATACTGAAAATAAATCCTGCATATTTTTTATCAGCAGCATAAAGTTGAGCAATGGCAAAGGTTCCACGCTTTTTTGCACCCCTAGAAAAATTTATAAATAAGGGCAATATTTAGAGGATTTTTTACTCAAAATATCAACATCTAACTAGAGAATTTTTTAGTACATGCATTAATATAAGGAAATTCTAAGTAAATATAGGTAAAGATTTCCTGAATTTTTTCACCAGACTCATGTCTGTAATGTCGCTAATATTATGTATTTTTATACGTAAAATCACAGTAAAAATGTGATTAAAATGTTCTAAGCAAGAAATAATTACTGAGAAAATGTTGATAGTTAGAGTTATACGCCTGATAATGTGTATGTTTCATGATGAACGGCTTAAAGATAAATGTATGATTAAATACATTGATTATGTCTTTGTCTAATCTTGATATTCCTGACGTATGATTTAGAAAAATCATGATATGTCTAACTAGATATTTAGTAGTAGTCTGTCAATTTTGTTTTGAGGGGTTTTTGGTAGTGGGGGACTCTTGCCTGGGTGAGCGTCTCTATAGACAGAATAGTAGGGTATGGGAGGGAAATTCCCAATCAAACGTAAGCTCGTTACAATCAGCTTAGGCGTTAGGCATTCCAGGGTTATCACCAATGAAATTGATATCCGAACCATCAATTCCTGTAAAAATCCAAAAGATGCAAGAACGGGTGCGGTGGAAGCATCCCAGTGTTGTGCAGCGCTTAATCGATCAAACCAGTATGGTGATAGATGATGGCAAGGATGATAGTCCAGAATTTTCTTTCCTTGTGATTGGTGATACTGGTACTAAGTCCCATTACGGTCACCACCCTCAACGAAAAGTTGCGGAAATGATGCTTGAACACCGTGATGAATGTCGGTTTGTCTTGCACACTGGTGATGTTATTTACAACGTGGGTTCCCGTGAGTATTATCCACAAAATTTTATCGAACCTTACCGAGAGTTTCTAGTGGGCGGAGAAAACCCCAAAGGCATTAGTTATGAACGAATGGTATTTAATCTGCCATTTCTACCAGTGCTAGGCAATCATGATTATTATGATGTGCCCTTGATGTACCGTTTATTGACAGGAAGCACGCTGCGGCTACGTCGTCTTTTGCGCTACAAAGATTTTGAGATTGGTTGGCATGGATCAAATCAAGGTGATGCCTATGCACGAGCGTTTCTTGACTATCTGGGAGCGATCGCATCTCCTAATGAATTACAACGTCATTTAGACTGCCATTATACTGCCAAAACGGACAAGGGACACTGTTTGCGTTATGAGCCTGGAATTTTTACTCGCTTACCCAATCGCTATTATACTTTTCGTTATGGCGGTATAGACTTTTTTGCCCTAGACTCCAATACCTTTAATACGCCATCGCCCTTACCTAATACTCAAGAGGGCGAAAGCAACCGCCGGGAATTGCAAAAGCGTAGCCAGGAAATTGAACAAGAAGAATTACAGATTTTGGAAATATGCCATAAACTTAATTCTAACATACCCACTGAAGCAGAACAACTTGATGATCTCAGTGCAAAATTAGACCAAATCAATGAAATCAAAATTGATATTGAAAAACAACTGTCATCCCACAATACTTCTAGCATCGATTTTGAACAACTTGACTGGCTGCGAACCAGGTTAATCGAATCTTGGCATACATCTGAAGTGCGGGGACGGATTATATTTTTCCACCATCCCCCCTACGTTACCGAAGCGACTAAGTGGAATCAGGCACAAACGTTGGCTATTCGTCACCGTCTGCGTTGGGTATTTAATGCGGTGGCGGAAAATCTCGGTTCCCTGACTAAAGAACGTTCCATAGTCGATTTGATTTTTAACGGTCATGCCCACTGCCTAGAATATCTCCGTACAGGTGATACTGGATATGCTGACTCCCACATTAATTATATTATCTCTGGTGGCAGTGGTCGTCGTCCTCGCCGTCAGCGATCAGAAGGGACAGAATTGATGGAGATTTTTCCCGAAATGACAGGTACTTCCATCCGAAAAGTTGCCGATTCAAAACTGTTTGTTGGTCGTAGTGAGCTAAACTTCCAAAAGCGATTACCTTACTCATGCGTGCGGATTGATGTTCAGGACGGTAGCCCACCTAAGTTTATCGTCAGACCATTAATATCGGAACGGATTGGGGAAGAATGGTTTAATCAGGAGCTTGAACCTTTTGTAATTTAAATAACTTTGCTGAGTGCGATCGATGGCTTGATGATCATCGGCGATTCATTGAAAAAAATGAAACCCCAGATCTACGAGGATATACGCTGATAGTTATCTGTGTTTATCGACGTGTATCTGTGGTTTCAAATATCCTGAAGCCAGATGTTTCAAATAAATCTCTTCCAGCGTACATGATATGAAGTCAAAATATAAGTATCTTTTTTAACTTTGGATATTAATTTTCTTAGTAATTTTAGTGATCTGTAAATCTGTGTTTATAGCTTCCATCAACAAATGCAAGCTGTGGGTTTGGTTTGGCGAGAAACCAAAAATTTGTAACCCCAGCAGCATTTAATGGTGATTTAAAAGCAGGATTAAGATTGTGGGGGAATGACACTGGCGCTTTTAGTTGAATTATCCCAAACTATCCAGCCAACAGAATTATCTAAATTCTCTGTACTATTTGAGACGTTAAAATACACCTTATCCTTTCCCTTGGTTTCAATCGCAAAGTCGGCATTTTGAGCATAAACTACTTTAAAACCTCGCTCACGTAGACAATACATCGCCCAGTTTTTTAGGGAATGCTTGTATGGTTCGTGGGGAATTGGGGGTTTTGTGATTGCTTCTTCAATTACCGTCAACATCTGTATTGATATCATGTTGGTTTAAATAGTTATATTAGAAGATTGTAGTGAGGACTTTAGTCCTCATTACGAGGATCACAACGAATCTCGATCATAAAGCCATCAGGATCGTAAAAATAGATACCTCTACCAGTAGGACGGGTAACTGGGCCATGAGCGATCGCAATTTGATTATCTCTTAACACTGCCAAGGCTTGCTCAAATAACTCTGGTTGGATGTCAAAGGCGAGGTGGTATGCTCTGGTAAATGTCTTTTCGGGATTGGGATCTGGTGGTGATAATTCCGGTTCCCCAAATAAATCCAAGATTGTCTCATCTGGGGTGATGAAGTTTGCTACTTTCCCAGCAGCGACGAGTTCGAGGAGGGTTGCGGGTACTTCGTCACCTGTCAGTTCATGCAAACCCAGGATGGTACCGTAAAAGTGTCGGGAAGCTTGCATATCCTTGACGTTGAGGGCGATATGATGCACTTTACGTAGAACGCCTGGAGCTAGGACACTGTTCACAGAGCTAGAGCTAGATAGCATGGCAAAATCATTAAAGTGAAATGGTCTGGTCAATGAGTCTTTGAATTTCGTTAACCACCGTATTATCACTCTTTTTCTGATAATTTTAATCTGATAATTTAAAAATATCCTCCCTTTCATTCTCTCTCGGCGACGGACACTTTGCTCAAGTCGGCAAAGCCGCCCACACAAGTGTCCTCCTCTGGGTGATATTTACTTTTACCAACCCCAGAGGCGCCCAGAACACAGAGGAATCATCCTCAGCGCCGATATTCGTCGCCACAGTCGCCAATTACCTGATATAAATCCTGTGATTGTTGAGATACCGCAGCTATTAAATTTAAATCTGTAGCATCGAGGGTAAAACCAAATACTTTGGCGTTATCTTCCAAATGTTCAGATATTCCCAGTCTAGCACCAACAATTACACCCCCTACGGCTGGTTTATCTAATATATAATTCACTGCTACATTCGCGATGCTAACTTGATGCTTATCAGCAATTTGTTTGAGGGTTGAAAGTAATTCTTGAAATAATTGCCATCCACCCCAAGCATCAACCATATTTTTGTATTTTTTCAAGCTACTAGTTGTTAAATCAAATCCTCGTGGTTCGGTTTTTTTCAAATACTTTTCTGATAACAAGCCACCGCAAACTGTGCCGTAAGTAAAAAGTTTGATGTCGTGCTGTTGACAAAATTGAATCATATTCACTTCGGGACGGCGATCAATTAGGGAAAATTGCACTTGGTTAGAAACTATTTTGATGCCTGCTTCGACTATTATTTTCAAATGTTCAGTATCAAAATTAGTCAAAGCTAGATGCTTAATTTTACCCTCAGTTTGCAATTCTGCCATATACTTGAGGGCATCCAGATAGTTTGTATCCCGATATTCCCACCAATGGAATTGCATCAAATCTAAGGATTCTACATCCATCCTTCTGAGGGAAATATTGATATTATCTTCGACAATTTTTTTTGTCATTTTACCGGGACGAGGCACCCATTTAGTAAAAGCTTGTAGATTAGATAAAGCAGCTTTTCCACGGGTAGCAATGATTTGATGGCGGAACTCACCAATTAAGTCTTCAGCCGGTCCATAATGGTCTGCTAAATCCCAGGTAGTAAAGCCTGCATCCATATATTGGAACATAGTCGCAATCGCAGATTTAGGATCAATACGTCCATGTCCGCCAGAGACTTGCCACATACCATTTAATATGCGACAAATGTTTAAATCAGAGGTAAATTGTAATCGGCTAGCTGCTGGTAGATTCATTTTTAAAGTTAGAGGTTAGGAGTTAAGTAAACAACATTACAGGGATTCAAAGTCAGCCGTAAATCCAGCAAGACTTGCACAATCTTCCTGAAATGATTCCGCATCGCTGACATCCTCAACTTGATATGCCATGATGCGTGTACCATTGGGCATTTTTTTAGAAGAAATGCAATTGCTTTGATATTTATCTGCCATTGACTTAAAATTGCTGCCAGACTGCTTCCAGGCGTCACCAGAACAAGTAACATTTACCCGCCACATAATTAACTTTTATCTACTACTAACAGATATTAATCATCTCATAAAAGGGGAACAGAATATATGTTATACCATTTCACCAAAATGCTGATACATATAGATTGCGCGTAACGGCACGGCAATGCCGTGCCCCTACCAACGTATTTGTATCATAATTAAAGTGAAACAGTATTACTTATTTTAGGAGTGAAGGATCAAACTTAATCAGCTAATTTCCTGTATTTTCCTTAATTTTGACCCTTGAGCCACTTCACTTTTGTTTATCATTTCGTAGGGTGCGTCAGTACGAATAATTTCTTGGTATTTCGAGTGCTTTTCGCTCCTGACGCACCGACAATATGGGATATTTTGTAATTTGGTAGTTTCTAATTTGCCTTAATGTTCTATCTAAAGGAAGTTCCTTGACCGAGGAATATACGCCATAATGATGATATCGCATCATGTCTATAAAATTTTATCCCAATTAGTTAAACACCGAGAGTTGAACATGGCTAGAAATATCAAAGAGCAAATTCAAGCAGATCTACAACAAGTAAAAGAAACCGGACAGTTAAGAACTGACAAAATTCGAGAAATTGTTAAAACCGCCGTTTTGCAGGTAGCTTCTGAGTTTAAAGCAGGTTCCAGCGAACTTCGTAATACTGCGAAAGATGCGGTTTCTGCTGTGATTGAAACCTTACAAGAAAAAGGTAGCGAACTGAAAGAAGACGTCACAGCTTCAATTGAAGGAGCGCTAGAAGGGATTAATAGTCAAAGACACGAATCGATTGTTAAAACTCAGACTGAGCTTAAGAAGCTACAAGCTCAATTGAATAGTGAAGAACAAGAACTACAACAAGATATTGACGGTATTTTAGCAGAGATTGAAGACACAAGCAAAGAAACATCTACGAATACTAAAATTGTGGTTGAATCTGCTATCAATACGATCAAAAATAGTGAAGAAGTAGCCTTATTACAGAAACGCTACGCTCAACTACAAGCGCAAATTTCCATTGTCAGAGCGAACTTAGCCGCACGCTATGGCGGACGTTCTGAGGAGGTTAGGAATTATTTAGAGGAGGCGAAAAATTGGTCTAGTCAAGCTCGTCCACAAGCGGAAGCCTTGGCTACACAGGTGGAACAGAAGCGATCGCAGTTAGAAGATAAACTGGGAGAAGCAGGTAAAGCCGTAGCACAAAAAGAACGCCAAATCAAACAAACTTTGAGAGAATTATTGCTAACAGCGGCTGATTTATTCAAAGATAAAGAACCCGCTGATAAAGATAATCAATTGATTAAAAAATAGGCTGCTTTTAAAAATACCCTGGTACATTAGTAGGGGGCGTCACATGTCATAAATTTGTTGAGCATCACCAATTTTTTCAATTCGACGCTCTCGCTACAAGATTCATTCAAAATTCATGAGTAAACACAAAAATAGGGTGTTTAATCTACACCCTATTTTGCTTTATCTAAGGATATTCAGCCAAACCTAAATTTTACTAAATACTTCCCTGTCTACCCAATTGTTCCTCGTGCTTCGCAATCACCCAAACTGCATGAATACTTCCAGGAAGCCAGCCTAGCAGTGTCAGTAAAATGTTAATCAATAAAGTAGGTCCAACACCAACTGTCAAGAAAACCCCTAAAGGAGGAAGTACCAAACCAAGAAGAAACCTAAGTATTGTCATGATTTTGCTACTATGATTTTGTAATTTTCCTTAATTACATTTTCCCGAAAATGTCGAATTAAACAATCCATCTAATGAATTATCTTAATTCGGAAAATCTTTGGGTTATAGAAACTTATATGACTATAATTTCTACTCCCAATGATACTCATCTAGCAATACACTAAACAAAGAATTTTTTCCTTGTCTCTTTATCCTCTGCGCCTCTGCGGTTAGTTTAACTGTATTGACTTATCTAGAAGAGAATTCACTTTGACTTTTTATATCCCCACTGCTGTTTAAACCCAGATTTTTTTCAGCAAAGTATTTGCTAATGAAAGTATTAGCAAAAGACAGAATTACTGGACCGAGAAGAAAAGCGATAATTCCGTGAACTGAGAACCCAGGAACCAATACTGCTGCTAACCAAAAACATAAACCATTGATGACGAGTGAAAATGCTCCTAATGTCAGCAAGTTAAGTGGTAGCGAAAGAGTAGAAAGCACCGGCTTAACTGAACCGTTAATTAGTCCAATTACTAAAGCAGCAATCAAGGCTGCGGGAAAGTTAGCAATATTAACGCCAGGAACAACTAAATCAACAATCAGCAAGCTCAAAGCTGTAGCTAGCGCCGTAAAAAATGTTGCTGTCCACATTGTTTTTACCTAAAATTCAGTTAATGGTTTGTTTGAAACTCCTTATCCCATCTTTAACAATTCACTTAATCTCAACATCTCTTGCAAGATAGATTTAGTTTCTACCACTAGGCAGATTAAAAAAATATAGTTATATTGCTTAGTATAATAAATACTGCTACTTTCTATGATTCTGTAATACTAAAGCATTTATTCTTTATAGTAGAGCGATGTTTTATATAAAACTTCTTCTTGATGACTTTCTAAAGTACAATCAGATAAAGGATAAGTGACACAGGTAACAACATAACCAGCCTCTATTTCCTGGAGACGTAGAAATTTTTGTTCACTTTGATCAACTTCACCGCTGACGAGTTTGGCGACGCAAACAGAACATTCGCCTTGTTTACACCCAGATGGTAAGCGAATACCATTGTCTTCTGCTATATCTAGGATATATTGATCATCTGGTACTTGAATCGTGCGATCTAATCCAATTACGGGGTTAATCAGTCGAACTTGATAAACTGCCATCTGCTATTAATATTACAAAATTCACCTGTTTTTATTTTCTACCTTTGGGATGATTTCACTCATTCAAACCTGGCGAATGCGTGAGAATAAAAATTATTGCTTGACTTGCTTGACTAATTTCATCGACAAACTAATTCGCTTCAGTTTCTCATTCACTTCCAATACTCGTACTTTGACAACTTGTCCCACTTTGACGATTTTTTTGGGATCATCTACGAATTTATCAGCAAGTTGGGATATATGTATCAACCCATCCTGATGAACTCCAATATCGACAAATGCACCGAAATTAGCGACATTTGTGATGATCCCCTCTAATTCCATTTCCACCTGCAAATCCTTAATTTCTGTGATTCCCTCTTTGAAGGTGGCATACTTAAACTCAGCACGAGGATCTCTACCTGGCTTTTCTAGTTCGCGGAGGATATCCCGGAGTGTGGGTTCCCCTACAGTATCGGTGACGTATTTCTGCAAATTAGTCTTTTGCAGTTTTTCGGCAATTTGCGTCACCTGATTCAATCCTACATGCAAATCAGATGCGATCGCTTCTACTAGCGGGTAACTTTCTGGATGTACCGCTGTATTATCCAAGGGGTTCTCACCATTACGAATGCGAAGAAAACCAGCAGCTTGTTCAAAAGCTTTTGGTCCCAATTTCGGTACCTTCAAGAGTTGGCGGCGATTTTTAAAAGTGCCATGTTCGTTGCGATATGTAACAATATTATTGGCAACTGTGGCTGTAATTCCTGAAACAAAGGTGAGAAGTTCTTTAGAAGCCGTGTTTAAATCCACACCCACATAATTGACGCAGCTTTCTACAGTTTCATCTAATTTCTTTTTCAGTAACTTCTGATCGACATCGTGTTGATATTGTCCCACGCCAATCGATTTCGGATCAATTTTCACGAGTTCCGCCAAAGGATCTTGTAATCGGCGACCAATACTAATTGCCCCACGCACGGTAATATCTAAATCGGGAAACTCTTCAAGCGCTACAGTACTAGCAGAATATATAGATGCTCCCGACTCATTTACCATTACTTTAATCGGTTTGCGTTCACTGGTTTGTAGAACTTGGGAGACAAATTCTTCTGTTTCACGGGAAGCTGTACCATTACCAATTGCAATTAGCTCAATTTGGTAATTTTCAATCAGCCTTTTGATAGTTTGTGCGGCTTTTGTGCGTTGTTCAGCCGCTTGATGGGGAAACACAGCCTGGTATTCTAAAAATTTCCCTGTTTGGTCTAATACTGCTACTTTACACCCAGTTCTAAACCCCGGATCTATTGCTAGGGTTGGTTTTAGTCCCGCTGGTGCAGATAGCAATAACTCTCGGAGATTAGTTTCAAAAGTCTTGATAGATTCAATATCCGCGTAAGTTTTTTTCTGGGAAATAACTTCTCCTATCAGAGAAGTTTTCATGAGGCGATTGAATGCATCTTTCAACATTGCCTGATAAAAGTCGCGAATTGCCCGAATTTTTGTTTTAATCTCCTGCGTTTCCAAATAGGAGAGTACAACATCATCATCAAAGGAAATTTCAAAGTTTAATATTCCCTCCGCTTCACCCCGACACAATGCCAATATATTGTGGGGAGCAATATTCTTCACCCGAATTTGATAATTACGGTACATCTCAAATTTTGTTGTCCCTTCGGGATAATCATGTTTAATCCGGGAAACAAACACGCCTTCTTGTAACAGAAAATCCCGGACATATGCCCGTAACTCAGCTTTATCCGCTACCTCTTCTGCTAAAATATCAGCAGCACCTTTAAGCGCTTCTTCTGCAGTTTTCACTCCTAAAGTTTCAGAAATATATTTTGCTGCTTCATCTTCCAAGGAAGCTGAGACAGAATTCTTCACATTCAGCGACTTGATAAAGTCGGCTAGGGGTTCGAGTCCTTTCTCCCTCGCGATAGTAGCGCGGGTACGTCGTTTTTGTCGATAGGGTAAGTATAAATCCTCAAGCTCAGTTTTTTGTAAACAGGAGGCGATTTTCCCTTGGAGTTCATCAGTGAGTTTACCTTGTGTGGCGATCGCATTTAAAATCACTGATTTACGTTCTTCTAATTCACTTAAGTAAGTATACCTATCAGATAAATCACGCAATTGGACTTCATTCATCTCGCCAGTGCGCTCTTTGCGGTAACGTGCGATAAAAGGAATTGTCGCACCCTCCGCTAAAAGTTCCAGCGCGTTTTGCACCTGATAGGGTTTAAGATCTAGTTCAGTTCCCAGTAATTGAGGAATGTTCAGCATCGGGTATCTAAGTTCAAACAGCTACTTTTCAAGGTAATATGCTAGATGGTTCTCCCAGTGTTAGCATAGAGTGTTAGGCTAATTTACCA
>CAVYXS010000092.1:0-7941 GCA_963772205.1 uncultured cyanobacterium
TTGGATTTTCCCAAACCTGATGGTACTTCTACCTTCACAGATTACACAGAATTTATGGAGGCTAATGGCGCATATTTTGATATTTCTAAACAATCTAATAACTTATTTGAACAACCAGATGTGCGTTCACTCGATCCAGAACAACAGCGCGATCGCCTGCTCGATTATACTGTTTTTTTAGAATCAGCCTTAATGACAATGGTATTAGGATCATCCACAGAAAATCAGCTACTATCGCAAACCGTCCGTTCAATTATTAATTTAGCTTTAGGAGCCTTTTTTGCTGATGATGGAATACAACAAAGATATCAAGAAGCGATGTTAGGCGGATTTGGTACTCAAGCTTGGCAAAAAACCCCTACTTTAAGAGATTTTCTGTATTTCTGCTCACCAGAACATCTGCAGCTAGAATCTATTAGTGGTAGGGTTGAAGATGCTCTTAGCCAAATTCAGCTACGTCTAAAATTTTGGCTTTCTAGTCGTGTGGGACAAGCTATTTCTGCACCATCTAGCTTTCCCGCCGATGCTCAACTTTTGGTATTTGCACTCAGAAATCTTTCAGATAGTGAAGATGCAGCAGTGCTATCATTGAGTGCTTATTCAGCAGCATTGCGACGTGCATTAAGCAGTCCAGCTTCGATATTTTTTATCGATGAAGCACCAATTCTTTTTGAATTTGAGCAGATTTCTGACTTAGTTGGCAGAATTTGTGCCAATGGTGCAAAAGCTGGTATTAGAGTCATTTTATCAGCACAAGATCCAGATACCATCGCCAAATCTAAAGCTGCATCGAAAATTTTACAAAACCTCACAACCAGATTAATTGGTCGAATTCAGCCAGTTGCTGTTGATAGTTTCGTCAGCATTTTAAAATATCCCCGCGAAATTATTGCTCGCAACGCCACAGAAAGCTTTTTTCCTCGCAAAGAAGATATTTATAGCCAATGGCTGTTAGATGATAATGGTCTTTATACCTTCTGTCGCTACTATCCAGGCTACGAGCAATTAGCAGTAGTCGCAAATAATCCCCATGAACAAACTGCACGCCAACAAGCAATGCAAAAATATAGCGATAAATATGAAGCAATTTCTGTATTTGCGCGTCAATTAGTCAATTTATTGCGTGGAAGTTAAGTAGATTAGGTAATTTTTTTAGATATGAATAATATGTATAAAACTACAATTTTGACTGTTTCATTAGCATTCCTGGTAATCCTACCCGCAACAGCCCAACTAGGCTCCCAACTAGGAAGCGTTTGGACTGATTTTCAATCATATTCTGTAGATTTACAAAACTACCTGAAGACGAATCTGAGAGACAACTTAAAGCCTGTAGAACCGCAGGCGCAAACTGCAATATATAATGCCACAGGAGACTTGAATATACCAAATCCCAATACTGCAGGGCAAAGCTTTCGTAATCAAAATCAAATCATGCCCGATTCTAACTCAGATAAATTTGAAAATAATTCGACTGTACGCTCCGCTTTAGTTAGTAATGAAATCAATCGTTCAATTACTCGTGGAGCAGTTGATGGATTTCTGGGTATCAATGGACAAATTCGGCTAAAAACAAAGTTAATTAATACTGAAAATAGTCTGAAAAGTATAGGAGCCATAATTAATAATTCTAATCAAAATATTAACAATTTTCTGACTACTTTTAGCCCTCCATCTACAGATTTAGTTTCCTCGGCATTATCACAACTACTAAGGTCTAATCTGCAAACAATTCAAATTCAACAAGAGCAAGCAACAATTGTCGCCGAAACTTTTGCTCAAACAATACAAACAAATCAGTCTTTGCAATATTCTAATTTAAATTTAGCTAATATTTCTCAGCAGATGGATGAAGCAAATCGCGCTCGCAGAGTTGATACATCTGCAGAAGCTGCAAGACTTTTGCGAACTAGTTCTCAATTAGACTTGTTTGGGAGAAAACCAGAATATTAAAATCAAAAATTACGCAATCTTCACATTAATAGGGTACGTCAGATGTCAAAATTTTATTACTAATTACCAAGTTATCAAATTTGATATACCCGACAAGATACTAGTAAAAAAATCACTAAAATGCACCTTGATACTTTACATATTTTTGCCCAAATTGCTATTGATGAAGTTCTAGGTAATGGTGCGACAACTGCTAAAAGCATTGCCGAAAGTTGGGACAAGCAATGGTTAGATTTATTACAAAACAACACTAGTAATAATTTATATAGATCATTAACAAATCTAGGTATATTTTTTGCAGTTGGAACCCTACTTTTTTTTATGCTACAATGGCTTAAAGATGTTATCAACTATGAATATTCTCGTCCAATATCTTCTTTGATTTGGCCGTTTCTAGTGGTGATACTATTAAACATTTCAGGCAATGGTAGTATACTTTCTAACTTAACTCTTGCTGTCCGTAACTTTATTAATGTTGTGAATCAGCAAGTAATCACCACAGCGGACACCAATCAAATTTACCAGCAAGCATTAAATATGAGTATTTCCGAAGAAATCGCTGGTGCTTTACTACGTCCTTGTCAGTCACTTACTGGCGAACAACAAACTCAATGCTTTACTAAAGCTGCAGACAAAATAGCACCTCTCTGGCAAAAATATAGAAATTTATATGGAAGGAGAGAGTGGATATATAGATTAGAAAGAAAGGTAAATGATATTAAATTTGGTACACCTACCGTCTCAGAAAACGCATTTAATTCCTTATTAGGTTCTACAGTTCAAACTAGTATCAAAAACTTTTTAATTTCCTTACAATATGCTTTTCAAAATTTGATAGAAGCTACCATGTTGCTGATAGCAGCTTTGGATCCAATCGCTGTAGGAGGCTCTTTGCTACCTGTAGCTGGTAAACCGATTTTTGCCTGGCTAATTGGATTTTTATCTATGGGTATTGCCAAAATATCATTCAATATAATTGCTATATTAACTGCCACAGTGATTGTTAATGGTCCGGGAGAAAATGCTAATGCAGATCCAGACTTAATGTGGTTCATAATTTTTATGGGTATCTTAGCACCAATTTTATCTTTATTGGTAGCTGGTGCTGGCGGATTTGCAGTCTTCAATGCTATCAACAATACAAATTCCTGAGCAAAGGAAAGGATTTAAATTTTTAGGAAAGGATATGGCTTGTGTTGAGGAAAAATAAGTAGATGGTAAGGTTACTCAAAAAGAAACAACGAACATTTAGTATTTTAACCAGTTTTGCGATCGCGGCATTTGGTTTGCATATATTTGTTTTATTTTTATTCATATTACAAGGGTTAAATATTCGCCAACTTAGTCTGAGAAAACCACCTAATTTTGTCCAACTGATAGATGGTAAACCAATAACTGTTACCGATGATTTGTCAAGAGAACCAGAAGCAATTCGCCAATTTATTAATAAAACAATGACATCAATATTTAACTGGTCTGGAAAACTACCACCACAAGATATTGAAGAAATCACAAAACTTAAACCCGATCCAGGAATACCCATTAAAACACCACAAGGTGGTAGTCAAAAAATTAGCACCAGAAGTTGGCTAGCAGGCTTTGCTTTATCTGAAGATTTTCGCAAAGGGTTTTTAAGCAAAATCGCGGAAATGACACCACCAGAAGTTTTTTCTAGCAATCCCAATCAAGCTATTTCAGTAGAGTTAGTTATCAAGCGGATTTATCCACCCCACCAAATTGCACCAGGAAAATGGCGAGTTGGGATGGTAGCTGACCTAATTCAACAAAAACGAGCTGATAATCGCAAAATCATCACGCCCTTTAATAAAGATTTATTGGTGCGAGCGGTAGATTATTTCGTCCCTCCATTTACAGAAGATACTAGCGACATCCAAAAAGCAATTTCTAGTATCCGTGCTGATAAATTAGAAATTTATGAAATTCGTAATTTATGTTTATTAGACCAAGAAAATAACCCAAATTTAAATCAGCTAAAACAATGCATAAATCAAAATAAATCCGAAACATTTATTAAATAAATTAGTTTATAAAATTGCCAAATACCAACCTTATAAAATTAGTGATATATGCAGATACTTAAACCAGAAAATAAAAAAAATAGCATTTTACCACTCTTTGCAGTCGCAACATTTGGATTGAATCTAATAGGCTTACTATTAATTATATTTCACGGGTCTATGCTGCAAAATTTAGAGAAAGAATTAACACCTCAAAGTTTAGTGCAACTAGTTGATGGTCGCGCCATCACAGTGGACCCCAAACCTAATTTAGAACGCGATCCAGAAATAATTCGGCGTTTTGTTGGTGAAACCATGAGCTTCTTACTTACGTGGTCACAAAAACAAACACCAAAAACAATTTGGGATAGTAGCTCTGGAATAATCGCTGATGATTTGAAAGAAAAATTTAAATCTGAATTTATGAATTTAGATTCAGCCAATCAAGAAAATATAAATAAAATAGGTGAAACAGTATTGGTAATAGTCAGAATTTCTCAACCAACAAAAATAAGTGATGGTAAATGGAAATTGCAGATAACTGCTAATCAAGTAATTTTTAATAATTCTGATAATCTTGGTAAATCTGTTGCGTTTAATAAACAAATTTTAGTCCAATCAATAAATCAACAAGCAACAGTCATGCCAAATGCACCATTACCATTACATCGAGAGGCTTACCGCCTTGGTGAAGCTAGGCTACAAATTTATAATATCTGTGATATCAACGTTAAAGATTGTTCTTCAAACCACAAATAAGCTAGATTATGACACAAGTTTCCATTACTTCGGCAACTCATCCAGAAAACAGAATTGATTTCACCACGGAGGACAATTACCAACCAGAAGTAGAAGCTTCAGATTGGGAAGCACGAATGGCCAGATTAGTTGGATTTGTCGAAGAATCTGGCAATCTTGATGAAGAATATTCGGCTGATGATGATGGCGAATCCTTAGAAGATTCAGCCACCTTGGAACCATCACTGTCTCCATCACCAGAAGTTCGCACTGAGCAACCTTTATCATCTAATCCCTTTGCGAAATTAGGTTTAGTTGGTACTGGGACTTTAGCTATAGTTTTGTTAGCTGGTAGCTTTTTGTCGCAAATGATGAGTGGTAGCAATCAAAAATCAAGCAGTAATAATATTGTTGCACCAGTAGTGCGATCGCAACCAGAAAATGAATCCCCACCCCAAGCTTTAGCAGGAGAAATAGAAACTCTCAAAACGAAATTAGCACTGACTGAACAAGCCGAGGATGTGAAAGCCGCACAACAACAGCTCAGAACTACAAAAATAGTACCGTCTGCTCAGTTAGTCAGCCAATCAACTTCACAAATAACGCCGCCTATTGCTTCCAGATATAGGCAAACAGTGGCGCAGCAAACAATACCAACAGTGTACATACCTCCGACTGTGACAGTTCCTCCCATTGTCAAAGCACCTTCAATGCAACTTTCAATACCACCCCAACTCCCAGTTGTCAAGCCAGACATTCAAGCATCAGTAATGAAGACGCCACCACCAACACCAAATCCCACCCCAAATCCCACCCCAAATCCCCTTGAGGAGTGGTCAAAGTTAGCAAAATTAGGTAGTTACGGTCAGGTGTTTGTTACTGAAAGACCTAATATTAATCAAACTGCTGCTCAACCTCAATCAAATACAGGGATGCAACAACAAGGCAGCAACCCCATTAGCCAACTACAACAACAGAGTCCAAAATCCCTAGCAGTAGGAACTAGTGCTAAAGCTGTATTAGCGACAGCTGTATTTGGAGAAACAATTAGACCCACAAATAATAATGACAAAGATAAATCCGAAAATAAAAACTTATTTGTGGTGCAATTGAAAGAACCATTAAAAGCCATAGATGGTACGATCGCTATACCTGCAAAAACAGAGTTTTTAGCTGAAATTAATTCCCTGTCCGAACAAGGTTTAATACAGATTCAATATAGTCAAACTGATATCGCAAAATCAGGGCAACTTAATCCAACAAAGTTTACCACCAAATTCTCTCGTGATTCGTAGTGCCCAAGGTGGACCTGTCATCGCCAACCAATTCCCCAATCATGGGTCATCAGTAGTTGGTATGGATTTAGGACTCTTCGTTTTGGGAGGTCTTGGTAAAGCAGCAGAACTATTTAATCGTACTTCTTCTCAAATAGTTACCTCATCAGGTAGTGGCACTGTAGTTGAGAACACCAACCCCCAACCAGATGTCTTGACTGGTCTTTTAGAAGGCGGTATGAATACTATAGTTCCACTGATATCACAACGCAATCAACAGGCAATATCGCAAATGATGCAACGAACTAATATTTGGTTTATGCCAGCAGGTACAGAAGTTAAAATATATGTCAATCAACAAATGCAGTTTTAGCAGTTAGGAGTTGAACGGGAAAACTACTTCTGCTTTTATCTATCACCATCTCCCCATTTGCAGCCATGAAAAAAAATCTCAAATTTCCAGGAAATACCCCAAATAATTCTGATTTATTGCCTGTATTTTTAGCGTTTTTCTCGGCTGCAATGTTATTAATCGCAGGACAGGCTATGGCGAATAATGCCGTTCTCCGTTCCATATTTTCTTGTCAAGCACAGGGTTTAGGCGGATTAATACCTACCATTGATATTTCCTATCAACAAGGTACAAATTTAAGCTTTATTCCCTCAGGAGAAACAATTAAAAAAGTTTGGTTAAATGACCCTTCACAGGTGACTATCGATTTTGATGGTCAAATGTGTACACAGTTTGGACCAGACCGAAATACTACTTTAGGAGATTGTAAAAACTCAGCCGCAACTGTCATCCAACTCAGAAGAATTAAAAAACTGAAGATTCCTGGACTGCCTAATACTGATAATACGCTATTAACAGTAATTACTGAAGGGCAAGGCACAACTAAATTATATACCTTTCGAGTTTTATATGTACAAGGAAGTCCTGAATATCACACTTTAGCAATTTACCCAGATCCCCCTTCTAATAAGGGAGCAACTTGTGTGCGAGTTAAACAGTGAGGAGAATGATGATTTAGTCTCTATTCCCTCTCATTAATTTTGAGGTTTATGTAGTAAGCACTTTAGTGCTTTGCTTTAATGAGCGATAAATTTGGCAGAGAAATTCGTGAAAGGATAAATTATTTGAGTAGTAAGCACTTTAGTGCTTGAATGAGCGATAAATCGCTCACTACGTAACCATCATAACTAATGACATGAACCACTAGTCCCTATATCCTAATAACCAACCTCCGCCAGCGGATACTAACAACAAAGGTGTTAACCAATCACCCCAACGCACGTATAAAGTTTGTGTTTGTCGGCGATAAATAGTTTCTGCGTGAGTTTCGTAGGTGTTATATCCAGATATCCACAAAGTTTTACCGTGAGGATCTACAAAACCTGAATATCCCGTATTAGTCGCCCGCACTGTCCATCTATCCGTTTCAATTGCCCGCATAATATCCTGTGCATGGTGCTGGGTTGCCATAGCGGTCTGTGTAATGGGCATCGTTAGAAGAACTGAGGATAAATTGCCCACCTGCTGCAGCTTGACGGCGAAATTGTTCCCCAAAAGCCGATTCGTAACAAATACCAACAATTACACGTCCAAAAGGCGTGTCAACTAACTGATTGGCTGAACCAGGAACTTGGTGTGCATCTAGAGGTGACAAGCGCTGAATCAGTCCGCCTAAAATTTCTTCAAAGGGAATATATTCTCCTAGAGGTACTAGTTTAGTTTTATCGTAGCGATTGACAATTTCACCTTGACTATTAATAGTAAATAAGCTAATTGCATAGCTGTTTCCCCGTTCTCCAAAAGCACCAAGCCAAGCAACTACTCCTTTTTTTTGCACTGCTGAGATAAAGGGAGTTCCCATCAAATCATGTTGGAAAATTGGTAATGCACCTTCTGGTGTGAGAACTGCATCTACACCTTGATCTGCTAAAGTTATATATCCAAC
>CAVYXS010000093.1:0-9299 GCA_963772205.1 uncultured cyanobacterium
GACTTATAGCCATCCTCAATCATTCGTGAACCACAAGATCCCCGACTTTTCCAAGAAATCGGGGATTTGCATATAAGTGGGCGAAAGAATTTGCCTAACTACAGCTAAAATCAAAAAAGATAAATAAAATCAAAAAGAGATATTTGGCATTCAGCCGCGACTTAGCGTCAATGCCTATGATCAACAGCGCTTTATCTTGAGCAAGCATTATGGATGTCCTAGAAATTAAACGCGAAATCGAAACGTTGTCTAGCCGCCTGGGTAAAACCCAGGAGTATCTTTGACGTACCTGCACTCACAGCTAAAATTCAAGATCTGGAACAAATCTCAGCCCAGCCCGAATTTTGGAACGATCAAACCCAAGCCCAAGAAACGCTGCAAGAACTGAATGACCTAAAAGCCCACATCCAGCAATATGATAAGTGGCAGGCTAGTTTGGCAGATACCAAGGCTGTTGTTGAGCTGTTAGAGCTAGAAACCGACGCAGCTTTATTACAAGAAGCGGAATCTACCATCATCAAGCTCAATCAAGAACTTGATCAATGGGAATTACAACAATTATTATCAGGCCCTTACGACGATAAAGGGGCAGTGGTGACAATTAACGCTGGTGCCGGTGGTACTGATGCCCAAGACTGGGCATTTATGCTCATGCGGATGTACACCCGTTGGGCAGAAGCTCACGGCTACAAGGTAACTTTAGCCGAAGAATCAGAGGGAGATGAAGCGGGGATCAAGTCGGCTACCTTAGAAATTACTGGTCGCTATGCCTATGGTTACTTACGATCAGAGATGGGTACACATCGCCTAGTCAGAATTTCACCCTTCAATGCTAACGGTAAACGGCAAACTAGTTTTGCCGGAGTGGAAGTCATGCCACAAATAGACAACTCCGTACAGTTAGAAATTCCCGATAAAGATTTGGAAATCACCACAACTCGCTCTGGTGGTAAAGGTGGACAAAACGTCAACAAAGTAGAAACAGCAGTGCGGGTAGTTCATCTGCCGACTGGACTGGCGGTGCGCTGTACAGAAGAGCGATCGCAGCTGCAAAATAAAGAAAAAGCCCTCACCCGCCTCAAAGCAAAGCTGTTAGTCATCGCCCAAGAACAACGCGCCCAAGAAATTGCCGAAATTCGCGGTGATATGGTCGAAGCTTCTTGGGGCAACCAAATCCGGAATTATGTATTTCATCCTTACCAAATGGTGAAGGATTTACGTACAAATACGGAAACTACCGCCATTGCCGATATTATGAACGGCGAGCTTGATACCTTCATTCAAGCCTATCTACGGCAAGAAAACCAGCTAGTAGAAAGCACTTCTGACTAAGTGATCAAGAGTCAATAGGGAATAGTTTAGTTGTCTCCCCATCCCAAATGGGGAGAATTACAATTTTATTCTTGGTTAACTGTTAAATTGATATATAAAAGAGTCTGTCATCAAATCATCATGAGCAACTCTCCTTCACCAGAACCTCAACCTAGCTACGTCAAACTCGCCATGCGAAACATGGTGCGAAAGGGTGGCACGTCTTTGAAACATTTTGCCCTGACAACGATAGGGCTGTTAACTGTCTTAGTCGGGCTTGCTTATTTAACTCACTGACAATAAACTAAAACCGTTCCCCATCCCAATTGCCTAGGAGCCTTCGTCACTGGTGCAGATTGAACTAGATGTGCAGGATTATTTTTCCGAGTTATCCCCAGAAAAAGCGCTGAGTTTTGGCAATGGTGATGCTCGAATTGGTGCCCAAACTTGGGAAGACTGGTTTCATCGCTGGTTAGAATTACTTCAATCTGATATTCCGCCAGCGCCAAGTTATGAAATCGGGCTGCGTTTGACTGACGATGCTGAAATTCAGGTGCTAAATGCCCAATATCGTCAGCAAAACAAGCCGACAGACGTTTTAGCTTTTGCCGCTTTAGAGGTAGATTTTCCTCAAAGTGAGGAAATGCTGGCCTCTGCACCTTTATATCTGGGAGATATTGTCATATCTATGGATACAGCACAACGTCAAGCTCAACAACAGGAGCATAATTTACCAACTGAGTTAGCTTGGTTAAGCGCTCACGGTTTACTCCATCTGTTGGGCTGGGATCATCCTGATGAAGAAAGTTTGATGGATATGTTAAAAAAACAAGTATTATTGCTTAAGGCGATAGGTATCACTATTGACATAGAATAGGGGTGACTTTTTGCCTATAAGTTTGAATTTTTAGGGTTCTATCTATAATATTCCTGTAAAAAAAGGACTAAAAGTTGATGATTCCATTAAAATCACTAAATATTCCCACCTTACCTACTCCGTTTTTGGATTTTTAAGCCTATGTCCCAACAAGTTTCTCCTCCACCCACGTCAAACGGCTTACCAACACTTGTGACTAAAGAACGGCAACTCTCCTGGCAAGTTGCTACTAATTTATTCATCAGCTTTAAGTATGCTTGGGCTGGAATCAGTTATAGTTTTACAACTCAGCGGAATTTTCGCATCCACGTAATTGTCTGCGCTTTGGCGATTAGTTTAAGCATTTTCTTGCATCTAGAAGCTGTGGAAATAGCAATTATTGGGGTCACAAGTGGCTTAGTTTTGGCTATGGAGTTACTCAACACAGCCCTGGAATCACTGGTTGATTTAACAGTTAAGCAAACCTATCATGAGTTGGCAAAAATTGCTAAAGATTGTGCGGCTGGTGCTGTGCTGGTTTCGGCTTTGGTAGCCCTGTTGGTAGCTGGGATACTCTTACTACCGCCACTGCTAAGTTTAATTATGTCGGCCTATAAGTTTGTTTAGTGATCAAAAACTGTCTAAAGATGATGTAACTGCTGACTTCTGGGCTGCTTTAGCCTAGATGAAAATTCTGTGTCAAAATCAAATTCCTGGTGAATTTCGCTCATTGGTGACGTTTAAAGTCATTCAATTGTGGTGACAATTAAACAAAATAGTATATGGGACTGACAATTTAAAAAATACCCAATTTGTAGGGGGCGTCAGAAAATAAGACATATCTAGTAGTCTATCTCACTAGTTCCGATGGGTGAATTAAGTTCGTAGTCTGCCCCTCCGGGGAAGCAAGCTACGCGCAGCGTCTGTCTACGACACGCTCCGCGAACGCAGAGAGGACTTGAGTCCTGGATTTTTAAGCACTAAAGTGCTTACTACAACCGATCAAAATTAATGCGATAGACCACTAGGACTGACGCACCTGAAGAACTCTAATATATTGGGGAATTTATTTTTTGACCCTCCCTATGCGATCGCCACTAGGAGTCATAAGTTATGATTATAGTCATCGACAATTACGATAGTTTTACCTATAATTTGGTGCAGTATCTAGGAGAACTAGCGGTAGAGTTCCCACTAGCTGCGGATATTCAGGTTTTTCGCAACGACAAGATATCAGTAGACGAGATTCGGGCGTTAAATCCGGCGATGGTAGTAATTTCTCCAGGGCCAGGTCGCCCAGAAGATGCGGGAATATCCCTAGATGTGATTGCACAACTAGGGCCAAGCTTGCCAATTTTGGGCGTATGTTTGGGACATCAAAGTATTGGTCAAGTGTTCGGTGGTAAAATCGTTTCGGCTCCAGAATTGATGCATGGCAAAACTTCTCAGGTTTCTCACATTGGGGTGGGGGTTTTTCGAGGCTTAGAAAATCCCTTGACCGCAACCAGATATCATAGTCTGGTGATTGACCGTGAAACTTGCCCTGATGTTTTGGAAATCACTGCTTGGGTTGAAGATGGCACCATTATGGGAGTGCGACACCGGAACTATCCTCATATTGAGGGCGTCCAGTTTCACCCAGAGAGTGTCCTGACATCTTCAGGTAAGCACTTGCTGCGAAACTTTCTGGAAAAATTACATTCTTGAGAGTAATTAATGAAACGACGACAGTTGATGGGCTATGCTGGGGCGGGGTTGGTAACAGCTTTAGTTAATTCTTTCGGTTCGGTTCAGGCTGACGCACAATCTAGCAGTTTATCAGTTCAGTGGTTGGGTCATACTTGCTTTCTGTTTACTGGTAGCGGCGTCAAAGTTCTCGTCAATCCATTTCGGTCTATCGGCTGTACCGCTCGGTATCGCCCACCCAAGGTGACAGCAGATTTAGTCTTGATTAGCAGTCAACTGCTGGATGAAGGCGCAGTGGAAGGACTACCAGGCAGTCCTAAGCTAATATATGAACCAGGAGCTTATCAGTTCCAAGGCATTAAGCTTCAAGGTATTGCCATAGACCACGATCGCAAAGGTGGTAGACAGTTTGGCTCTAACACTGCGTGGAAATGGACACAAGGGGGAGTTAATATCCTCCACCTAGGGGGCGCTGCTGCACCGATTTCCATTGAGCAAAAAATCCTCATGGGGCGTCCCGATGTGGCATTTATTCCCGTGGGGGGTAGTGATAAAGCCTACAATGCCCAAGAAGCCAAGCAGGTGGTTGAGGTATTAAAGCCCAAAATAGTGATTCCCACCCAATATCGTACACAGGCTGCAGATCCAGATCCAGCTGCGTGCGCTATTTCACCACTCGATGATTTTCTCACCTTGATGAAGGGGACGACAGTGCTTCGTAGTAATGGCGACACCATTTCTATTAGCTCTGGTAAATTACCAGAAAATACTGTGATTCAGACTTTGAGTTACAAATTTTAAGCATAGGGCATAGGGACTCTGAACAGTCTCTATTCCCTGTCGCTTGCAATTGAGATCGTGGGGGCACAGCATTGCTGTGCCCCTATTCACATCTTACACCATGCCCAGAAAGCTTATAGTTTCGTAGGGTGGGCACTGCCCACCAACCCCTATTGAGAAAGTGCAAGATGTCAGCCTACCCATATACCTCATTCACCTGAAAATTGCTGTATCACCAATAATGATGTTTTAGAAAGTAACCCACTCAGGAATAGGCTTACCGTTGGCGTCTAGTACTGGCTTGCCATTTGTGTCTACTTTAACAGGGGTTTTCTGATCTTTTTGTGCTACGGCTGTTGTGGTAAAGGTTGTACCACCGCTATCTGCTCCCCACACTTGGTCTGCACCACTGGTGTTATCACGCCAGTAGATATCAGTTCTACCATCGCCATTGAAATCACCAAACGTTGGTGTCAAGGATGTTGCAGTGGTTGGGAGGAAGGTTTGAGTAGCTACTGTTGTGCCATTCATCAACCAAGAGGTGTTTTCACCAGTTGAACTATTGTGCCAGAAGATGTCAGTTTTGCCATCGCCGTTGAAATCGGCAATAGTAGGAGTCCAGGCTGGAGCTAATGTTGTCAAGTTAGCTGTAGTGAAGACGACGTTATTTGGTAAGAGGGAATTCGCTAACCAAACGGTGTTTTCACCTGTTGTACTATTACGCCATAAGAGGTCAGTTTTGCCATCGCCGTTGAAATCAGCAACGGTAGGAGTCCAAGCTGGAGCTAGTGTTGCTAGGGTTTGTGTAGTCGCTTGACTACCATTCATGAACCAAGCAGTGTCTTCACCTGTTGTCGTATTACGCCATAAGATGTCAGTTTTGCCATCGCCATTGAAATCAACTAAGGTAGGATTCCAAGCTGGAGCTAGTGTCGCTAGAGTAGTTGCACTGGTAACTGGTTGGGATTGAGTGGCATCTATTAGCCACATAGCATTTTGACCAGTTTGAGTATTGTGCCAGAGAATGTCGGTCTTGCGATCGCCATTAAAATCACCAATTAATGGAGTCCAAGCAGAGCTAAGTGAATCTAGTTTTACTATCGTGGGTGCATTTACACCATTCATTAGTGCAATTTCGTTTGTACCTGTTGCTTGATCTCGTATTAGTAGATCAGTCTTACCATCACCGTTGAAATCACCAATTTTAACAGTCGTTGTGGGGGTAAGTTGAATAGCACTGAGTGTACCACCATTTTTGTTAGTAGCCTCAGCGGTAACAGTTGCACCATTCATCAGATCAACCTTGAGTTCACCAGTTGTCATATCAACCCAGACTTTATCTGTCTTACCATCGCCATTGAAGTCAGGTGTGATCGCTGCACTGGTTAAGTAAGGATTAGGATTAGGGTTAGGGCTTAGTCCTGGTATTAGGTTCGATAAGGTTGGCGCTGGTATTGGCGTTGGTGTTGCTGCTGGTGCTGCTGTTGGCGTTGCTAGATCTTGTGCGTAATTAGTTGATCCAGTCAATGAAGATAGGGATGTAGGATCTAAACCAGTCGGATTTTGTAATAAATTCTGTGAAATTTGCAATGAATTTGCAAAAGACGATGAAGAATTTGGATCTGGCATGATGTATTTTTATAACTGGTTGTGATTAAAGTTTTAACTCTTGTGTTGCATCTCTTTCTGTTAATGAATAACATTTGCTAGTTATTTTGTTTTTTTTAATAAGCATTATTTTTTGATGATTGTCACTATATATAGACAATTTCATGATTTTCATAAATGATTTTTTTGGATTTTAAAGTCTGATATAAACAATTTATTCATATTCAGTATGTCAGGCTTTATAGACATATAGGACTACTATTTTATTTTTGAACAAAATTAGGTATCGTAGTGGCGTTTACAGGCTAAAATAGTGCAATAATAGAAGTTTTATCCGCGTGCATCTGCGTTTAATTCCATCCAATTAATCATGTCAGTCTAGTAGGATGCGTGAGGATGAAATCCATAACGCACCATCACCAAGGACGCGAATAGCGCGATTCGGGCAACGTGGCGAAAGCCAAGCGCAACTACAAGCCAAATACAGAGATTTTATTTTTCGTTACATAATCCCTATGGCGTGATATATGCAATCTGTAGTAACGAAAGGTTAAGATATCACCAGGATTTGAAATCTAAAGTAGCTATGCAATTAGAATATCGGCAGCGTCGTCAGCAGTTAATGTCAAAAATTGGTAATGGTACTGCCATTTTTCGCAGTGCGCCAATGGCTGTCATGCATAACGATGTCGAATACACTTATCGCCAAGACAGTGATTTTTTCTATCTGACTGGTTTTAACGAACCCCAAGCGGTGGCTATATTAGCACCCCATCACCCAGAGCATCAGTTTGTGTTGTTTGTCCAACCCAAAGATAGAGAAAAGGAAGTTTGGACTGGTTATCTGACTGGGGTAGATGCAGCAAAGGAAATTTACGGTGCGGATGTTGCTTACCCCATCAATGAGTTAGATGAAAAGCTACCGCAATATTTAGAAAAAGCCGATCGCATTTACTACCACTTAGGACGCGATCGCACTTTTAATGATAAAATTCTCACTCATTACCAAAGTTTACTCCGCACTTATCCCAAGCGGGGTACAGGCCCTCTGGCGATTGCAGATACTGCTCATGTATTACATAGCATGAGACTGGTAAAAAGTCAAGCAGAATTAGAATTGATGCGTCAAGCAGTGGCGATCGCAGTAGAAGCTCACAATCACGCCATAAAAATTACCACTCCTGGACGCTATGAGTATGAGATCCAGGCGGAGATAGAACACATATTTCGCTTGCGGGGTGGAATGGGGCCGGCTTATCCTTCAATTGTGGCTTCTGGGGCAAATGCTTGCGTACTGCACTACATTGAAAATAGACGCCAGATGCAAGAAAATGAGTTGCTGCTGATTGATGCTGGCTGTGCCTATGATTATTACAACTCTGATATTACCAGGACATTTCCCGTTGGGGGTAAGTTTACGCCAGAACAGAAGACATTGTACGAAATTGTTTTAGAAGCGCAAAAACAAGCGATCGCCCAAGTACAACCAGGTAATCCTTTTAGTCAACCTCATGATACAGCAGTGCGTATCCTCACCGAAGGTTTAGTTGAACTTGGTATCCTCAAAGGTGAAATTGACAAGTTAATTGAAGAAGAAAAATATAAGCCATTTTATATGCACCGTACCAGTCATTGGTTAGGCTTGGATGTGCATGATGCTGGTGTTTACCAACATGGCGACAACCCGCAACTTTTACAACCAGGACAGGTGTTGACCATAGAACCAGGGCTTTATATTGTACCAGATACCAAACCAGCCGAAGACCAGCCAGAAATTGACCCTCGCTGGGTGGGGATTGGGATTCGCATCGAAGATGATGTCTTAGTCACCAATACAGGACATGAGGTATTAACCGCCAAAGTTCCCAAAGCAGTGGATGAACTAGAAAGGTAACAAGCCTAGGACTAGCTTTTTCCAGGTAAATATAGCGCTTCTCAGTTGGATGCCTTACAAATTAAACCTCGTCCATTTTGAAAACTGGAGTAGTGCGGGCATCTTGCCCGCTACCAGCAGGGAGCAAGATGCTCCCACTACGTATGAACAACTATGGTTCTCAAAATAGATGTGGTTTATATCGTCGCGTGTAGGGGCAGGGCACTGCCGTGCCCTTACGAGTGTATTGGACTCAACCGATAACCGCTATAATTAAACGTTTTACGAGACAATTTAATTTTATTTTACATTGCGTAATATATAGGACTTACGCATTGACAAAAAAACACAAAATATGGTTTGTAAAAAAAACCGGAGATGTCGTAGGGGGAAAGCGCTGAAAAGACTTAGTATTTTCAGCCTATATTTAATTAATAACAATTAGTTCAATCGCCTGATTGCGCGGGGGAAAAATCAACGTTGGTAAATTACAATTCTTTACAAAAAAAGAAATAATATGGCAGATCCCTTCAAAATAGAGATGCCGAATATTCCTAGTGCGATCGCTCTGGGTGGAGATGGGGAAGAAAATCTCAAAATCCTCTCGCAACAAACAGGAGCCAGTTTGGTGCTACGCGGACAGGAATTATACATTTATGGCACCCCAAATCAAATTGATCTAGCGTCGCGATTAGTGCGATCGCTAGAAGACATTTGGATTAAAGGTAATAACATTTCCACTGCCGACATTTTAACAGCTCGTCAAGCCTTGGATACCCATCGGGAAGGGGAACTGCACGAGTTACAACGGGATGTCTTGGCGAGAACTCGTCGGGGTGAAGAAATCCGCGCCAAAACCTTTCGTCAGCGACAGTACATCGATGCGCTTCGCAGGCGTGATCTCACTTTCTGTACTGGATCTGCGGGGACTGGTAAGACTTTCCTCGCTGTTGTTGTGGCTGTGCAAGCACTCTTAGCTAACCAGTGTGAAAAGCTGATTTTAACCCGTCCTGCTGTGGAAGCTGGAGAAAAACTGGGTTTTTTACCGGGAGACTTACAGCAGAAAGTTAATCCCTATCTCCGTCCACTTTACGATGCTATTAATGAATTTATCGACCCAGAAAAAGTCCCTAATTTAATGGAACGCGGTGTCATTGAAGTTGCACCATTAGCTTATATGCGGGG
>CAVYXS010000094.1:0-14216 GCA_963772205.1 uncultured cyanobacterium
GCGATATAATTCACATACCTGCTGGGCGGATAACATTTCCGGTGCGAGTACATTTGTTAAGTAATAGTACCAAGTCGAACCCCAGAAAACAGAAACTAAGCGTACTTGGCGTAGACAAGGGTTAGATTAGCTTTGCTGTTTTCTGTATACCAGGTTGTAACTGGGCGATGGCTAAATGCTTCTACCACCATCATAATTTTGCCATTGCAGTGCTTTTAGTTTCCTTCGCAGCGCTTCATGAGTTGATATGCTTCCTTTTTGCTTAAGTTGACACCAATGGGCAGTGCCGTGCCCTTACACCTCGCGATATAATTTTGTACTAAAGTCGGTGAATTTTGAAGTACTAAAGTGCTGACTAGGAAACCGTTCAAGGTAAAGAAAAAAAGGTGAATTTTTCCCAGATAATAAACATTAGGAAAGGGGATAGATGACACTCGCTGAATGCGAAGCACCTAGCCCCAAATAGCTGCCCAGATGATTAACCTAGAACCCTATAATCAGGTATCTAATAAACCTAGTATCAGCCGATAAATCTCTATCGTCACCGGGAGAGATACGGATTTAAATGATATTTGTAAACAGACTTTACAGGCATTACTTAATTTCTCCCCATCCCCCTATCCCCCATCGCCAAAAGTGCTGTGCCATAGGCTGCTTCTGTAAATACAGAAGCCATGACAGGCACTTTTAAATACCGTTGACGAATCACTCTCCAAGTGTTATTGGCTGCACCACCCCCAGCAGTATAAACTTGGGTCAATCGGTCAGCCCCTTGCTGTTGTAATAATTCATATCCTTGAGCCTCAATCCGGGCAATACTTTCTAACAAACCATGCAGAAATTCCACCGAATTATCTGGGCGTGGTGCCAATCGTGGGGGTAAATTGGGGTCATTAATCGGAAAGCGATCGCCTGCCTTCAACAAGGGATAATAATCCAACGGGCTGACTTTGTCTCCATTAATCTCGCGACTGAGGCTTTCTAACTCAGCGTTGGTGAAAAAGTTTCGTAGAACTGCACCCCCAGTGTTAGAAGCGCCGCCAGTCAGCCATAAATCGCCTAGACGATGGCTATAAATGCCATAACGTGCATCTTCAAGGCGGGTACGACTCAAGAGTTTGAGTACCAGCGTCGAACCCAAGGAAGTCACCGCTTCACCGGGGAATTTTGCACCACTCGGCCAGAAAAGCAGCAATACTATCAGTTGTCCCAGCACATACCACACAATCATGACGAAACCCGAATTTAGTGACAATTTCTGGGCTTAATTCCGCAATTGGAGTGCCAGGAGCGAAAACTTGGGGTAGCTGAATCGGAATTTCTAGCTTTTCTAGCCATTCTGGATATTTTAACTGTTCAACGTCATAACCTAGCTTTAAAGCATTATGGTAGTCGCTAATACCTAAAACCCCATGCAGGAGAAACCCTAGCCAGTCGGCTTGATGCAAGAAATATCTAGCCTGACTAAAAAATTTTTGTTGGGACATCCACAGCAGCTTCACTAAGCTAGAAGTGGCATTTAATACTGTATGATTCAGTGGTACTACGTCACGCAACTGCTCTAGCATCACATATCCCCGCCCATCATTGTAGAGTAAGGGGACATCTACAGGGTTGCCAAGAGCATCGCCTAGTAATACTGTGGAAGAAGTACCATTAATGGCGATCGCTCTAATTTCTCGCCGTAATTCCTCAGGAATGTATAACAGCAGCGTCAATAAAGCCCTTTGCCACTCAGTGGCTAAGTCACAGACAGCAGAAATTTCCCAAGGATACCTCACCTCGGCCTGGATAGCAGCCTCATCGTCAATTACTATAGCCCGTGCGCCAGACGTACCGAAGTCAATCCCCAGAAACAAATCCATAGATTTCTATATTTTTCTAACGAAGAATAACCAATGACTACTGATTAATCATGGCTTTTGTTGCATCTTGTAACAAGATATTCCCCAATTTTGGCAAAACAAGGAAAAGTAGTAAACGAACCGTTCACAATCTATAGGCTTTAGGAGGCTTCCAACCATGCCTTTATTAAATACCGTCTACCTGGCAACTTCTCTTTCTGATACTCAAGTGTACATTGCTCTAGCTGTAGCCCTCATTCCCGGACTGTTGGCTTGGCGATTAGCTACAGAGCTTTACAAATAAGACGATAGTGTGACACACTGATCAGACGAATAATCCTGGCATTACGGGTGGCATTTTCTAGACGCTTGGGGCTTTAGAGCATCATTTGTTGAAGAACATCCACTTACGTATGCCAGGTTTATTTTTTTGCTTTTAACATACGTGTAGCATTTTCAAAAAAATGAAGTAACATGGCAGCTAAATCAAGCCGTAATCAGTACAAGTAGGCTGTTTGCTGTGTTCTTCTTTAATTAGTGAGGCTCTTTTTCCTATTATGCACGCGATTCAACCCTCTAGACCACCGCTACAACCTATACAAAAACGCCCAGTTGTACCTCGCCCAAAGCGACATCTCCGCCAAAGGTCTTACCAGGTAATGGCTCTGGAAACGTCAGTTAAAATAGGTGTTAATCTTGCCATCTGTACCGCTGCAGTTTCTGCCCTCGTGCAACTTTTGCCTTATCATTGGTTACAGCAAGACAAATTGCGAGAATTAGCCACTGAAGTCAAACAGACAGACGGACGAGTCAATGCTTTGCAGGCGGAATTTAGCAGGAATTTCGATCCGCACCAAGCTAAAAGCATTATGCAACAGCAAGGATACCGATTTGATCCCAATCAGCGTCCGGTCGTGCTAATGAATCAGGATGGGAAAGATGTTGATCAACCAGACTCATCACCCTAAAAAAGCAGTCGATGTCAGATTATTGAAGGTATTTGCTTGATCGCAGTGCATCAACAACCTTTGTGAGATAAATTAGCTAACAGCTAATAGTTAATAGCTCATTATTGAAGATTTTTTTTAGTTATCATCTATTAGCCATTAGCGATCCAGGGTCGCTATACTTCACAAAAATAAATATTCAAAAAAATCATTTTGAATTTTCAATTCCCCCTGGGAGCCTTAATCAGCAGCATGTTCCGACTGCAAAGCAGAAGCAAAAGACACAGAGCCGTTGGTTGCAGGCTAGACTAGGGGGTAATCTACCAATCAGGATGCTGAGGAGATAGCAGTTCATTTAACCAATTTTCTAGTTGTAAACGCAACGGACAACTAGGAACATTTCTCAAGTCATCAGAAAGTTGAGTCAGGGCGCGGCGATAATCAGCGATCGCACAGTTCCAATCACCCCATAAGTGATATGTTCTGCCTCTGTGTGACCAGATATGACCTTCTAACTGACCAAAAAGCAGTGCTACCTCAAAATTCTCAATTGCTTCCTCATATTGCCCCAAATCACGCAAGGTAATACCTCGGTTAATTCTGGCGCGCACATGACTAGGATTCAAGTCAATCGCCTGATCGTAATCAGCGATCGCTGCAGATAATTCTCCACAAGCCGCGTAGTAATTGGCTCGGTTATTATAAGCGCTAGCTAAATTGGGATTAATTTGCAGGGCTGTATTGTAGTCGCAAAAAGCTTTTTGGTTTTCACCACTTTGAAAATAAATCAGTCCCCGATTATTATAATCTACCGCATTTTGGGGATGACGTTGAATCAGTTGGCTTAACAGCGCGATCGCCTCCGAGAAATCTCCTTTTTGCGCCGACTTCAACGCACAAGAGCGTAAGCTACTGTCTCCTAAAGGTGATTCGGCGCGATTTTTAGCTCCGTGTTTGTTTTGGAATAACGTAACCGGAGATACGTTTTTACCTAAGTTATTTTGCTGATTGCCAAAAGCCAAGAATGAGTGGTTATTCATATTATACTGCCTGATTTACCTGCTTTTTGAAATCAAATTATAATTTGACGCCTGCTGCCGGATTTGCCAATGTGGCAGTTATTTAGGTGTCTATGATTACTGGATTACCAGAACCTAGCGCCACAAGTGGAAGTCTTCCGCTGACACGAATAATGGATGCTCGAACCTCTTAATAGATACTTCATGTCCAAGTTGAATTCCAGAAAAAAAACAAATATCAGTATAGGGCATGGGGCATTGCTCAATTTTCCAGATCCTATGGTTCATAACTCGTATCCAGTTGAAACTCAAGATTTAGAGTTACTCAATTCCTTTACTCCTTGTGCTTTAACCTTTTGGGACGAAACCAACTTTGTATGAAGTAGTGAGCGACAAATTGGTAGAATGCCAACAAGCCGTTCGTTAGAGATTCAGAAGAGGAGATAGAGACGTGACAGATTGAATGCAACAGCAACCTCAATTTGTCATCAGTCTCACCCTTGCTGTGGATTTTACGCCCTCCAGCCTCCAGAGACTGGATCTGACTGTTAAGTTTTGAGAAAATTTTCTTATGACAACTGCAATTTCTTATCCTGGTGCCCCCGATTTAACTGCTGACGATTATATTGTTATCGGCCTAGCAACCTGTTTCGTCAAGGACGATGGAGAAGTTCATCAAATCGAAGTTATTGAACCAATCCCTTCTGCAGCTTTAGAAGCACTGGTAAAAGGCATTCCTACCTCCTATAAGCTGGCTTATGCAACCACATTGGGATCAGTGCTAGACAAAGATCAACCATCCTTGACGGCTGATTTTCCAGCATCGGCACAGCTAGGAGATGAATTTGTGTTAAGGACGTTTGCCGCAGCTCGCACCTACAAACGTCGTGAAATTTCACAATCCCTAATTGCTGTGGGTACAACCTACACAAAATTTAACTATTCCATTGAACGTAAGCGGGTGCTAAATGCAGCCAGAGTAGTCACCAAAGAAGACAACGTAAAACAGCACTCCCACACTCACAAAGTTCTTTAGTTGTCAGTTGTAACTAATTTTACCTTTTACCTAATTATGTTGAAACTTTATGGTAGCGCTCGTAGTCGAGCCTCAATTGTTCAGTGGTACTTAGAAGAATTGGGCGTACCATACGAATTTGTCATCCTTGATATGCAGGCTGGTGAACACCGCCAGCCTGAGTACCTAGCAATTAACCCCATCGGTAAAGTTCCTGCAATAGTTGAGGGAGATTTCCAGCTTTGGGAATCAGGCGCAATTTTGCTATATCTTGCTGACAAGTACGGTAACAGCAAACTTTCTGTAGAGGAACGCGCTATATTTAGCCAGTGGGTGTTATTTGCCAACGCCACCCTAGGGCCGGGAATTTTTGGGGAAGCGACTAGAGAAAAAGAATTACCCCGCTTATTGACTCCCCTGAATGAAATTTTTGAGAGACAGCCTTTTTTACTTGGCGATGAATTTACAGTTGCCGATGTCGCCGTGGGGTCTATCCTAACTTATATTCCCATTATGCTAAAGCTAGACCTAAGCTCCTACGCCTTTGTCTTGCAATACATGCAGCAGATATCAGAGCGGACAGCCTTTCAAAAAACCATCGGCGGACGTAGTTAATTAGGGACTTCCGGGTCTAAAATTACCTAAATCGCTCTAACTCCTCCGTAGTTGCGCTTTATAGCGTTTCTCGCCCTAGTAAGGTACACCCGTAGGGAACATTGCCGTGCCCTTACACTGCTGAATGGGAAGTGCTTTAGCGCTATTCGCGCAGCGTGGCGAAAGCCAAGCGCAACTACGAACCAAAACGCCAGTTTATCGATAATTAGTAAATTGCAAAGCCACAGGTAAATCTTCTTGCTTCAACCGCTGGATGACAACTTGCAAATCATCTTTAGATTTAGCTGTCACCCGCACCGCATCACCTTGAATTGAAGCTTGGACTTTTTTAAATTCATCGCGAATCAACTTAGAAATTTGTTTGGCGATATCTTGGCTAATGCCTTTTTTGAGTGTGATTTCTTGACGTACTCGGTTCCCACTGGCGGAGTCAACTTTGCCAAATTCAAAGATTTTTTGAGAGAGATTGCGCTTGGCAGCTTTTTCTCGCAGGATATTATGTACAGCGTCTAAAGTAAAGTCACTGTCAGTATTAATGTTAATACTTTCTTCGCCTAATTCGACAGTAGTTGCCGTATCTTTGAGGTCATAACGACTTTTAACGTCTCGTACAACTTGATCGACGGCGTTGACCAATTCTTGTCTGTCAAAGTCGCTTACAATGTCAAAAGAAAAAGTAGAAGCCATAGAACTTGTTGGATTTGAGATGTTGAATGAATAGACAGAGATTAAAGATAGTATTCTTTGATTGTGAATTTTGAATTACCTAATCCTATTTTAGCTATTAGGGAGTACCAAAAAATAAATTACCCAATATTTTATCTCGTAGTCGGGTGCGTCAGTCAGAGATGATTAAAAATGCAGCAGTTGTATGATTTGCTGACACACCCGAAAAATTGGGTATTTTTGCCAATAGAAGCCCCTAAGCTTGGATTATACTCAGAAAAAAGAGTGTACCAGAGCCGAGGGAGCCAACACCAAACATCAGCGATCGCAAAATAGGGATGTTCAAAATATAAAAAACCGAGTATAGCAACCGAGCCACAACAAAAGCGATCGCTGCAAATGCTGCTACTGGAGAATTGACACCTGTGACGTAGGCCATTAGTGCTGCTGCGGTAAACACCATAAATGCTTCAAAAGAATTTTGGTGTGCCCAAGTTGCACGTTGGGCATAGGTTGGTAATTTATCAAATATAGCTCGAGGAGTAGACAGTGCCTCATAGCCAATACTCGCACGGGCATAAGCTACCAGCAAAAATGGCAGATAAATTAGCACTGCAGCCGCAGCAATAGAATACAAAAGAACAGCAGAGATTGGCGGTTGTAATAGAGTCATCAACCTAATTAATTAAGTGGCATTAGTTTTGATTCAGTCATGGGTAATGGGTAATTCAGAAAGTCGATCATTCATTACCCATTTGTAATTTCCCATTTCCTTGATTACCTTGACACTTTAGTCAAAATAGAAAAGCGTCACCACTTTTCTTTGTTCTTCAGCATCTGTGCAAGTTTGCAGTAGAGTGCGACTATCGTGAAAGGCAAAGCAAATCAGTTGTTGGCATCGGGAAACAATCTCCTTGTTGCAAATGTAACTTGCCTCAGCCAGAGACAAATTATCATTGCTAGGATTTTCTACCAGATGCATTACCTGTTCTAGTTGTTGGCGCGATTCATAGGGTTGGCGTTCCAAACTTTGGGGTAGAATCACCGTTAACAAATTTGGATCGGCCCGCATTGCTCCCTTAATGGCGGCGGAATTAGTACCTGTAGCGCCTGAAGTGATGATCCGATTACCTGATAAAACTAAGGCATAGGTCATCATTTCAATCAGATTTTGATGAGTAATGGGCACGTGACGCGAACCCAGCAAAGCGATTCGTTTAGAACCAGTTTGCTGGATTGTCGCCAGTTCCTGCGCTAATGTATCGAGGTTGATGAGTTCTGTTGACTGGCTCAAAGATGAACGTAATCAGATTAAACGACCCAGCTATTTTACCAAACAGAGTGTAAGTGCGAAGCCTACTTGAGTTAGATATTGCTACAATTTCTCGATTATTTGGTTCAGTAGCTTGATGGTTTGCTGATACCCGTTCAACCAGTATGTTGCCAAACTGAGATCAGCCATCATTCTCAATCACCGTAGTTGGGACAATGTAGACAACGGAAAAATTGGGGTTTGAACGAATAGTAGGTAGTACACACCCTGATATCTTGATTCGCCGAGTCATCCCACTCAATTAATTTAAGACAATGCAGTCTGCAGGACGTAACCCTAATTTAGACAATAAGCGGTCTAAGTCAAAATGCTCACCCATCAATTGCCGAATGCACTGTACCTTAATCGGTTCGTGGACACGGACTTGACCAAAAGTGCGGTCAACAATTTCCACAGTTGTCAAGGTATCTAAATCTACCGACAGTATGGGGATTTCTAATTCTTCAGCACGACTGAGAATAAACGGAGGCGGTGGCAGTTGTCCAGTCAAGATGAGACATTGGGTAGAAGTTTCCAAAGCCGCTTGCTGAATTTCCACGCGATCGCCTCCTGTTACCACCGCCATATTCCGACGTTTACGGAAATACTTCACAGCAGCATTGACATTCATCGCTCCAATGGCGAGACTTTCCACCATCAAATCCAGGCGATCGTTGCGGCACAGAACGTCAGCTTTTAACTGTTTTACCAGTTCACCAACGCTGACACTACGTAGTAAATCACTCTTGGGTAGCATTGCTAGCACAGGAATTCCCTGATTTTCTAAGTACGGGCGACAGAGACTGGCTACAGCTTCTAGTTGTTCGGCCGGGATATCATTGAGGACAACACCAACGAGGCGATCGCCTAGACGCTGTTTAGCAGACAATAGCGCTTCCACAGACAGCAGGGATTTGTAACGCGCTACCAATAACACAGCCGCATCCAATAAATTAGCCACTTGCAATAAAGACAACTCAAACAACTTACCTTCTTCCAAATCACCAGGCCCTTCTAGCAATACCAAATCTCCTTGGGACATTTGCAAATATTGCTGTACTAAAGACTGCTGATAATCGGTTTTATCTTCACCGCGTAAGCGTTTTTGTACAGTTACTTCATCCAAAGCCAGCATTGTCGGAGCAATGCGGTTTTCTGGTAGATTCAGACTATGAGCAATGAACTGGACATCTTCCTCAACGACAGTCCTACCAGAGGTACTTAAACAGGTACCTAGAGGTTTGCCGTAGGTAATATCCAGTCCAGTTTGCTGTAGCTGATGGGACAAACCCAGAACTGTAGCAGATTTACCGCTGTAAGTCTCAGTTGATCCAATCAGCACATATTTTGCGGATATCGGCACACATGCACTCCTAAATTGCAAAAGGAATTTGAACCCAGCTTGGTGTTTACTAATTTTAGGTCGAACTTAGCGATCGCTGTTGTCAAAAACCTCAACTACAGGAGTAATTGCCCAACTGACAATGGGTGTGCATAGCTCAAAACCAGGTTTTTTTCTGGCTGTTGCACTACCAATATCCATAATTATGGAATTTTTGCCACGAGTCAGATTTATTCATCTATACGCAGCAATTTGCGATAAAATCCTTGGGAAAAATCCGTAAGGCGATAGCGCTTATAATTTTCCATTAGTTCAATTAAAAAACTAATAAACTCAAAACTTGCCATCATCAATTCATAACTCAGGTCAGCATTACCATCAAACTGGACTCGACAGCGGGTTAAGTCTGAAGGTAAGGTGGCAACATTCCAGCTAACGACAAAGGGAATATTCTCACCAGCTTCGATTTTGCGGTTTCCCTCCAAGACGCCTTTTTGATAGAGACTGATGGCATAGGGCAATAAATTACGCTTGGCGCCTTGAATGTAGGGTAAGTAAACACTGGCTTGTTGTGCGCTGACAGGCTGGAGTTGCTCGAAAGACATTGTTGAATACTCCTAAAGTTAGTTGACAAATGGGGAGTTTAGTGGATGTCCATAGTCAGTATTCCCAAAAATGTCTGCTGGCTCACATGGGGCGGAAATACCAGCACAAATCAAGTAGGGGATCTAAGTGGTGGTAGCAAAGAGCTAAACTGATAAAAAATAGTAATCACACATTATGGACTGGCGAAAGTACATTCATTCCGACCCAAAAATACTATTAGGTAAACCAACGATAATAGGAACTAGATTATCAGTCGAGTTTTTACTAGGCTTGTTTGCTACAGGTTGGACGGTACAACAAGTGTTAGAAAATTATCCTAATTTAACTCCGGAAGCACTGCGGGCGGTATTTGCTTTTACTGTAGAGTCTTTGCAAGAAGAATCTTTTTATACATTGAGATTTTTATCTGAGTCGGCGTAATGCGGTTTTTAGCAAATGAAAATTTCCCTGTCAGGAGTGTAATTCGGCTGCGCGATGCTGGATATGATGTGGCTTATGGCAGCGAAGATGCCCCAGGTGCAGAGGATTCTCTAGTTTTGGAACGAGCTGTTATTGAGGGCAGGATTATACTGACTTTTGACAGAGACTATGGGGAGTTAATTTACCGAATGCGAATGGCAGTACCAATTGGTGTGGTTTATTTTCGCTATTTTCCTACGACACCTGAAGAACCAGCAGATGTTTTACTACGTTTGTTGAGCGTTGAAAGATTATCTTTAGAAGGATATTTTACAGTTTTAGAGCCTACACAGTTGCGCCAACGTCCATTACCGTAAAGCGAAGAAATATTCAGAAAGTCAGGTACAATAGGGCTGCATTGGCTTTTATTGAGAAAGCTGCCCAAAAACGATTTTGAAAACAAACTTATGTCTGACCTCTCAGCAACCGAGGAGTCAGTGGTAGAGACTCAAGCAGTGTTTTTACCATCGCGATTTCAAGGACGCAGACGCAAAGCCGCTATAGTCTTAACTATCGTCTGGACTGGTATCATCGCCCTGCATTTAGTTTCCTGGGGTTCCATATTCGTTCTGGCTCTCACCGCCATCCTAGTCCTTCACGCTCTGAAGGTAGTGTCTGCTAAACCCCGACGCCATTGGCAAGAAATACAAGGCGATTTACCGTTTGTATCGATTATAGTGGCAGCCAAAAATGAAGAAGCAGTAATTGACAGATTAGTCAAGAATCTTTGCAGTCTAGAATATCCAAATGAGCAGTATGAAGTCTGGATCATTGACGATAATAGTAGCGATCGCACTCCCCAATTATTAGCAGCACTGGGGCAACAATACCCAAACCTGAACGTCCTCAGGCGTGCCGCAGACGCTACAGGCGGTAAATCGGGGGCGTTAAATCAGGTGCTACCCATGACTAAAGGCGAAATCATCGCTGTGTTTGATGCTGATGCTCAGGTAACACCAGACTTTTTGCAACAGGCCATACCCTTATTTGAAAAAGAGCAACTGGGGGCATTGCAAATGCGAAAAGCGATCGCCAACGCCAGAGAAAATTTTTGGACAGAGGGTCAAACAGCAGAAATGGCGCTTGATACCTATTTACAACAACAGCGGATTGCTATTGACGGTATTGGCGAACTGCGGGGTAACGGTCAATTAGTCAGACGCACAGCCTTAGAACGCTGCGGTGGCTGGAATGAAGAAACCATCACCGATGACTTAGATTTGACAATCCGCTTACATCTTGACAAATGGGATATTGAATGCATATTTTTCCCAGCAGTGCAAGAAGAAGGAGTAACAAATGCGATCGCGCTTTGGTATCAGCGCAACCGTTGGGCAGAAGGCGGTTATCAGCGGTATTTAGATTACTGGGATTTGATTCTCCAAAACCGCATGGGAAGCCAAAAAAGCTGGGATTTGCTGATATTTATGCTCATTATGTATATTTTACCAACAGCAGCAATCCCCGATTTATTAATAGCGATCGCTTGGCATCATGCACCAGTATTAAGTCCCATTACAGGGTTGTCAATTACTATCTCAGTAGTGGGAATGTTTAGCGGTTTAAAGCAGATAAATAAAGACCAAGAATTCCAAATTTCTACATATTTGCTCTGGTTATTTCAGACCTGGCGTGGCACTTTATATATGTTGCATTGGTTTGTCGTCATGAGCTTTACCACCGCCCGCATGGCGATTCAACCAAAGCAGCTAAAATGGGTGAAAACTGTGCATACAGGTAGTGGAGAATAAGCTTTGTCGGAGGCGTCAGAAAATCATATAACTGCTGCACCCTAGTACTCTGTCTCATTAATTTTGATGGGTTGTAGTAAGCACTTTAGTGCTTTAATGAGCGATAAATCGCTCACTACGTAACCATCATAATCAGGACTTAAGCTAGTGTCAGGTGCGTGACGCCACAACTCTTGTAACTACGTACAATATTTATCGAAGCGTTACGCACCCTACGAGATCTTCTTGAGGATGGTGGTATTTCAACCGCGCAAAAAGTTCCTTAACCACCTCAGCGCCTCACTGATGGTTTGGTTGTCGGCAATTTGAAGACATTGGCGCACAATTTCGGAAACGTCAGGAAAATAACAACTTTCTGCAATTATGTAATTTTGACCATCCAATCTATGAACTAATAACTGCTTATTTTTTAACAGCCAAACTTCTGGCACTTGATAAGGCAGATAGTCATGAATATCGGTATAACTAGTAACATCTACCTCAATCGCCAAGTCAGGTGGGGGGTCATTTTGCCAGTCGATGCGGTTCTTACCAACTACAGATCTCCAATTTTCAATATAAAAACAATAGTCAGGCTCAATGCCGCTAATTTGAGGCAAGCTCATAGTAATTGGCGTAAATGAATCGTATGTGCGGTTTAAATGGTCAAGTAGAGTTGCTACTATCAAGCCCAACAAACTCGCATCTCTTCCATGCTCTGGTAGCGGTGTCATCAACAAAATCTCTCCTGGCCGATACTTGATTCGGGGGACAGTGCGATCGCCTAGTTGCTGATTGAGTGCTTGATAGTCTTGCCAGTCTCCCAAAAGTTTTAATACGGCGCCTGGTGGTAACTCGATTCTTTCAGGTGTAATTACAGTATTCATTTGCTTATTTTTAGCGATCGCTTTTTTAATATTCGTCATCATATTCTGAATCATCTAGTAACTCAGATGTATTCACGGAGTTAGAAAACTCTCCCACATCATCTATCACACGGATGATTTGTCCGTCAAAGAATTGCGCCAGACGTTGAGCGGCGATCGCTACTTCGTCAGTTTCCCAATTAGATGGGGGTTTTTTGGCTGGCTGAGGCGGTAAAGTTTGCACTCCACCAGAATTAGAATTAGACTTCGCTGACTCAGTTTTGGTTGGGGGTGGTGCTGGTGCTGGCGGTTGTATATCGTAATTCTTCGGTGGTGGTTGCTGAACTGTTGGTGAGCCGTTAACTGGAGGTTTTTTTTTGGCTGAAGTAGAAATTGAGGAAGTTCCTTTTTCCAAGCTGACATTAACTGGACGCTGGAAAGTCTGCTGGAAGGCTGCAGTAATCGTTGGTAGATCAGATTTAACTTTTTCATACCATGCGGCTGGGATTCTCACACGAGCGACATTACCATCAAACTCGATGAGATGGCACATTTGACCCAGTAAGGCTCGTCTGGGGATCTGTTGAATATTTTCCAATACTTGCTGCCAAACTTGAGTGAAGTCAGTTTGTGTTGCTCCGTTAACTTCCTGTGGGGATGATACTGGCGTCTCTGGTTGTACAGGCTGATTTAATGGCGTCTGTTCAGTTAATGGCTGAGGAATCGATGGGGTTGCTGGTGGGGGACTTGTACTGAGCGGAGCCGTACCATTACGTGGAAGCAAGCTAGGCGTAGCCGACGCACCAGAAGTAGTGGGGGAGTCGGAGACTGGGGGATAGGTGGGCGATATGGCTGGTGTGCTGACTCTGGGTGAGATGGCTGTAATTTGTGGCTGGAAAGTCGCACTCGGTAACAATCCTAGTAATGTCACCTCCAACCACAAACGTGGCTGAGTGGTGTTTTTAATTTGGACTTCGGCTGTGCGTAGGTGTTGCTGTCCTGCCAAAATATGACTTATATCCAACCTTTGGGCAAATTCCAGCAATCCTTTCCAGGTTTGTTGAGTACAAGCAACCAAATCTTGACGGTTAGGCGCAGTTTTGGCTATAAGTAAATCGCGGTAGAAAGCGGCGAGATTTTGGAGAATTGTTAGGGGTTCGCGACCACGATCAAGGATTTTTCGGGTACAATCAAGAACCGCTTCAGCTTGATTTTGCGTGATTGCACTTAAAAGCGTCAGTAAATCCTGTTCACTCACCACACCAACCAAATCCCAAACTCGCTCTGGTGTGATTTCACCTGACAATAATGCTAATTGGTCAAGAAGACTTTCCGCGTCTCGCAATCCCCCCTGAGAAATTTGGGCGATCAACGTTACCGCTTCCGGGGAAATATGAATATTTTCAATACCGGCGATCGCACTTAAATGCTTGACCATCGCCTCTAAGTTAATGCGTCTAAAATCAAACCTCTGACAACGGGATATAATTGTGGGTAATACTCGCTGTGGGTCTGTTGTCGCCAAGACAAAGACCACATGTCTCGGTGGTTCTTCTAGTGTCTTAAGTAGCGCATTAAATGCCTGTGTACTGAGCATATGACATTCATCTATGACATATACCTTATAGCGACACTGCACAGGGGCAAACTGCGCCTTTTCAATAATTTCACGGATATTATCGACACCAGTGTTGCTGGCGGCATCAATTTCAATTACATCTAAGGTGTAGCCTTTGGTGATTCCCTGACAAACATCACATATACCGCAGGGTTCAGCGGTGGGCAAATCATTTTG
>CAVYXS010000095.1:0-7239 GCA_963772205.1 uncultured cyanobacterium
GGCTTATGACAACGTTACGACATTTGTTCATACCGTTTGTTTCGTCTTAGCTCCCGATGTGGCGATCGCAATTTGGGCGTTTAATGCTTGACATTAACCGATTTGACAAGATATTATATAGATAATGGGGAAGATGTGGGCATATATACTAATTTCCGCCAGAATCTTCTTCCCCAATTTTGAACTTAACGCCACCGCAGCACAAAAGCAATTAAACCCACAACAAAACAAAGTCATCGTAGGGTGCGTGACGCGGCGATAAATATTGTCCGCAGTCGCAAAACTTGTGGCGTCACGCACCATTCTTCAAACGTGACGCGCAAGAAAGTCCTACCAGCATTGTTCTAATAATTTTAGCAGACAGTCGCAGATTTCATCAGTAGATGCTGCATTACGAAATGGCTCGAAGATTGCTGGATATTCGGCAAATATTCCCAGCAATCCTAATATTTGTAAACTAGAGGTTTGTTGGACTGAAGGAGTGAATATAACATCAATTTATCTGACTTCTCCTGCTACCTTAGATGATGCTTTTACTTCTCCATATTGTTTGAGTAATTCTTCTAGATAATCCTTAGCAAATTGGTCATGAATAAATTGAGTCATTCAATTTTAGAGGGTGTGATTAATGAGATTTTATCAAAAAAAGGCATTTCTATGACTATTAGTTGATTTTTTAAAATATACGTAGGCATTGCCCACCATATCCAGGTTTTGTAAGTTCATAAGAAACAAGATACCCGACTTATCAAAGAAGTTGGGTATCTGAAGCCCAGTCAAACATTCAAATAATAGTTAAACCGCTCCTGCAGTTGTTCAACCGTGAGATTCTGACTCCAATATTCTACTATGGCGTGACCAAATGCCCAAGCGTTACGGTCTGGTGTGGCGGGGTTTTCTAACAGCAGTGGCCACAGGGATAAAAGGTCAAAATTGCGGCTGTGAGATGCGCCGTTTTTCAACAGTGAAAACAGGTCATAAGCCATCTGCAATTTACCAATTACAATAGGTAATTGTTCCACAGGAATTTGCTCTGCAAGTAGATAAGCTAAGGTAGGAGAACCCGTTGATAGTGTAGAGATAAATTGCAGAACAGGACTTTTAACCAGTGCTGTGAGTCCCTGGGTTGTCGCCATCTGGAAGGTGTAATGGTCAATGATTTTAGCAGATGCGACGGTGCGGGCTTCGAGATTACGTAAAAACCGGGCTAGACGCAGTTGTTTAGCAGGTGCGATCGCATCTATTAATCCCAATGATAACGCTTCTACACCCCACGCTGCTCGACCGATTTTGCTGTCACTCGTGACGAGCGGTAACACTAAATTACTGAAATCAGCCAGCAATTGGGCACGATATTCCGTGGCTTCGCGAATGGCTTTTTCTTTTGGAAGATCCCCCCATTCCCAATCATAAGGTGGCGCCCATTCACGAATCGGACGCAAACGATCTACTTGAGTAACAATTGTAATTGCAGGTAAATCAGTGACTTCGGCTTTCATGTCTTGCAAAAAGTCCACATCCATTTGTAGGGCTGGATCGAGGCACGGGGTAACTAGCAATAATAAGTCTGCGTTTGTGGCATAATCTAGCACTAGCTCGCGCAGATTTCCTCGGTTAATTTGTTCATACCCTGGTGTATCCCAAAGTGTCAGGGTTTCTTTGTTGCCTGTTTGCCAGTGATAATTCTGAATGCGATCTGTACTAGGTAATACATCAACTTCCGCTAGATCAGCTTGAAACAAGGTGTTAATTAAACTACTTTTCCCTGCACCAGTCCGTCCTACGAGTAGAATATTCACAGGTTTCTGTTCCACCGCCTCAGCCGGTTCTGCTTGCGCCAGAATTTCTCGCAGGGTTTGGGTTTTGGCTTTGGGTAGAGTTGGTGTGGGGGTAGAGAACTTGGAAGCGGGTAAAGTGTTACCGCCATAAAGTGCGATCGCCTGACGACATAAATTCCTTAATGCAGCTTCCCGCAGCATCTGGCTCAAATTTACCAACAGTTGCTGATTAGCTTGGTCATTGTAACGCTGACTGGCTCGTTTGGCCACTGCTGCGACTGGGTTTAATAGCCATTGTGCCCAGTTCCAAGCTTGCCAGAGTTTACGGGCGGATGGCTCCAGCTTGCGGTAGATTTCGTAAGCTTCGTATGCTTGACCTACAGTAACTTGATTCAAGGCTGGTGATAACTTTTGCATCCACTGATCGAGGTCATCCATTGTCCCCCGAATTAACCCGTAAGCTTGGGTAATGTAAATATTCAGTAGGGGATATTTAACTTCTGGATGGTAAATATGGGCAATAGCCTCCACCAGATTTTGGCATCTTGTCCAAAAAGTTTGCCAGTCTTCCCAAATTGGGCGATCGCTCCCTGCTGCTTTGAGAATGTCTTGTAATGCTGCTTCTGCTTGATTTGTCGCATCATTTCCCGTCCCAGCGAAGCTATCTTCTTTAGCAGATTCCAGTTCTTCACTCACCTGAGCCAATACAGCTTCTAGCTGCTGAACTACAGGGCGAGTCCATTTCACCAGTAACCAACGCCAGCCGACGAGTAACAGAGTTAACACGCCCCAAATCCAACTAATGTGCCATGCTTGAATTTGCAATCCTGCCGAGATGAGTAAGAAAGCGATCGTCAAGGCGATTGGGGTAGCTAAAATTACCCACTGCCACAGTTTTAAGCGTACCATTTCCTTATATCTACTTGGTTGAGACTTGGTTGAGACTGTTTCTAGAGATAACAAATAATTCAGAACAGGGAACTGGGATGAATGTCAGATATCTAGTATTAAGTGCTACGATTAATCAGGCCAGGGTTATCTAGTCAACCAAAAAATGACAGCATTTTGCTTGCATTTAGTAAAAGTATAAAAAATCCTCCATAATTTTAGCCGTCTCAACTCAACCAGCAAGAAAAACTCAAGTTTGGCAATAATTATTCATGAACGTTTTACTTTTATATCCGCGCTTTCCTAAAAGTTTTTGGTCATTTGAAAAAACCCTAGCTTTGTTAGGCCGTAAGGCAATGCTACCACCGTTGGGTTTGGTAACTGTAGCGGCGATTTTGCCCCAAGAATGGCAATTTAAACTAGTAGATCGCAACGTACGTCAGGTAACAGAAGCAGAATGGGCTTGGGCTGATTTGGTGATTCTGTCGGCGATGATTGTACAAAAAGAGGATTTGCTCTCTCAAATTAGTGAAGCCAAGCGCCGAGGTAAGCGTGTCGCAGTGGGGGCCTTATCCACAGCCTTACCTCACGAAGTAACGGAAGTTGGTACAGACTACTTGATTTTAGATGAAGGGGAAATCACTTTACCATTATTTGTCGAAGCGATCGCCCAAGGCGAATCTACAGGAATCTTTCGCTCTGGTGGTGAAAAACCTGATGTTAGCCATACGCCAATTCCCCGCTTTGATCTGCTAGAACTTGACGCTTATTCCGAAATGTCGGTGCAATTTTCTCGTGGTTGTCCTTTCCAATGCGAATTTTGTGACATTATTGTCCTCTATGGGCGCAAACCCCGCACCAAAAACCCCGCCCAACTCTTAGCAGAACTCGATTATCTTTATCAATTGGGTTGGCGCCGCAGCATTTTTATGGTGGATGACAACTTTATCGGTAATAAGCGTAACGTCAAATTATTTTTGAAACAACTCCAACCCTGGATGGTATCACATCAATATCCTTTTTCTTTTGCTACCGAGGCTTCTGTTGATTTAGCTCAAGATCAAGAATTGATGGATTTGATGGTAGTGTGTAATTTTGGGGCTGTTTTCCTCGGTATTGAAACCCCTGACGAAGCCAGCTTGACTTTGACTCAGAAATTCCAAAATACCAGAGATTCCCTGAGTGAGGCTGTACATATCATTACCCGCTCAGGGTTGCGAGTCATGGCGGGTTTTATTATCGGCTTCGATGGCGAAAAACCAGGAGCAGGAGCCAGAATTGTCAAGTTTGTGGAGCAAACCGCCATTCCCACAGCTTTATTTAGTATGCTGCAAGCGCTGCCTGATACAGCCCTCTGGCATCGATTAATTAAGGAAGAAAGACTCCGGGATAAATCTGCAAATATCAACCAAACTACGTTGATGAATTTTGTTCCTACTCGACCATTAGAAGATATCGCCCATGAATATGTCGAGGCGTTCTGGGAACTGTATGAACCATCCCGATTTTTGGATCGCGCCTACCGTCACTACCGGATTTTAGGCGAAGCCACTTATCCCAAAAAGGGGAAAGGTGCTAAAAAACCATTGAATTGGACGGTAATTAAAGCATTGCTGACTATCTGCTGGCGTCAGGGTGTGTTACGCCAGACACGTTGGCAATTCTGGCGCAACCTCTGGAATATGTATAAGTATAATCCCGGTGGTGTGAGTAGCTATTTATCTGTTTGTGCTCAAATTGAGCATTTCTTGGAGTATCGCCAGATTGTCAGAGATGAAATTGAAGCTCAAGTAGCCGAGTTTCTCGCAGCAGAAGCCAAGGTAAAATCTGAAGCGATCGCCGCATAGGTAATTCATTTTGAGACAATCTGTCACGAATTTTAGGAATCGGCAGATATTTTCATGTAGTAGATGACAACCAATTAAGGTAATCATTGCGATTTTTCAGCGATAAACTGCTAAAAAATCAGATTTTCAGCAATTTTAATAGTTGCTGATTTTCTATTTCAAGATGGTGTTCTAAATTTTTAGAATCGCCCTAATTTGTCATGTCACTAAATCATGGAGAAAGAAGATGAATAGCAAACTAAAATTTCAACCAGTATCTCACAGTTGGGTAGCGCTACATCCACAACCTAAAGGAGTAATTCAATTTATTGGCGGGGCTTTTTTTGGAACTTTTGCCCCCATGTTTTTTTATCGTTATCTACTGCAGCGTTTATTCGAGCAAGGTTATACAATTATTCTGTTGCCGTTTAATTTTACTTTTGACCATTATCGAGAAGCTGGTTTCCTCATCAAAGAACAATATGAAATCTTGCCAGAGCTTGTCAAAAAAGCCATCTGGGCAGGTTATGATTATCAAGCCTATCTCGATGATCAAAACTTCTCTTGGATGGGTCATAGTATTGGTTGTAAATACATTTCCTTATTAGAAGGATTTACATCTCTACCACAAGAACCTCAAAAGCTAGAAGCATTTATTCGCCATCTAGTATTAGAGACATCAAAGCCATCAGACAAAGAAAAAAATGAGCGCAAGATTCAAAGTATCGTTACAGAGATTCTCAATTTGATGGCTGAACTCAGGCAAAAAGTTGATACAGCAAAAAAACTTATAAAATATGATGTTTCTAAATATGCCAACAAGCAAGTCGATGTCAAAGTTAAAAGCATATTTATTAAAGGACAGCCATCTATATTATTAGCTCCTGATAATACTGGTACTTCCAGTGCAATTAAGCCGAAATTTTTCGCCGATATCATTGACACTCTAGGTTTTGGGGTGAAACCAAGTCCTGAAGAAACCTTTGCTTTAATCAAATATAGCAAACTATTTAATCTCTTAGGTTTAGTATCATTTAAATCAGATACTATTGCCAAAACAACCGTTGAGTGGTTTATTCAAAATTTAGAAAAACCACCTCAAGATTTGCGGGATAATTTAACAGGTGGACATTTAAGACCTTTGGGTATTCAAATAGGTAAATATGTCATCAATTTTCCTGATAGCCCCCCAATAATTGAATCTGTACAAAGACGCAGCGCAGAATTTGACTCTTATGTCATTCAATTGCTGCAATCTTTGGAAAAAAATAAGTAGCCGTCAGAAAATGGGCATGGGGGAGCCACTGCGTTCCTGTCGCCTTGCGTCGGAAAGCATGTGGCGTCATGGGGTATGGGGCATGGGGCATATTGCAGAGAATGTGGCGATGCTGTTAGAACAAAGTTAAGGCATCATTTTTTAAGCTGAGGTAAAAGTTATGAAGATCACAATTAAACCAGAAATCGAGCAATTTATTCAAGCGCAACTTGCAAGTGGTAGATTTACTAGTGCAGAGGATGTGATAAATGAAGCTTTTAAGTTGCTCCTTGAAAGAGAACGGCGAATTGAAGAATTACGCCAAAAAATTGCTGTGGGAACTGAACAAATCGCTAAAGGACAAGTAACTGATGGCGAAGTTGTTTTTGCTAGATTTCAAGAAAAAATTCGCCAAATCGCTGAAGAATCTGAACAATGAGTAGTTATTCATTTTCAGATGAAGCCATTCAAGATTTAGATGAAATCTGTGAATATATTGCTCGCAGTCACCCAAAAGCAGCTAGTAAGCTTTTTGATGATATTCGTAACAAGTGTAAGTTAGTAGCAGGTTTCCCCAATATCGGTAAAAGTTACGGAAGACTTGTACCGAATTTGCGCGGTTTTGTTGTGGATGATTACATTATATTTTACTATCCCAGCGAGGATGGAATTCACTCTAAGTTTGATTGACCAACTAACACCAAAACCAAGTTTTGCATATTCTGGGCGCAATGCGTGCAGGTGTTTTGCGGTTGATGCATCTGCACGCTTTTTGGTTAATTCACTATCTGCTACACCTTCTAGCACAGCCGAGTTGATTCTACCAGATCCACGATGCCACAACTCGGCATCCTCCCAAGCCTGACAAGCGATTTTATGGAGTGCGATCGCAACTTCAATCTTGGTTCTTCTTTTGGTAACACTGCTGATCAGGAGTCGGAACAACCTCAACCACACTCTCGCGGACATGTTTGTTACATCATTACTACTTTATCTCAGTAAATTCTAGTGCTTTAAAGCAAATCCACTACAGTAGAACTACTCAACCGGACATGAAGATTCTATGTAGTTGAGGATTTCTCTGATTTTTTGGAGGAACTGCAAGCAGGTGTAGTTATCGTGGTACACCAGCAGCATTGCCAATTGGGTCTTAATCGTCAGCGATAATTTCATAATGTGCCTATCGCCCCCTTTAGCTGTTGATCTGAAACTTCGATATACCGCTGTAGGCTGCTTAAGGATTTATGCCCGGAGATTATCCGGATCACGGGCGTCCCAATTCCGGCTGCAGCCATCCTAGTAATTGCACTGCGCCGAAAGCTGTGGCAGCTGTACCCCTTGTTTTCTAGTCCAGATTTGATAATTGCGCGGCGCAATGCATCATCAACACTTTGAAATTGAATCGCTTGCTCTGGATCGCTACCGGGAAAGAGAAAAAATTGCTTTGGTTTGTTGATCAAGCAATATCGTTCAAGTAATGGCTTTAAGGTTG
>CAVYXS010000096.1:0-18167 GCA_963772205.1 uncultured cyanobacterium
AATGATTTGTTTGGAACCCAACCCAGATTTTTTTCAGTTAGCTCAACACAATTGTCAGCCATATCCTCATGTAGAGATTCAGAACACATCTTTTGAAGAATGGAAGCTAGAACCTCTAAAATTTGATGCCGTTTTAGCCGCGAGTTCTTTTCATTGGATATCGCCGCAAGTAGGATACCCAAAAGCCGCAAATGCTCTAAAAGATAACGGCTACCTAATTTTATTGTGGAACAAAGAGCTTCAACCGAGTTATGACGTGTACCAACGCTTATCTGAAGTTTATCAAGTACATGCTCCCTCTCTTAATCGATATGAGAGCATACAAACACAAGCAGAAATTTTGCAAAAATTAGGAGAGATAGTCATCGATTCTGGGCATTTTAAAGATTTAATAGGTGGACAAATTCTCTCGGAATTGACCTACACTGTTGATGAATATTTAATGCTTTTGAATACGTACTCTCCTTACCTTAAGTTAGATGCCAATACCAAAGAATCATTATTTAAGGGATTAAAAACCGTTATACAAAATGAATTTGGCGGGAGTCTTCAGCTTTCATATATCTCAGCTTTTCATATTGCTAAAAAAAATACTTGAGCAAATATAATGATTTGAATATCACAAATTAAGCGGTGTTGCTGAAATTAGGTTAGTAGGGTGCGTCAGTAGGAATAATTTCTGGGTATTTCCAGGTTTTATCGCTGATGACGCACCCTATAACGTGATATATTTATTTGAAATATAGCTGTAATCTTGGACTATCGCCAACTTGGTGAAGTCTTAAAAACTCAAACTTCATCTAGTTCGTTAGTCCAGTAGTTTTGGCAATACAATCAGGGTTCAAACAACCTTTTTAACGTGTTGGGCATCTTCACCGTTCTTCTATCCTCCTTTGTGTTGGCGTTTCATAACGTAACTGTCCGAGTTTTGTTTTCAGAACATCTCGTACTGGGTTTATTTTTACTCGGTGGATACGTTAAACCAGATTTGCAAAATTCATTCTTGCTGATGTTTATGCGAATGCTGCTAGTAGTTCCACTGATGGCAGGTTTAGCATTTAAACTATATCCATCTGCGGGTAAAGAATTTCAAGAATTGTTCACGCGCCAACGCTGGGATGTTTTAATCCAAGCACTTGGCTGTGGAGTGCTGATGTTTGTGTATATTGCCGCACTCTACATTGCTATTGGGTTAATTCCCACAGGAATTGCCATGACCCTCTTTTTTACCTATCCTGTATTTACGGCGCTGCTGGCTTGGAAGTTTTTTGGCGATCGCCCCACAATTTTCCGTTGGCTGGTGATGGGTATTATTCTGCTAGGCGGCGTTCTCACAATTCCCCAATCTTCTACCACCTACAACAGTCAGGCTATTGCTATTGGCATTTTCGCCAGTGTTGGTTCGGGAATTGTTTACGCCTTCTATGGCGTCATCGCTCAAAAATGTTTAGAAAAATTCCATCCAGTTCCCTTTACCTGGATTAGTTTTACCTCTACCCTACTGCTTTCTGGTCTTAGCTTACTGTTTTTTCCACCTTCTAGCACCCAACTCGATTGGACGCCTATGTGGATTGCCAGTATTTTTTCGGGTGTTATCAGTTTTATTGGGCACACTCTCAATAACTTGGGAATTCGCCAGATTGGCGCAACTACCGCCTCTATCGTCGGCTCTAGTAGTCCAGCATTGACGGCGCTAATCGCATGGGCAACAATTAGCGAAACTTTAAATTTAATTCAAACTCTAGGGATTGGTGTTGTCACATTAGGAATCGCGTTGTTGAGTGGAGAAGGTTTTGTGAAATCGCTCAAAATTAAGAGTTAAAAACTGTCGTCAATTATAAATTATGAATTCTGAATTTAAATATGCATCCCAGAGCTATCCTTTTTGATTTAGATGGTACTTTGACAGATCCTCAATTAGGCATTACTCGTTGTATTCAGTATGCCCTAGTTGAACTCGGTCATCAACCGCCGGATGCTGTGGAATTGCACTGGTGTATCGGCCCGCCAATTCAAGAGAGTTTTTCCCAGCTATTGAATACCTCAAATAATGATGTGATTGAAGAAGCGATCGCACTGTATCGTCGTCGCTTTTCCACAATTGGATTATTTGAGAATTCCCTTTATCCCCAAATTATAGAAACCCTTACAGCCATTCGCAATGCTGGTTATCAAACCTTTGTGGCAACTTCAAAACCACATATTTATGCCATACCCATTGTTGAACATTTTGGCTTATCGTTGCTTTTTGATGGTGTTTATGGTAGTGAAATTGATGGAACTCGCAGTGTAAAAGGGGACTTAATTCGTCACATTTTAGTTACGGAAAATTTATCACCATCTAGTGTGGTGATGGTAGGCGATCGGCAACACGACATGATTGGAGCCAAGCACAATCATTTGACTGCTATTGGTGTTACCTATGGCTATGGAACTGAGGAAGAATTGCAGACTCATGGTGCTGATTTGATTGCTCATTCTCCAGATGAAATTGCCAAATTCCTGGTTCGCAGTGCGGAAACTTGAACCCCAATTAAAGGGAATAAAAGAATAATCCCACCTCTTGAATGGGTAGGATTTGCAAATTTCTAAGATACTTTTGATTGTTGCCAGAGGATGAGTTTTAATTGAGAGGAGTAGCAACTTTCATTAGTGATTGTTGGCTCGTTTTCAGCAATCCAGTCATAAATTTGTGCAGCTTTTTTTAATGCCAGTTGCTCTGAACGATAAAGCCGAGGAGTGGGACAATAGGCTTGACCATTGATATGTACGGCTGCAATTTGCCAATAGTCGCTGCTTTCACCCTCTGGTAAAACTTCTAAAAATCCGTTACTGTAAGGCTCGATTATTCCTATGTTCATCTACAACCATTCAAATTTAAACTTAATCCACAACATTAAATACCAGCCATTCTGGGAGAAAAAGCTAGAATCTTGAGGGAATACAGTAGCAACCCTCGCTAATAATTTTCTGTTCGTGGTCAAGATAAATCTGAATTATGGGTCACTATTTTGCCTGATTTAATCTTGATTTTGTATTTTGTTAAAGAATCAGACAAAGTAGTAGCGCCGACGCTTCTATTACTCTGGTAAGTTAACTTTGAAGGTTTCGTAGTGTCGTATTTTTAAGGACTGTACCGCTCCTCGGAACTAGTGACAAGAGCGATCGCGAAGCCGTCGTAACCTTTGCTACCCACGGTCTGAATTGCCGTGGCGTTCACATGGCGCGACTCGGCGAGCAGCTCGTTGAAGCGGCGCACCCCTTGGACGCTGCGATCGCTGCTGTCGGCATCAATTACTGCTCCGTTACGCACGACATTATCGGCAATAATTAGGGTGCCCTGACGGGAGAGTTTGAGCGCCCAAGCGAAGTAATCTGGATTGCTTGGCTTATCAGCATCAATAAAGATTAAGTCAAATGGCTCGCGATTCTCAGATACGAGTTGTGCTAGGGTATCCACCGCCCGTCCAAGGCGCACTTCAACGACATCGGATTGATCCAGCGCGTGCAATGTTGGCGCTGGCGACTTCCGCGTGTTTTGGATCAGCCTCCAGTGTAATCAGACGGCCGCCGATAGGTAGAGATCGTGCCAGCCAGATTGTGCTGTAACCGCCCAAAGTGCCAATTTCTAGAATAGTGCGTGCCCTTTGGATCTGTGCTAACATCTGCAGTAGTTTCCCCTGGTTCGGTGAAACATTGTGCGGCGGTAGTCCAGCAGCGGCGCTGGCTTGGAGCGCCCCATCCAGTGCGGGGTCAGACGGTACTAGCAGATTAGCGATGTAGTGGTCAACTGCAGTCCATTGCTCCTGAGTCATAAATCCTAGGGCTTACGCACTTTACAAATGGCACATTATTATGTGTGGACCAATAGTTCAACTACCACTATTTTTAGTGATGGCTACGCCAGTCGTTGGCATCGCATAACTTTTTGGGTTACTGTTTTTCTTGATCGTAGTATCAATTCCATTGTAGTCAATTCTTACCCTAATTTCCCCTAGGACTTTCTCTGCTACTAACTTACTAATAGTGGTGGTTGGGTGGACATCATCCCAATAAAAATACTTATTGGGGTCAGGACAAATAGTTTGAGTAGTGATGTTTAAACAAGCATCAGTAATATTTTTTATACCGAATTCTTTCTTGTTTGTAGTTATCTGTTTCACGAAAGAATTAATATCAATAGATACAATCTTCAGTTGACGATTTTGTCTCAAATTCCTTAAACCTGCTGCTAAAGCTGAGTTAAATTCAATAGTTGATTGGCTCAGGCTGATCGGATTGCGATTATCTATATTAGCTGCGGGTATTTTTCCTAAATCGGGCAAATTAAACACCACGATATTTTTAGCACCGGCTGTAGCTAGAAGGTTTACTGACTGCAATATATTCTCGAATGGCTTGGGCTGAGTAGTATTGTTGGGTTGGGGAAACAGGTAATCATTCCCTCCTCCCCAGACAATATAGAGCGCCTTGGGGTCAAGCGGCTGACTAGCTAAGGTACTGATAAACAATTGAACTTGCTGTAACACTCCCAGCAAATTGGGATTAGAGTTGAGAGCGTTACCTATACCCGAATAAGCACCACCCTGAGCATAATTAATGCCTTGGCTAGGAATAGTTTGATTATTTAAATTAGTTAATAGAGTAGGCTTTAATCCTAGATTTTGTCCCAAATAATCCACCCACAGAGGACCATTAGAAAAACGCCCGTTGAAGTATGGTGGACTTGGGGGAATAGCTTTTGTCGGATTCACAGACCCTCCAGTAATATTAAAAATATTACCCTGATCAGATAGACTGTCACTAAATACATAGATGGCGCTAAATGGTGCAGCGGAAGCTTTTAGCGGCAACATAAAGGAGAAGAGAACAAATCCAGTCGCTATAAATTCTTTTTTCATGGTTATTTAATCCAGGTATTATTTATTGTGGTTTTCTACGAAACATCACTGATTATAATTAACAAAAACTCCACCTGCAAGAGGATGGAGTTTTTTACATTGAATCATCAAAAGCGGTAAATACTGAGTAATTCACAAAAAATTCATGATTTTTTGACAAATTTTTTGTGTTTAACTATGCAATCTTTATATAGTGTGAGCTAAGAGAGATTTGATTTTACAAGTCACCTGTTCAGGGCTTAGTTCTCAGTCAAGAGATTACGCTTATATGGCGTAGGAACAGCTATGACAGATATCCCACAAGTGCGATCGCCATCCCGGCAATCAAAATTGCTGGTTTTTAATTCAACCATTGAGTAGTTGCTAAAATGACTCTTTTATGTATTCAGGCAAATTTTAGAGTGCAATGGCTGTTTCTATTGATATATTTAGATTAACTAACAATTTGGTATGCATAAATTTAGGTAAACGTATATTTTATTAGCGAAAGACTTGAATTTTCTCTATGGTCGTGTAATACTGCTTTGTGAATCACCGTTATCTTGGTCGATAAACAGTATTTCATTGGAGTTTGTGGCAAATACATCAAAAAGACCCTCCAAGGGTCATACATAGATAACCTTTGCGAGTTATGTGGGCATTAGTACTTTGAATTGATGGGTAAATAAATTTCGTAGTCAGCACTTTAGTGCTGATATTAGAAGCACTAAAGTGCTGACTACAAACCATCAAAATCACTCACTACGTACCTCAACGTACAAGTTTAAATTATCAGGGAATTTTTGATTATGCCTAAAGATTGGTTTGAATGGCACGACTTGTATAATAATGATTCCAGATTACAGCAGCGACTGCAAATCGTGCGCGAATACATTGGGCGTGCGCTTGATGCGTCGGCACCGGGGATAATTCGTGTAGTCAGTTTGTGTGCAGGTGATGGACGGGATTTACTAGGAACCTTAACAAGTCACCCCCGCGCCAAGGATGTGTCTGCAAGACTGGTGGAATTAAATCCAAACTTGGTAACACAGGGACAAAATGCGATCGCTGCCGCAGGTTTTTCAGAGCAATTAGAGTTTATTAATGGTGATGCGACTAATTCCTCTAATTATATAGGTGCAGTGCCAGCAGATATAGTAATTGTCTGTGGTATCTTCGGCAATTTAGAGAATGAGGCTGAACTCAAACGCTTAATTGGAAACCTTCCGTTCCTGGCTAAAAAAGGCGCCTTCGCCATCTGGACTCGCGGTCATCTCTCATGGTACCGCTCACTCTGACACCGTTCGCCAAGTTTTCCAGAAAGCCGAATTTGAGGAAGTAGAATTTCGCCTGACTCTCACCGGCGATATGGGAATAGGTATTCATCGTTATCTCGGTGAAAGCGCAACTTTACCCAAAGATCAACAATTATTTGTCTTCTCTGGCGCTCCTGATAAATACGAGAAGGCAGCCGTATCAAAAGTATGATTTATCATCATAAAGGGACTAGGAACTAGTAGTCTGTGTCATTAATTTTGAGGGGTATGTAGTAAGCACTTTAGTGCTTTAATGAGCGATAAATGGCTCACTACGTAACTATCATAATTAATGCGATAGACCACTAGTAGTTCACCAAAGGAATAATGCTTGTGTTTGTAGTTAGGACTTTAGTCCTAAAAAAGCGATAAATCGCTGACTACATACCCAGCATTTTTTCTCTGGCAGACTACTAATTACTAGTATTTTTGACTCAACACTCAACACTCAGCACTGAACAACCATGATCAAAGAAATAACACGCCGTGAATTTATTACCACTGCCGCTTTGACAACCGGTTTTGCTCTGGCGGTGCAACCTATTTCTGCCCAATCTATTACAACTGATACTCAGGGATTGGTTGCAGGTGTGGTAAAAATACCTGTCAAAGATGGCGAAATTCCTGCCTATAGAGCGCAGCCGGCTACAGGTGAAAATTTCCCGATTGTCTTGGTAATTCAGGAAATATTTGGTGTACATGAACACATTCAAGATGTCGCCCGTCGCTTTGCTAAGTTGGGATATTTAGCGATCGCACCGGAATTATTTATCCGTCAAGGTGATGTCTCCAAGTTAACCAATATTGACGAAATTCGCCCGATTGTAGCGAAAGTGCCCGATGCTCAAGTGTTATCAGATTTAGATGCAACAGTAGATTGGGCTGTGAAGTCAGCTAAGGGTAATCCTGATAAATTAGGGATTACGGGTTTTTGCTGGGGTGGTCGGATTACTTGGTTGTATGCGGCACACAATCCCAAAGTAAAAGCAGGTGTGGCGTGGTACGGACGCTTAGTAGGCGATGCTACCGAACTTCAGCCCAAGCATCCCATCGATATTGCTTCTAAGTTGACAGTCCCAGTTCTCGGACTCTATGGTGGTCAAGATACAGGTATCCCTCTAAACACTGTGGAACAGATCCGGGAAAAACTCAAGTCCAGTCATAGTAAATCGGAAATCATTGTTTACCCCGATGCGCCCCACGCCTTCTTTGCCGATTATCGCCCCTCCTATCGCGAAAAAGAAGCTAAGGATGGTTGGGAACGGCTTCAAGCTTGGTTTAAGCAGCATGGGGTGAGTTAAAGAAATAATTCCGTAGTCAGCACTTTAGTGCTTATGCCAATTTGAAACAAAAATACGACAGATAGGTAGGGGCACAGCATTTCTCAAATGATTACTGCTGCGCCCCTACAAAGAATATATGTATTGCAAAGATTATTTGAATTGATATGACTACAAACCATGCTGATTCTGTGTATAAAAGTATGACAGAACTCCTTACAGGAGGGTGTCTCTGCGGCTATGTGCGATATGAGTACAAGGGAGAGCTAGGACAGGCGAATTATTGCCATTGTCGAGACTGTAGAAAGACCACAGGTAGCGCTTTTAATGTGGGGGTGCGTCTTCAATCAGCGGCGCTCAGTGTCGTGGCTGGAAAAGTTAAGACTTATACCAAAACTGGGGACAGCGGTAACGCCATTACTCGCGAATTCTGCCCGGAATGCGGTTCACCCCTGTTTACAAAAGCACCAGCGAAGCCGCAGTTCGTCTGGCTCAAAGCCGGAAGTCTAGATCATCCAGAGTGGGTTAAACCGATGGATCAAATCTGGACTGATTCTGCAGTATCTTGGGCTTATATTGCTCCTGAGTTGCCTGGGTTTCCTCGGAATCGCAATGTAGTCTAAAGTATGGGTTAGGGATTACCATTACCAAGAAATAAATTATTCCATCTTTTGGGGTGGACATCTTGTCCGCCCTTGGCCACAGGCGGGCGAGACGCCCACCCCACAGGAAAAGTTGGATGTTTTTTTTATTTGTCAGTTCCTAAATGCTTTCACTCTTGTAGCTGCGCTTTAGCGCTAAAGCGCAACTACAAACGTTTTAGTCTGTTAACAAGGGTGAGACGGTTCCCCATTGTCCACTAAACACAAATTCCTTTAAAGGCTTGCGGACACGGGGCGCCAGTTCCCGCTCCCGTAGCCCATCGGGGAGGCTCTGCGGATCGCCTGGATAGCCAATTGTCACTGCAGTCGCCGGTTCATAGTCTTCGGGAATCTGGTATAATTCCCTCGCTTTATCTGCATTAAATCCCGCTATCTGATGGGCAAATAACCCAAATGAAGTAGCTTGAAGAATCAGGTTTTCTAACGCCAGTCCCACATCGTGAAAGGCGTGGCGATTTGTGTTACAATCGTCAGTACGGACTTTAGCAATAGCCAATATCAACACTGGCGCGTTTTTTGCCCATCCTTGATTGAACTCAACTAAGGTACTGAGTAGCCGATTATATTGTGTTGGGTCTTCTTTAGTTGCAACGATAAAACTCCACGGCTGATGGTTGTAGGAAGAAGGCGCTCAGCGAGCTGCTTCTAGCAGGGAAAGTAATTTATCTTGCTCAACCAGGCGATCGCTAAAAGCTCTAGGACTCCAGCGACTGCGAATGAAGTCATGAACAGGATATTGGGTGTCTGCAAGTTTCTCCGTCATTTTGATGGATTTCCTCGTTGATATCTGTTTGAGTGTGCAAATATGAATTGTCCATACTTGCAATGTTAATTAGTGATTCATCGGGGTTGCAAACTCCTTGTAGCAGTTAAGCAAACCCTTAGACGAACAATCTATTTATACTACACTAATCCGATAGAAAAACGGTTGTTTCACTTATCCTACTGCATTTATAAAAAATCGATCAAGTATTTGCATTGGGTATTGAGGGTTGAGTTTTATTGGGGACATCAGCAAGCGATCGCTTGCTACTCCTGGCTCCAAGGCTGTGCGATCGCTTCTAGATGGAGATCGTAAGCATAAGGTCTGACACATTATGCTATTAATATAGTTTTGAGAAAAATTTTTCTAAACTTTTCTCAAAATTCTCTAAATTTTATGTTTATTTTATAAAGTGCTTGTTTATTTCTCAGCAAAAAGTATTAACCTGAGGAATTACGTTTGCTATCTGGAAACATCAAATACAGAACAGAAGAAAAATATGTTAATTACATCTTTAACAAAGGTTAATCAACATCATCAAACTCTCAATAATGATGGGGTTGATGTCATTCAAGGATTAACCCAAACACCAAAGAGTTTACCAGCAAAGTATTTTTATGATGATCGTGGCTCGGAACTATTTGAAAAAATCTGTGAATTACCCGAATATTATCCGACACGAACCGAAGCATCAATTTTGAGTCAATGTGCAAATGAAATTGCTCAGATAACAGGTGCTTGTGAACTGATAGAATTAGGCAGTGGTAGTTCTACTAAAACCCGTTTTTTATTAGATGCTTACCAAAAAATCCTCGGTGATTGTAAATATATACCGATTGATGTTAGCGCGGGAATTCTCAAAAATAGTGCGCTACAGCTACAACAACAATATCCTGATTTGTCGATTGAAGGCTTAATAGGAACTTACGAACAAGCCTTGACAAAACTAAAATCAACCTCGGCGACATCGCGGATGATTTTTTTCTTGGGAAGTAGCATCGGAAATTTTACACGCCAAGAGTGTCATAGGTTTTTCAGTCAAATTGCTCAGACTTTAAAACCAGGCGATTATTTTTTACTTGGCATTGATTTACAAAAACCCAAAGAAATTTTAGAAGCAGCCTATAACGATAGTCAAGGAGTTACGGCTGCTTTTAATTTGAATATGCTATCACATTTAAATTGGCGTTTTCAAGGCAATTTTGATATCAATTTATTCACTCATCAAGCGATTTATAATGAAGTAGATACTCAGATAGAGATGTATCTCCATTGTCAAGAGCGTCATTGCGTTTCTTTGGATCTACTAAATTTAAAAGTTTTCTTTGAGGTGGGAGAAAGCATTCTCACAGAAATCTCTCGCAAGTTTGATTTAGCAATTCTCCAACAAGAACTTGAGACACATGGGCTGAAAAAATTGAAAATTTGGACAGATCCAAATCAGTGGTTTGGATTAATTATTTGCCAAATTTAAATTTGGCTTCCTTCTAGAGAAACATATCGATAAATTCCAAGTACAGACGCTATTTTGCAGGGTGAGCCAATAACAGAGATCAGTGATACACTTTACATAATTGCGTCTGTTCCATCCTTTAAAAACGCCAATTCATTTAGCTCATGAATCATCTACAATCTAGTTATCCTCCACAACTTGATAATTGCAATAACCGAATAATTCTCGATTATTTTCAGAATGCTTGGCAACTGGAAGACAGGCTGATGAAAAGTTTAGTTGGGGAAGATACATTTTACCTTAATCCCGACCCTTTGAGAAACATTTTAATTTTTTATCTGGGACATTCAGCGGTTTTCTACATTAATAAATTAATCCGCGTTGAATTATTGACACAACGCTTGAATCCCGACTATGAAATTCTGTTTGAAATTGGAGTAGATCCAGAAAAACCAGAGGAACTTAAGGATATAATTGCCCATCTCAAATGGACACAGGTAGCACAGGTTTGGGAGTATCGAGAAAAAGCCTATCAAGTTATTTCTGAACTAATTCAGAAAACAAAAATTACTCTACCAATTCATCAAAATCATCCGCTATGGGCGTTAATGATGGCGATTGAACACCAGCGTATTCACATTGAAACTTCTTCGATGTTAATTCGCCAACTGCCTGTGGAGAGAGTAAAACGTCCCGAAAACTGGAAATATGCCCCTTCTAATGGTTACACATCTCATAATGAAATGATAGAAGTGGCTGGTGGGGTAGTCAGATTGGGGAAACCCTATGATAATTCGACGTATGGATGGGATATTGAATATGGCTCAAGCACTGTTGAAGTTGCACCTTTTTTTGCTAGTAAATATCTCATTACCAATGCTGAATTTCTCTATTTTGTCAAGGCTGGTGGTTACGAAAATCAAGATTATTGGGATGCAGAATCTTGGCATTGGAAAACTCAATATAACATTCAAAGTCCCAAATTTTGGCTACATGAAAATGGTAGCTATAAATATCGAGCCATGTTTGATGAGATAGATTTACCCCTAGATTGGCCTGTGGAAGTCAATCATTATGAAGCAATGGCTTACTGTCGTTGGCAAGGTAAAGATACTCGTTTAATGAGCGAAGCCGAGTACAATTTAGCCACCTACAGTAATGGTTTAGCAGAAAATGTAGATAATTACAATCTCAATTTAAAATTTGGCTCACCTACTCCCGTTGGGATGTTAGAAACCGCCAAAAGTCACTCTGGATTATACGATTTGCGGGGGAATGTGTGGGAATGGTTGAGTGATAATTTAAACCCCCTTCCACGATATCAACCTCATTTTCTTTATGCAGACAATTCTGCCATCTTTTTTGATACAAAACATTACATGATGTTAGGGGGATGTTGGATAACTAATGGGACAGAAGCTTTAAAATATTACCGCAACTGGTTTCGTCCCAATTTTTACCAGCACGCTGGTTTTAGAATCGTGCGAAACCATAAATAAGTCAGAAAATTTAATTTGATTTAAATCAAATTAAATTTGAAAATAAAACCTCTAGAAAAAACATCAGGTTCGCTATGGTACATAACCACTATCCCACAATTGGACTGATTGAGGTTCCAGCAACGGGACTATACGATGCAGAAGGCAATAATTGGACTTCTTTATATAGACATCGTTCATTAATCAGCAAGCAAGTTTTGCTCGCTGACTTGCTTGCCGGGGGATTTGATGCGCGATTGGTGAACCTCAGAGATGGGGATTATAGTCAAGAATTTGGGCAGATTTTCTGGAAAGGGATGATCTTGCGGAAAACTTATGTAGGTGGCGAAATTTTCGCTCTCGACCCCCACGCTTATGATGCCTGGGGAATTACAGTTAATTTCTCCCAAGATCGTCAAGTAAGCTGTATGATTGTTGAGCATCTTGCCAAAGGTGGTCGTCCCATTGTCGTTGGGGGATCGGATGCTGTCGCTGAACCCCACCACTACTTGAAAGCTGGTGCCGCAGCAGTCGTTCAGGATAAATCTGGTGCAGCTAATTGGGCTATTCTCGACTATGTACTCGGAAAAACCCCACGGGAAGAACTCACGGGGGTAATTCTCGCAGATGGCAGACAATTTGCTAGGAAGACTAAAGCTAAAAGTCCAGAAGATTGGGCGCTACCATCTGTAGATGTGGCTAGGGAATGTTTAGGGATGCTACCAAATGTACAGGGAGTTGTGCCGATTGGTTCATTAGTGGCTGACATTGGTTGCGATCGCACTTGCGATTTTTGCATGACACCCACCTACGGCACAGGTTATCGCAGAATGACCCCAGCAACCGCCCTCAAATGGCTGGCTATTCAGAAAGAGGCGGGGGCTGTTTCGATCAATATCGGTTCCGATCAATTCCTCGCCCGTGGACTTTTTCCTGGGGGACGAGAAGAGATCCTCGAAATTACCAATGGGGCGAGGGAGATGGGAATAGCTCTCATGTGGCCGAATGGTTTAGAACTGCGGAAAGCCACGGTGGGACATGGACGCAACTACGACAATACCGATCTCAGCCCTGACGAAGAAATTATTCAAGCACTGTTTGGCTGGGATGGCAAAGTAGGTTGTCCTTTAGCTTATATCCCTGCTGAACGCCCCGTTTTTGGGCGAGAATCATACAGTAAGTTGTTGCCGTGGCAAGAGCATTGTACGTTGATGAAATCTGTCGTCAGAACTGGTATACCTGTTATTGCTTATGGCATTATTATCGGACTACCAGATGATGACAATGATAGCTTGTTACATCTTGAGGAAGCGATCTCAGGACTCGTGGATGAACTCGTAGAGATTAACCCTGAATTGGAATTTCAGATTGCTGTGTATAGCATAGCCCCCTTGCCAGGAACTCCCCAATCCCAAAACTTACGCAAGTTAGGTTTGTTACAGTTTGAAGATTCTTGTGTTTGGGGAGGGCTATGGACACCGACTTGCAATACTCATCACCTTACCTACGAGCAGGTTTCCGATTGGCAAATTCGTCTATCTAAGATTCGCAGAGCAAAGACTGAATTTACTAACTATAGCGGGGAACATTCAGCGCTAGTTAATAACTAACTATCCGGTGGCTGATGATTGGCTTGTGGAAGTCAATCATCACCGTGGTTTTAGAATTGCAATTAGAAAATAGAAGTGATTAAAATAAATGATTTATTAAGGCGATGAAACCAAATCCAATCTCACCAAAATCAGGTCAAGAATCAGTTTGGGATTACCCACGTCCAGCCATTTTACAAGACACCAATAAACAGATTAGGGTGATTTTTAATGATATTGTCTTGGCAGAAACAAATAAAGCTAAAAGAGTATTAGAAACTAGCCATCCTCCTGGATATTACATCCCCTCGGAAGATATTAAGTTAGAACATTTGATAGCAACGCCGAAAAAAAGTTGGTGTGAATGGAAAGGCTTGTGTCAATACTATGATATCAGTGTCGGTGATAAGTATGTGACTCATGCTGCTTGGCGATATATTCAGCCAAGTAATAATTTTGTGGCGATTCAAGAATATTATGCTTTTTATCCGAGTTTAATGGATGCTTGCTATGTAAATGATGAGTTAGTGATACCCCAACCAGGTGGTTTTTATGGGGGATGGATTACCTCTGATATTGTCGGTCCATTTAAAGGTGAACCAGGAACAATGGGATGGTAAGTGGCGAAAATAGATCAATTTTCAATGAGATTTAATCCAGTCACTAACAACTTGTTCAACAGGAAGGGATTTATTGTCTACTTGATAATTCATTTTTTGCATTTCTTGAGTTGAAATTGAACCAGCTAATTGATTAATCGCTTTACGTAATTCTGGATACTTTTGCAGCGTGGCTTGATTAAATACAGGGATAGCTTCATAGGGAGGAAAATATTTTTTATCATCTGCTAAAATGACTAAATTCAAAACAGGAATCAAGCCATCTGTAGAATTGGCTGCAATGAAATCTACTTTTTTCTCTTTTAAGGCTTGATACATCAATCCTAATTCCATTTGTTTGATATTAGCAAACTTTAAGCCATAGGTTTTAGCTAACCCTGGATAACCATCTTGTCGTTCGAGAAATTCATAGCCAAATCCTGCTTGCATTTGAGGAGTATATTTAGCAGCTTCGGTAAGTGTTTTGATTTGCAAGCGTTTAGCGTCTTCGCCTCTAATAATCATTGCGAAGGTATTATTAAATCCTAAAGGCTGCATGACTGCTAATTTAAATTTCTGGTCGTATTCTTGCTTGACTTTATCATAGACCAATTGAGGATTAGTGATAGGTTTCTCTTTCAAAACTGCAGTCAAAGCCGTTCCCGTATATTCCACATAGCCAGCTATTTTTCCAGCTTTTACAGCTTCATGACAGATAAAAGTTCCCCCTAAATTAAAACGGCGATCTACTTTTAATTTTGTATGCGATTCAATTTGTTGAGCGAGTAATTCTCCTAAAATAACTTGTTCAGTGAAATTTTTTGAGCCAATAATAATTGTTGGTGGTGTTTGTTGATAAGCAAAGGTGATTAATCCCAAAATCAGTAATGTTAATATGCCTAAAATAACGGCAAATTTACGATTAAGTTTGATTTTTTTATCTGTTTGCTGTGTCAGTCGCTTTTCTAACCATCCCAAGGATAAATCTGCGCTTAAAGCGATCAAAGCTGCAGGTATAGCGCCTGCGAGAATTAATTGATTGTTTACTGTCGAAATTCCTCGAAAAATAAACACCCCTAACCCACCACCGCCAATCGCCGCCCCAATGGTTGCAATTCCTACAGAAATTACCGTTGCTACCCTAACTCCCGCCAAAATTACGCCTACAGCTAGGGGAATTTCTACCTGAAATAGCAATTGTAAATCCGTCATTCCCATCCCTCTTCCTGCTTCTCGAATCGCCGGATCAACGCTATTAATACCGATATAAGTATTACGAATTAGGGGAAGCAAAGCATAAAGAGTTAATGCGACAACGGCGGGAATTTTACCAATTCCGCCGATAAATGGCACGGAAATTAAGAAGCCAAAAATAGCTAAACTAGGAATAGTTTGAATGGCATTAGCTACACCAAGAATAGGTTCTGCGAGTTGCGGTTGGCGAGTGATGAAAATGCCTAGAGGAATTCCAATTGAGATGGCTACTATCATGGCGATCGCAACTAAAATCAAGTGTTCTCCGGTGCGGAGAATAATTTCTGGGGCGTATTGAATTAAAAACAAAAGTAGCTCCTTATATTAAGCTTTTTACCGATTTTCCCAAGCATTCAAACAAGCAATAAAAGCTTGTGCTTCTGGATGTTGAGATTGGAGGAATTCTTCTCGCGTTCCTAAGACAACTAAATTTCCTTCATACATTAACCCAATTCGCGTCCCTAAAAAGAAAGCTTCTTGAATATCGTGGGTGACAAAGATAACGGTTTTTCCCAGTTGTCTTTGTAAATGCTGAAACTGTTGTTGCAATTCTAAGCGAGTGATGGGATCGAGTGCGCCAAAAGGTTCATCCATCAATAATATTGGTGGATCGGCAGCTAAAGCCCTAGCGACACCTACACGCTGACGTTGACCACCAGATAGTTGATGGGGATAGCGTTGAGCAAATATTTTTGGATCTAAACCAACTAAGTTTAACATTTCATTGACTCGCGCCTCAATTTGCTGTTGTGTCCACTGTTCTAAAGAGGGAACAAGTCCAACATTTTCTTTAACACTAAAGTGGGGAAACAACCCTGTTTCTTGAATAACATAACCTATGCGTCGTCGCAGTTTAATTGCATCCCAGTCAGTCGTAGGGCGACCATTGACTAAAACTTTTCCTTGAGTGGGTATCAGCAGGTGATTGATTAATTTTAATGTGGTGGTCTTCCCGCTTCCACTGCGTCCGAGTAATACCAGGGCTTCCCCTTGGTAGATGGTAAGATTTAAGTGAGATAACAGGGGACGGCGATTAATTTGGAAGCCTACATCCTGAAAATCAACGGTAATTTTTGGTAATTGGGACATCAGAGTTTGTAAAAATGTTGAATCCAATAACTTTTAAACATGGGTATCCTGGGCTGTTTCATTAAATAATTCCCACAAACCTACTGTACCAACAAAAAAAGTATAAATACCATATTGGATTGGATATTTTCCTTTTGCCGGTGCCAAGAAAGCTGCTATAATTGCCTCAAGTAAATGAGCGATTAGAGCAAACCGTTCTATCCAAAAAATAAAATTGAGCTTACTGGGTATTTTCTGGTGATTCACAGTTGCGTAAATGTTCCCTAATTCCCAAATAATTGCACTGACTATCAGAATTATCGAGATAAGTTTTATAACAGTAAAAATCTTGTTCTGGCTCTGGTTTAAACTCATAGCTATATCTAAATGAAACAACGATTTCGCCAAAGGCGGTATTCCTCATCATAATATGTTCAGGCTATGAGGTAATCACTAAAATCAGATTATAAAAATTTAGGGTGGGTAAGATACCCACCCCACAATAATTTGATTAAATTTAGATAAGTAGGGTGCTAAAACCGAAAATATTAAAAGCACATCCATTGTCGGGTTCTGTGACGCACCCTAAGCTCTATAGCGCTTCTCAGTTGGATGCAATCGTCGCGTGTAGGGGCACGGCAGTGCCGTGCCCTTACGAGTGTCTTGGACTCAACAGATAACCGCTATGTCTAAATTAAATGTGTTTTAGTTTAGCAAAATAACATTAGAACCTAAAGGCATAACAATGGTAGCAACGTGAGTGATTTGTGTCTCAATGTTGAACCATTCTTTGATAATTACAAACTCTGTGTTTGGGTCATAAAATAAAACTTCCAATGGCAAGCTAGATTCCCAGTGATAATACACATCTCCATCCTTAGAGAAGTATACAGCACCACGGCCATAGGTGTAGAACCCAACTAAAGCAGTCTTTGCGAGAGTATTCCAGGACATATATTTCATGACACTAAATTGTAAATTCGCAGGCTATTAAGAAGTGTTTAATGTCACTTCATGTAGAATATACTGGACAACTTTCTCCTCGTCAGTATAAAAACAGATTTTTCTTAGCCTTTGTTGTAGCGATAAGACCGTATTTAGGGGAAAACTTCGCCTTATTCCCGATCTGTGGATGGGAATTTTGCCACAGATTTTCAGACCAATGAAATACACATCTCAAAATTTACAGTTGTGTATATATTGCTCTTGTGTTACTTTGTCAAAAAAAATTAGGTCGAAGTTTGAAAACTGATGAGGACTTCCGACAACATATTAATAGCTGCTTCAACTTTGGTAGAATCTCTAGAAAAAAAGGCTTGTAAATAATTGTCGTAAGCTCTTACCAGTTCCTCACTGTTAGCTTGGTAAGGAGTGTCCTGAGTCACACCAGACTCTACGTCTGCTATTACCCGCTTGTACGTGTTTTCGGTAACTGGAAGATATTTTTTGGCTCTGACTATTTGCGATTGCCTCCACAGTTGATATAGACAGCAATTAGTCCGCTAGCTGTAATCCAGCCGCGAGTGTACCATCGGACAGCGGTATCTAAGGTCAATAAAAAATACTTCTTTCACTTTTCTGCTGCATATTTATTGCTCAAATTTTACAACACTGTTGCTGAATTGTACGTACTCTTAACTACCTATATTCTGGTCTTTTTATTCTGGCTCAACGCAATTGTTGTGACAGTTTCAAATACTGTACCCAGGGTAGCGCTAACAACTCGGAAACGCCATTTACTGAAAGTGTGGCTGTGAAGACTTCCTTGATTACGGATAAAATAGAGAAAAATCAAAAATTATCAACCAGGGTCAAGGGTCAAAAG